>JACRNV010000056.1 GCA_016214785.1 Methanobacteriota archaeon
AGCGCGCCGCTTCGCGGCGCGCACCGCCGAGACGCCATTGCCATAGACACCTAAAAACATAGCCCGGTTGGCCGGTGCCCGCTCGCCCTACATCCCCAACCTAAAAGGATGGGGAATTAGGGCGCGGCAATCATATTAAATTCAACCGTCTCTACTCCCTCATCATGCCTTAAACTGATAACAGACTATTTATAGCATTGAAAAGAATTTATCGTAATAGTAGCGGTTGAATGCATGATTAGCGACCGCAATCTCTATTTTACCATATGGCATCCACACCCGCATGCAGCTCTACAAGAAGGGCAAGGTCAAGGAGGTCTACGAGGTCTGCGCCTCCGAGTTCGAGTTCCTCTTCACCGACCAGATCTCCGTCTTCGATAGGGTCATTCCCACGAACGTTCCTCACAAGGGCGAGACGCTCTGCCGCACGTCGGCGTACTGGTTCAAGGAGGCCGAGAGGCAAGGGTTCAAAACCCATTTTCTCAAGCTCTCCGCGCCTAACAGGATGCGCGTGCGCCGTGTGCGCATCCCGTCCATAGACGAAAAGCTCGATTTCAAATCCAAGGGGCACCTCATCCCGCTCGAGGTCATCGCCCGGTACTACCTCGCAGGCTCGATGCACGACCGCGTCAAGAGGGGCGAAGTATCTCCGAAGTCGCTGGGATTCAAGAGCGACAAAGTCCCGGAGTACGGCACCGAGCTTCCTGAGCCCTTCGTCGAGATGACCACAAAGCTGGAGAAGGTCGACCGTAACTTGACACCTGAGGAGGCGATGAAGATTGCCGCTCTCACGAAGGGCGAGCTGGCGCAGCTGCGCGAGACCGTCCTCAAGGTCGACGAGCTGATGAATAAAAGGGTGCGCTCCCGCGGCCTCATCCACGTCGACGGGAAGAAGGAGTTCGCTTTCGACGGCGAACGCGCCATCATGCTCGTGGACACATTCGGCACGGCGGACGAGGACCGCTTCTGGGAGCTCGATAAGTACGAGCAAGGCGAGTTCGTCGAGCTCAGCAAGGAGTTCGTGCGCGGCCATTACCGGAAGACGGGCTACCACGACGAGCTGCAGGCCGCACGAAAGGCGAGTCGCCCAGAACCGCCGATACCCGCGCTCCCGCCGCACGTCGTCGGCGAGGTTTCGAGGCTCTACATATCCCTTTTCGAAAGGCTCACAGGCGAGCCTTTCCGATAGCTTTTTACGCCGAAGGGCGATAGACCGTTGGCGTGGGCCTTGGCAGTGATCACAATCGCTGAGTTGAGGGTAGCGCTGGAAGAGGCGCTGGGCGGAAGGGGGATGACCAGGGAGCAGATAGGCGATCTCGCCAACTACGTCCTGTCCTTCTTCGGCCACCAGGACAGGATCGTCGACAACACCCTCACCACCGCCGACAGGGACGTCTTCTACATGCTCGATGAGGCGGGCCTGCTGAGCACCTCGCTCGAGGAGGTCACCATCCAGAAGGGGAAGACCTGGCGAATCCACTATTGGATCCTGAAGAAGGACCGGATCCACGATCTCATCAGGAGCAAGAAAAAAGAGAAGGGGAAGGGCGAGGACTTCGAGGTCTACGGCAAGCTCTCGGACGAGGCCTGGGAGCACAAGTCCGGCTAGCGCTTTTTAACGATGAAAACGCAGTTGTCCGCGCCGCGTCCCTCGCACTCGGTTTCCTGAACATCCACCTTGCCCGATTGATTCTCATAAAGCGCCGCGACTATTCCGCGCAGCCTCTCGCATCCACGTTCTCCTGCGTCGAACGAGCCCGTGGCTATGGCGCGTCCCTTCTCGAAGACAATCTCGTCCGTCCACCCGCGCCCGGCGACGAGTTTGGCGGCAGTCTCGAAGAACCTCTCCCTGTCTGCGATGCGGGCAATCTCCTTGCCGATAATAGTGCCCTCGCTGAAGAGCAGGTCTCTATATGATTTGCCGAGAGCGCCCTCGTGCAGCTTGGCAATCTTCTGCGCCTCGTCCCTGGAGATTTTCACATACCTCATGGGACCGCACCCTAACTCTTTGGCAGAGGCTTCTCGAAGAACTTCGCGTCCCGGACGTAGATGCCCTCGGGGGCAGTCGCCCCGTCGGCGAAGCCGAACCAGTAGACGACGATGCCCGGGCCGAAGAGCTGCGTGTACGGCACGAGCTGCCTGTGGATGTTCCTCCGCAACTCGACGGGGTCACCGTACGAGGCCTTGGACTCAATCCAGAATATCTGCTCGTTGCCGAGCTTGATGGGGTTCCTGAGGAGGCAGTCGGGCGTCTTGGCGAACTCCCCTTTCAGCTGCTTCTCGGTCCGGTACTCTATGCCCTGGTCGTCCAGCCACTTCTGCAGCTTCTCCTCGCCCCATCTGCCGCGGGCGTACTGGCGCTCCATCCCCGCGGGGGAGTAGGCGTGGTCGTTGACGGCGACCTCCGTTATCTCGCGCCTCAGGCGCTTGTTCTCAAGGCCGTCGGGGTTGCGTATCCACGCCCATATCTGCTTCCTCGTGTAGCCGCAGGAGGTCAGGACCATGAGCGCGATGAGGACCGGCGGGAAGCCGTTCTGGTCGGCGAGCTTGATGAGCGGCGTGCCATTGCGCCACCGCCACGACATCTGGTCGACGTGCTTCTTGACCACATAATAGCGCTTAGTCGCGTCGCGCGTGACCCTTTGCGTGTAGATGACCATCAAAAGCTCTTCGTCGAGGCCAGTCTCGCGGGCGAGCCTCTGAACGTCGGAATAGCGCTTGAGACTTTCGTAAAGTGACCTGTATTCGCTCTCTAGCATTTTAGTATCGAGGCGCGACAGCCCGATGCTTATATAAATGTTTTCAGGGCTCACCATAAGATGTACAAGCGGTACTGACAGGGCGCCGCCAGAGGGACGTGGTGGGATGTTCGAATCCCCTCTATGTGATTGGAACGGGCCCTCCGACGCGTATAATGTAGTTTATAACTCGAATGAGGCTTCTATAATGTAGTTCTCATCCTCGCCACAGTCCATCCACCCGGATGTGATGGACCTATCTCGGGCAAGACTGAGAGATTGTAGTCCTTGCCCCCGCTTCGGACGCAAGGTTTTGTGAATTCGATTCTAAACTCCTTGCGTCCTCGTTCGAATCCCCTCTAGGTTGATAGGGACGGGCCCTCGGGGATTCGAACCCCGGTCTTTGGCTCCGAAGGCCAAAAGGATATCCTGGCTACCCCACGGGCCCGCATGGCCATGATTGGCGCGCCTAATATTGGTTGCGGTGGGCCGCAAAGGGTTAAATATCGCCGGCACCTTCTTAGACTTGGGCCCCGCGCATGGAAAAGAAGATACACCTCAAGATAGACAGGAAGGACCCGAAGATGAGCCTCAGCTACGTCGAGGACTACATGCGCGAGCTGCAGGCCAGGCTGCCGGACGAGGAGGTCTTTTTCGACGGCGACTCCTTCGCCATCTGCAGCAGGCCGAAGCGGGGGAGGTAGATGCACAGGGTCACCGAGGTCGCGCTCGGCGCCGACCTGCTCTCTGCCAACAAGCGCATCGCCGAGGCCAACCACAGGCTCCTGCTCTCCAGGGGCATCAAGTCTTTCGACCTCGTGGGCTCGATAGGTTCCGGCAAGACCTTGATCGCCGAGAAGCTCATAGACATGATGAAGGCCAAGGGCATGAGGCCCGGCGCAATCGCCGGCGACGTGGCCGGGGACGACGACTACAGGCGCTTCGCCTCACACGGCGTCCCGGTCGTGAACCTGAATACAGGCAAGGAGTGCCACCTGGACGCGCATCTGGTTGACCACGCCCTCGATGAGCTGCCGCTCGCCAAGATGGACGTGCTATTCGTCGAGAACGTCGGCAACCTCGTCTGCCCCGGCGACTTCCCGCTGGGCACGGACAAGCGCGTGGTCGTCATCTCGGTCACCGAAGGCGACGACATGGTGCGCAAGCACCCGCTAATATTCGCCATGTCCGATGTCGTAATCATCAACAAGATCGACCTTGCCTCGGCCGTCGACGTCGACCCGCAGGTCCTTGTCAATGACGCGAAGAAGGTCAACCCGCGCGTCCCCGTCCTGCTCACCGACGCAAAGCACGGAGTGGGATTAAAAGAAGTAATGACCGCACTAGGATTGTGAGTGCCCCTCACGATCCAGCATTCGCAAGCGTTTCCTCAGCGCCTATTCTTCCTTCTTATCCTCGGGCTCTTCCTTCGACGCTTCTACGGCCTTTGGCTTCCTCCTCAGCATGAAAACTCCTATTGCGACTGCGACCACTATCAATGCGACTACGGCAATGGCCCACCAGTAGTCGTTGAGGAAGTTCGACGTCTGGTTGGTCTGGTTCTGCGTGTTGTTCGTGTTGTTGTTTGTATTATTAGTATTATTGACGGGCGGCGCCATCAAAACGACCGCGACAGTCAGGTCGTCCACCGCCCACAGGCCGACGGCGTCTGAAACGTTCAGGTAGGCCGTGTAGTTGCCCGGCGCCCAGAAGGTGTAGTTGGGCATCTCGCCGTAGAGCAATACCTCCGAGCCGTTGTAGGTGAAGTTCCACGTGTAGTTCGCGATGCCCACGTTGTCTACCGAGCCCGAGCCGTTGAACTGCATCTGCACGCTCGCGTTCACTGTCTGATCGGAACCGGCGCGAGCGATGGGGGAGTCGTTGTCCGATACAGTTATGCTCCTCGTCAGCGTCGAGTTGAAGTTCGCGGCCTCGTCCACGGCGGTTATTTGATAGTATAGCGACTCGGTATCGTTCGCCGGGATGTCGAGCGCCAGCTCGTACTGGTTGTTCGTCCCGGGGTGCATCGCGCCAATCACGGAGCTGCCGCTCCCGTACCAGTACATGACCTGGACTTGAGCAAGCGCGAACGCCTCTGTTATAGATGCGCGCACGTAGAATGTGTCGCCCGTCGTGGCGGAGGACGCGCTCGTGTCCACGACCGTCGGCGCGAACGGGTCGAAGGCACAGGATGCGTCGGCGGCGGAGGGCGCGGCCTCCACGTTGCCGGCGTTGTCAACGGCCACAGAGTAGAACTCGTAGTACCCCGGCCCGGAGGAGAAATTGAACGACCAGTTCCAGGGCGCGAGGTCGTCAATGCCGAAGAGCGTCCAGTTGGACCAGGAGGAGTTGTCGGCTGAAAAGTGGAAGAAGAGGGAGACGTTGGCGATTGGGCTCTCAGGATCTGTAACATTCGCATAGGTCGATAATATTGTCGTGCGATACCAATATTGAGACGGTGGTCTTACAGTGGAATTCGGTTGTGTGATATCCGTACCCCACGGAGTCATAAGGGGGAACCTGTCCTGACCGCTCCATTGTGTAATATTATATGGAGTGTCCCCAATCCCATCCGCCCCCGGTATATTTTGCATACCACCGGAATAGACATCCATACCAATATAATCGCTCCAGTAATTTCCCCCCGATGGATAGCCATTGTCCCATGCATTTGAGCCTTCGTTATGTGCTTGGATGATGTTATTTATGAAATTATTGTGGTACAACAAATTACTATCCGACTGTTGGATTGTTACACCGTAGTTTGTGCTATTTACTATCGTGTTGTTGATTATCTCGTTACTATATGAATATCCTATTGAAATACCGTTATAATTGTCTGATATTGAGTTATTGACAATTGTATTTTGGTCATTTGACATGAACCCTGTTATGGCAATTCCTGTCATTGTATTATCACGAATTGCATTGTTGTTGACAAATATATTACTTGAATAAGAGAGGTAAACACCATATGAATTACCTGATATCGTATTATCCCTAATCATATTCGACGAGTTGGTACACCCTTCCAGACAAACTCCCGTATCTCCATTTTCTATTTTATTGTTGTTCACACTGAAGAAGTAACTTACCCAGGGGTATATCCCGTAAGTATAATGTGAAATGGAGTTGTTGACGAAAGTTATAAAATAAGATTGGGCTGAGCCAATGCCTACGAACGAGTATGCCATCGTATTACCTTCGACGGTGCAATTGTTCGAGGTGTTTATATCGATGCATCTGTCAATATTATTGAAAAAGGAATTGTTATAATAGTGGATATTACTAGATAAATATGCGATCGAGCCGTCGAACTCATTTGAATAAATGTAATTATTCTCGATTATCCCGTTTTGAACGTTGTACAATACTAAGCCTCTACCGCTGCCGGATGGATACCCAGTCTCCCACCAAGCGGATAAACCGCTTGCATCATGAAAGCTGCAATTTCTGATTTTAAAATACTCTGTTGTGTTTCCTATATAAAAACAAGAACCAACTACGAAGCCAGATAGGTTTAGATTTTCTATTATCCATGGATTCCCCTTCGTGCCATTCCCACTCGTGACATTATGCGCTATATTGAAATCGGCGTTTGAATTTATATGGATTGGCGAATGGGGTAAAATACCCTCGATGGGGGAGATAGGTTGCATCAAAGGATACCTATCTACATTGAAACCACCTGAGATAGAATAATTTGAGTCCCCGATTCCGTCGCTGGAGGATAAATCTTGATTGGGGCCTGATTTATTATCAACGCCGGAATAATCGCCCCAGTAATTGCCGCCGGATGGGTATCCGTTGTCCCAATTGTTCGTTCCATCATCTTTAGCTTGACCTGCATTATTCATCAACTGGTTGTGAAATATCGAATTTCCAATGCAATTGTTCAGAAGGCCCATTCCGAACCACGTATGGCCAATTATTGAATTATTGTAGATTGTATTGTCATTCGATTCCAGTAAAATCACCCCAAATTGAGCGCAATACATTATTAAGTTATTGGAGACTGTGTTATTGTTACTGGCATATTCCAGACGAATTCCTTCGCCATTGCCGAAAAAATCGTTGTATAACAATCTATTGTTGTTAATCGAGTTGCTACATGATGATACAAGATAGACACCTGCCCAATCCCCTGTCAACTCGTTATTTTCGATCCGACAGTTTTGGACGCTTTCCAACCATATTCCGGAATCAATTGGTGTGCTGTAAGTGCCTGTGACTGTGAACCCGCTGATATTCACCCAATTTGCAGTTACATAAATCACGTGAGGAGAACCGCTGGGGTTAATGGTGGTATTTTGCCATCCTTGACCATATATGGATAATGACTTGTTGACAATTACCTCTTCGTTATATAGCCCAGCACTGACTTCGATGGTTTGACCGTCAGTTGTGTTTGAAGCATCGATGGCTGCTTGGATTGTTGTAAAATATTCATTTGTCTGTAAGTTATGGACAGAATTAGCCGTTTGTAGGTTAGTTCCGAATCTAGCAGTACCATCTTCAGTCGTGGAAATGATCCCCATGGTACTGCATGCAATTATAGAGCACATGCATATTACGAACGCACGTTTCATATGTCCCTCAATATAATAGATAGAGAACAGGTCGTATATCTCTTTTTGGTTCCGCGCCCACGTCGAGCATACATTAATATCTCACCTCGCTCATGCGCCGCGCGGTGAGCCAAATGGTCCAGGGTTATTGTGTGAAGTGCAAGGCCAAGACGGAGATCGCGGACGCGAAGAAGATAACGATGAAGAACGGCAAGCCGGCGACGCAGGGCAAGTGCCCGAAGTGCGGCACGAAGGTCTTCAAGATAGGCGCCTAAAACCATTCTTTTCGCGAGGGCGGGCATGGAATTCGAACTGACGAAGGAGCACCTGATGCTCGGGGACACCGTGCGCGAGTTCGCAGAGAAAGAGGTCGCTCCCCTGGCCCAGAAGATCGATGATTCCGGGGAGTTCCCATGGCAGACGCTGAAGAAGATGTGGAGGCTCGGGCTCATGGGCATGACGCTGCCCAAGGAGTACGGCGGCCCGGGGAGCGACACCATCGCCTACGTCATCGCGCTCGAAGAGATCTCGAGGGCGTGCGCGTCCACGGGCGTCATCATGGCCGTGCACAACTCGGTCTGCGCCTACCCCATCTGGAAGTACGGCAGCGAGGACCAGAAGCGCCAGTACCTCAGGCGCATGGCTGAGGGCGGGGCGCTGGGCGCGTTCGCGCTGACGGAGCCGGGCGCGGGCTCGGACGCCGCGGGCGTGAGAACGACTGCCATAAAAGAAGGCGACGAGTACGTCCTCAACGGCTCGAAAATATTCATCACGTCCGGCTCGGAGGCGCACATTCTACTGGTCGTGGCGTCGACCAATCCCGCTGCGGGCGGCAAGGGGCTGAGCGCCTTCGTCGTGGAAAAAGGGACGCCCGGCTTCGAGTACGGCTCCATCGAGGACAAGATGGGCGTGCGCGCGTCCGCGACCACAGAATTGGTCTTCGATGAATGCTACCTGCCTGGGACTAGCCTCCTTGGCAACGAGGGGGACGGGCTGAAGATAGCGCTCTCGACGCTGGACAGCGGGCGAACGGGCATAGGCGCGCAGGCTCTCGGCATCGCCAGGGGCGCGTTCGAGGAGGCGGTGAAGTATGCGAAGGAGCGCGAGCAGTTCGGCAGGCCCATCGCGAGCCTGCAGGCAGTACAATGGAAGATCGCTGACATGGCAGTCAAGATCGAGGCGGCCAGGAACCTCGTCCACCGCGCGGCATGGCTAAAGGACAGGGGCCAGCCGTTCGGCAAAGAGGCGGCGATGGCGAAGCTGTACGCTTCAACCATCGCGAGGGAAGTCACGAACGACGCGGTGCAGATCCACGGCGGTTACGGATACACCAAGGACTATCCCGTCGAGCGCTACTACCGGGACGCGAAGGTCACAGAGATTTACGAAGGCACGAGCGAGATCCAGCGCCTGGTAATCGCCAACAGCCTGCTGAGGTGATGGGCATCGACGCCGCTGGCTTCAGGCACGACCTCCGCGACAGCGAGAGATTTTTGCAGGACCTGAGAAAGGTATCCCCCGAGCTGCAGGCATTCGACGCCGACGCGGTCATTGGTAAGCTCCATCTCATCTCCGCATGGGAAAGGGCGCAGCGCGCTTTCAAGGAAGGGCGGGCCTCGTGCTCGCGCATCGAGCTCGAGACGCTCTGCTACGCGGCTGGAGAAAGGCAAATCTCGGTGGCGATAGGGCTAGTAGGGGTGAATGATTCGACGAAGCGAATCGCCTTGCTTGGCCCTGCCGAGGCGATTAAGAGAGCGGAAAAGGAATTGAGCCTCCAGCGCGACGATTCGGCGCTGGAGCCGAGCGCGGAGAAGCTGAAGAGGCTCGGAATCGAGAGCGAGGACATGGTCTTCGAGCTGATGTCGATGCGAGAGGTGGACGGGTGAGCGCAGAGATAAAACTCCGGACCAAGGGCGAAGGGGACGTGCGTGACATCACCGCGGATGCGGCAAAGGCAGTCTCCGATTCCAAGGTAAAGGATGGAATCGCCACTATCTTCGTCGTAGGTTCCACCGCGGCCATCACGACGCTCGAGTTCGAGCCAGGCCTCGTGGCGGACATGCGCGGCGCCGCCGAGCGCCTCTTCCCGAAGGGCATCGAGTACGAGCACCACAGGCGCTGGGACGACGGCAACGGCCGCTCGCACGTGCGCGCGGCGTTCGTCGGGCCGAGCGTCACGATTCCAATAGTCAAAGGCAGGCTCGCCCTCGGCACGTGGCAGCAAATCATCCTCCTGGAATACGACGTCAGGCCCAGGGAGAGGACGGTAGTAGTCCAGGTCGTTGGCCGCTAGCCAGCCCCGGACAATTGATATATCTGGCCGGCGCTATCCGCAGGCGCATGGGACTATTCGAGCCCGGCGACGGCAAGCTCAGGGGGCAGATCCTCCGCTTCACGTGGCCGGTCATACTCACGAACCTGCTTCAGACTCTCACGGTCACGGTGAACCTCGTGATGGTCGGCAGGCTCGGGCCCGAGGAGGTCGCGGGAGTGGGGCTCGCGAGCCAGATAGTGTTCTTCGCCTACTCGGTCATGATTGCCGTGAGCGCGGGGACCATCGCGCTCATAGCGCGGTACACCGGCGCGAAGCAGTTCGACAAGTCCGGCGGCGTGCTGCGCCAGTCGCTCATCCTCGCAGTGCTGCTGTCGATACCCATCATGCTCATGGGATGGTTCATGTCCGAGCAGATGATGTGGGTCTTCGGCGCGGAACCGGCCGTCCAATCCGTGGGCGCCGTCTACGTGAAATACATCTTCATGTTCGCCCCGTTCAGCTTCATGGAGTTCATATTCTCGGCCGCCCTGCGCGGGGCCGGGGACATGAAGACGCCGCTGTACGTGGCGGTCCTCAACAACGTCGTGAACGTCGTCGTGGGGCAGCTCCTCATCTTCGGGCACTTCGGCTTCCCGGAGATGGGGGTCATGGGCGCGTCCCTGGCCAACGTCGCCGCGTTCACGGCGGGCACGTGCTCGTTCTTCGTGCTGCTGGCTCGGAAGAAGTTCCCCTTCAAGATGCCAAGGGGCAAGGGGCTCTTCGACCGCGAGGCCACGCGCAGGGTGCTCAGGATAGGATGGCCGTCCGCGCTCGAGCAGTTCGTCATACAGGCAGGTTTCCTTGTCTTCACGGCGATCATCGTCTACTTCGGGACGACCGCCCTCGCGGCGCACAACATAGGCCAGAGGGTGCAGAGCCTCGCTTTCATGCCCGGGATGGGGCTCTCCGTGGCCGCCACGGCTTTAGTGGGCTATAATCTCGGGACGGGGGAGCCGAAGAAGGCGGAGGAGTGCGGGTGGGAATCGACGAAGCTGGCGATATTGATGATGTGCGCCGTCGCCGCGTTCATGTTCGTCTTCGCCGAGCAGATGGCGTGGATATTCATAGACGACCAGCCCACTGTGCAACTTGCCAGCATATGGATAAGGCTGCAGGCCATAAGCATGCCAGCGGTCGGCATACACTTCACGCTCTCCGGCGCGCTCAGGGGTGCGGGGGACACGAGATGGCCGCTCGTCGCCTCGGCGATAGGCATCTACGCCGTGCGCCTGCCGCTCTCCGTATTCATCGGCATCTACCTCGGCATAGGCATCATGGGCGCGTGGCTGGCGTTCATCATCGAGTACTACGTGCGCTCCGTCGTCATCCTCTGGCGCTTCCGGCGGGGGAGCTGGAAGACGATAAAAGTCTGATAACGTATTTTAGAGAAGACAAGGGACGCGAGCGCGCGTTCTGGGAAAGAAACTTTTATTTACCCCCCAATGCCTTCTGTTGCCTGTTTAAGGAGGGGCCCGATGCGGTCCGTTTGGGGAACGCTCGCAGTTTGTCTGGCGGCACTAGTCGTGCTCTCGACGCTCTCGCTCCAGCCCGGCGCCAGGGCCGAGGACTCGGGCGCGACGGCCGTTGAGCCTGTCGTCCCCCCTCAGTTCGCCAACCTCGAGGTGCGCGACATCGCGTGGAGCGCGAACAACACGCTGTGCGTCGTCGTCGGAATCGATTGGTCGGCGACGGGGAACTGCGCGTTCTACAACGACACCAACACAGCGAACGGCTGGCAGCCGCTCCCCTTCATCGTCGGGGCGAATGATAGATTGCTGGGCGTAGATTACGACCCAATCTCCAACTACTTCGTCATGGTAGGGGTGAATACAGGGACTTTCAACCAGCTCGTCTACCTCTGGTACCCGGGGAGCACCTGGTTCACCATCGCCACGCCCGGAGGCGCTTATGGCGCCTTCATGGACGTGGCCTGCATCCCCGCGACGAGGTTCATGGCCATCACCGACCAGGGGTTCGCCTTCTACTACCACTACCTCTCGCCGACGTGGTATTACAACGAGACGAAAGGCGCCCTGCCTACCGGGGCTGTTTCGCTGAATAACGTCATGTACGACCCTAACGACGGCATCGTCCTCATGTCCGGCGGCTCAACACTGACCAACGGGTGCGCGTACGGCGCTTGGACCCAGGACCTCTTCGCGGAGCGCTTCTACGCCTTCAACGTCGGCCCCAACTCATCGTTCCCGATGTTCAGGGGCGGCGACTGGTGCCAGCAGTACGACTACGGCGTCCTGGCAGGGAATAGGAACATCACGAAGATTACCGTCGATACCGACCCCTACAACTGGTTCGAGGACGATATATACAGCGCCACATCTCCGTCGGCCAGGCGGGAGAGCACGATAGCATACTGCGGTGGGTCTGGCAAGATCGTCCTATTCGGAGGCTGGAACGGCACGTACATGAGCGACACATGGGAATACAACGTCTTCAAGAAGACATGGACGAAGATGAACCCGGCGTCGTACCCAGAGGGCAGATACGGCCACGCCATGGCATACGACAAGAACAGGATGGAGGTCATCCTATACGGCGGGCAGACCTCCGGCGGTCTGCAGCAGGACACGTGGACGTACAACATCACCAGCGGGATTTGGTTAAACAGGGCTTCCAGCTCCCCCCTTGGCATCCTGAGAGACCATGCGATGACGTTCTGCGATTCGCTCGGGAGGGTCGTCTGCTACGGAGGCTACAACGCTGGGGCGAAGAATGACATGGCCAGCTGGGGAGGCGCGGCCTGGGCGACGATGAGCGTCGGCTCCCCAGGACCCCTGACCTACGAGCATGCCATGGCCTACGACCCGTATTACAACCTCATCGTCATGTTCGGCGGCGTGGGCTTCGAGGGCTCGACCTACGTCTACAATTTCACAACCGGCTGGGCGGCAATATCACCACCGACTATACCGCCATCGCGCAGCGGTCATACCGCCGCATACTCGTCCTATCTGGCCGGAGTCGCGATATACGGCGGCCAGTATTCGGGATATCTAGACGATGTCTGGTACTACAATTGCTCCGCGAATCGATGGTACAGCTACGTCCCGTGCAACTTGCCCGCCCAGCTGGCGACCCACGCGATGACCGCCGGATACAATGGTATGCTCTACGTTTTCGGCGGATACAACTCTTCCGGGGCCGACCATTACCAGACCTACGTCCTGGGCAGGCAGCTGGACGTCAACGGTACCGTCCTCAGCGATAATGCTACCAAGACCTGGTACGCCGTCTGCTGGTATCCATACACGGCAACGGCGGACACCGAGGCCCTGATAGTCGGCAACGACGGCAACATCAGCAGGCTCGACCCCAACGTCACGTACATACAGCCGATGGAGAACCCGTACGCCCAGCTAGGAAGGCACCTCTACGCCGTAGGCTGCAAGGCGCCCACGAGCCCGGGATACGCCTTCGCGCTCGGCTCGCCCGGCGGCGGAGTGAAGATAAACCAGGTCTCTGCGGGCAGCCAGGTCACGGTCGGGGCGGACGTCCCGCACGTCGTGTGGCTCAACCTGAACAACAGCGCGGGTTCACCGATTAACAACGGTAAAATAAACGTGGACAGCGGCTCGTACAGCAGCTATGTCGTAATGGACGCCGAGATTTACAGCAAATGGGGGACTGCCAACTTCACGCAGATAGACCTCTACGGCTGGCACGATGGCGGAAGTACCGGCGTAGACCAGCCGGTCACCATGGGAAACGGGTTCGATGCTCCAGGCGCCGAGAACCTCCGGCTCCACTACCGGTACACCGTCGCGGGTGGCATCCTGGCGCAGGTGTACCCGAACCATCCCGGCGACCTCGAGTCCGTCCTCTGGAACGGGAACAGCTTCTACAATCCCTTCAATTTCACGAGTGCGTGGGTCAGGTTCTCGTTCTGGCCAATGAAGCAATTCAGGCACGCCCCCGGGCCGCCGGTATGGACCGAGCCCGCAGGCAGCAGGTACAGCTATGCCGTGAACGGCCAGGAGAACGCGAGCGCCCTCAACGACCCGTATTCCTGGGACTTCAAGCTCAAGGTCACACTCGCGGACGGCATGAACTCCTCCGCATACGAGGAACTGGGCGTCTACAAGTACACGTACATCGGCGCAGGCAACCTGCCCGGGGACCAATCGGGCAGCGGGCCGCCGGGCGGCACGGTCTACCTCGCCCCGACGGGGAACGTCTCATTCGTTTCCAACTGCAACTATTCCCTGAAAGTGTACATGGACGGCCTGCTCAGGGGCGTGAACGACGCGAACCGCACGATGCCCGCCTCGGCGCTGGGGGTGATGGGCGGCGACCTGCAGAACTGGTCCGTCCCCGGCACGCAGGCGCACTTCAACGGCACCGGCTCGGCGAACGCCCTATACCTCTTCGCCTGGAGCGGGGGATACCTGTCCCCGAGGGCGGCCGACGTGCTCACCCATACGGGCCAAGGCGCCGTAGGGACGGTGGGATGGCGCTGCATCGTACCAATGGGTACGGCCGAGGACAGATACTCGACGACCGTGACATTCGTCCTGGAGCATGATTGAGGTGACAAGATGACATCCATATCATTTCTCAGCAAGGTTGGACGGGGGTGCAACGATGGCGTCTAGGAAAATGTGCGTGCTGGTGGCCCTGATGCTGCTGGCGTCGTCGATGGCTCTGCTATGCACGAGGGCCGAGGACACCGGCACGAAGGGCGTGCAGCTCCTGTCCGGCCAGCCGTCCGACCTGGACACCTTCGACATCGCCTGGAACTCCAATTTCAGCTATGCCGTCGCCGTTGGCGAGAACATCCTGGGCGCCGACAACATCGCGTACTCATACAGCGCAAAAAGCGGCGCCTGGACCCCGCACGTTGATTGGGGGAGCACCGGAATATTATATGGCGTCGATTACGACCCGTACTCCGGATACTTCTACGCCGCTGGAGAGGACGGCATCTCAGGCATCATCGTCTACATAGACGCCTATGGGACCTACTGGAACACAATCAGCGCGCCGGCCGGAGTCAGCGTATTGAAAGACATACTCTTCATAGACAGCAACAGGTTCCTCGTCATCTCCGACACGAGGGCATTCATCTACGGTTTTTCCGGGTCCTGGGGCTACACCGAAGTGGCTGGCGCCCTTCCGCTGTCCGTTGGAAACCTACGCTCTGTCTTCGCCGACGATTCAGCGGGCGTCTTCTGGATCGTCGGCTCCGATGGGCTCGGGGGCGCAGAGTCCCTCGTGCTGTTCATGGGGGACATCAACAACGGCATATACGCCGCCTACGACTACACCCCGCAGGGGTACGCCCCGATGAACAGCGGCGACCACAGCCCGTCCGCGGACTATTCCCTCGTAGTCGGGGACGGGCAGGTGACGAAGCTCGCCGAGAGGCAGTACAGCTGGAACTTCACCCAGCTCCATCCGCGCGGGGGTCCGCCCGGCGTGAGGACGTCCCCGGCCATGGTCTACTGCCAGAACGACTTCAAGCTCGTGACCTTCGGCGGGTACGAAGGCGCGGGCATCTATCCTGACGAGACGTGGGAATACAACCTTTTCACGAACAGATGGACCTCGTACTCGCCGACGCCCAGGCCCCCCGGCAGGCGCTACCATTCGATGGCGTACAACCCAGTATTGAACGAGATAATCCTATTTGGCGGCTTCGGCGCCAGCGGAGCCTTGCAAGACACGTGGAAGTACTTCCCGGCCAACCACACATGGTGGCAGGTCGCATCGACCACGCCCTTCGGCGCACGCTACGGGCACCAGCTCGTTTTCAACGATTGGACGCTCCGCATCGTAACCTACGGAGGCTACAACGGCAGCCCGACGAATACGATGGCCGAATGGAACGGCGCAGCATGGGCCGTCCTATCACCGGGCGGGACGCCGCCGCCGGTCTATAATCATGCCATGGCCTACGACAAGGCGAGCCAGCACATCGTCCTCTTCGGCGGCGTCGGTAACCCAGGGCAGGACTCCGCGACATACGCCTACGACCCTTCGACAAACACTTGGGCTCAACTCTTTCCGGCAGTGTCCGCGCCCAAAAGGTCCTTCGGTTCGATGTCATGGAACTACGGCATACAGGGCGTATGCATGTACGGGGGCTTCGACACGGCTTGCCTGGACCAGATATGGTACTACCGGTACCTGGACAACACATGGTACCTATGGCAGAACACGGGCGTGGCCCTGAGCCAGTCAAGCATAGCGGTCGACTACTATAACGGCATCTACATCTTCGGGGGGGTGAACGATGGCGGCCAGTACACCAGGGACCTCTTCAAGTACGGCAGGATCCTCGACATGAGCGGCACCGGCCTCATCTTCAATAGGACTGGGTATATCTGGAGGGACGTCGACTGGTACACGGGCGGCACCGGGTCGCCTGACGCAATCATCGTCGGGAACAACGGCAACCTCAGCCACCACTCGGTGGGGATGGAAGGCATCTCTTTCATCGAGAACACCATCACCGCGAACCAGTTCTTCGCCGTCGCCTGCAGGCCGCCGCAGAGCCCCGGCTACGCCATCGCCATGGGCAACGCCGGATCCGGCGTCCGCATCAACCAGGTGTTCACCAGCTCGACGGTATCGGTCGATTCGGAGCTGCCGCACATCGCCTACATGTATATCAACGACAGCGCCAACCAGCCGATGAACAACGCCAAAATCAACGTCGACGTTGGGACATACACCACCTGGTACAAGGTCGAGGCCGAGCTCTACTACCTGCAGGGGCAGGCGAACTTCACGACCATCGACCTCTGGGGCTGGCGCGACAACGGCTCCCTGTACGGGGACGTACCGGCCATCCTGGGATCGGGCTTCGACAACGCCGGTTACGAGAATGTCCGGTTCCACTACACATACACTGTGCTTGGAAATGTATGGAGCCAGGTCTACCCCAACCACGCGGGGGAGATGGAATCGCAGATGTGGTTCGGCAACTGCTTCTACAACGTACTCAACTCGACGAGCACACGCATCACCTTCTGCTTCTACCCGCTGAAGCAGTTCAGGACCGCCAGCGGGCCGACCATCTGGTCCGAGCCTGCGGGCACCCGGTACGCCAGCGGCGTCCTTAACGGCCAGGAGAACGTCAGCGCCCTCAACGACCCCTTCACGTGGAACCTTAAAATGACGGCGAACACCAACGACGGGACGAACAACAGCGCGTACGACGAGTTCGGCGTCTACAAGTATACGTACATAGGGGCGGCGGACGTGCCCGCGACCATCTCTGGCAGCGGGCCACCGGGCGGCACGGTCTACCTGGCGCCGGAGCAGAACGTCACCTTCATCTCGAACTGCAACTACACGTTCAAAGTGTATATGGACGGCCTGCTGAGGGGCGTGAACGACGCGAACCGCACGATGCCTGCCTCGGCGCTGGGCGTCATGGGCGGCGACCTGCAGAACTGGTCCGTCCCCGGCACGCAGGCGCACTTCAACGGCACCGGCTCGGCGAATGCGCTCTATCTCTTCGGGGCGAACGCCACGTACAGGCTCCCCGAATTCACGGGGCCATCCACCTCCACGGGAATCGGGTCCGTCGGCACGGTGCGGTGGCGGTGCATCATCCCGATGGCCACGCCCGAGGACAGGTACACGACGACCGTCACCTTCTTGCTCGAGCACGATTGACGTACTTCAGAGCCGGCAAACCTCCACCGGGAAGGCCTCCGACGGCTGCCTTAGTGGCGTCCATCGCAGTCGCATTGTTTTTATCGTCCGGCTTCGGCTCCGCTGCGGAGCAGAGCATCGGCTACGGGGCGCGCGACGCCGGCGCCGCCCTGCAACCGGGCGAATACGAGGCCTGGATCTTCCCGACTGGCCCCGGGGATCTCGTGAGCGTGACGCTCCATTCGACCGCGCTGGCGGACTTCTACCTGACCAATTACAGCGGTTACTTAGCGTACAAGCTGGGGCAGTTCGGAACTGCCAACGATTTCTACTTTATCGGAGGCGAGTGCTCGAAGGTCAACGCCACAGGGATCTCCTACCTGTACAACCCTGCCGTGGACGACATGCTGGTCGTCATCGCCGACAACCAGAACCGGACCGTCGAGGGGGCCGCCCCCGCCGGACCGGTGCAGATAACGGGCAAGATTGACGTGCGGCAGAGGTTCTGGAGCCTGAACAACATCCTGATCATCGGCGCCGTGGTTGCCGCGGCGGTCGTGCTGATGGCCTGGGCGGCATCGAGGTGGGCGCGCGCGCCCCCCGAGCACCGGCCGAAGATGGTCAGGATCGTTCGCCGGGCACGCGTTCAGAAGCCGCCCGAAAGAAAAGGGTTATCACGGAAGAAGGGGATGAGGGGGCGGTGAGCACGTGTACACAGACGAGGAAGGCGAGGCCGCCGTTAGGCTCGCGCGCGGCACGATCGACGCCGTGGTCGTAGGGAAGATGCCGGCGATGCCCCATCTCGGGGGGAGGTTCGACGCCAAGTCCGGGGCGTTCGTGACCATCGAAACATATCCGGCGCTGAAGCTCCGCGGCTGCATCGGCTACCCGGAGCCCATCTTCGCGCTCAAGGAGGCGCTCGCCCGCGCCGCGGCAGGGGCCACGGAGGACCCGCGCTTCCCGAGGCTCGCCGAGACGGAGCTGGACAAGGTCGTCGTCGACGTCAGCCTTCTGACGCCTCCTGAGCTGATAAGGATCGACAAGCTGCGCAACCTGCCGAGGGAGGTGAAGGTCGGCAGGGACGGCCTCATCGCCGAGCGCCACGGCCTCAGGGGGCTCCTGCTCCCGCAGGTCGCCACCGACTACAACCTTTCTCCCGAGGAGTTCCTCTCTGAGACATGCATGAAGGCCGGGCTGGACGCCGACGCCTGGCTCGTGGAGGGCACGCGCATGTTCAGGTTCGGCGCCGAGGTCTTTTGTGAGAAAGAGCCCCGCGGCAAGGTGGAAAGGAAGGTGCTTGGGTAGTGGCCTACGACCTCGTCGTCTACGGCAGGATACCGCAGGGCTACACGACCGTGAAGGGATGCGTGGCCGTGAAGGACGGGAAAATAATCAAGCTCGGGCGCTCGCTGACCGGCGACAGGGTCATGGACATGGGGGGCATGCTCGTGCTCCCGGCGGCGGTGGATATGCACGTCCATATGCGCGAGCCCGGCTTCGCGCACAAGGAGGACTTCGGCTCTGGCACGATGTCGGCCGCCTTTGGCGGGGTGACTTGCGTGGCCGACATGCCGAACACGAATCCCCTGACAAAGAGCAAGGAAGGGCTCGAAGAAAAGCTCGATGCCATGAAGAAGGCCAACGTCGACTGCGCCGCCTACGGGCTGCTCTCCCCCGATTCGGATTTGCGCGCGCTGGCGAAGGGCACGCTCGGCCTGAAGCTCTACATGTACGAACACCCGCCCGAGACTTGGCCCGAGCTGCTTGCGATGGCCGGCGAGAGGTTCCTCTCCGTGCATGCCGAGCACCCCGCTTATCTCGATAACATCAAGGTCACCACGCTCGAAGAGCATCTGAGGGCACGGCCGCACGAAGCCGAGGTCGAGGCCGTGCGGGCGCTCGCCGAGTCCGGCAGGGGCGTGCACGTAGCTCACGTCAGCACCGTCGATTCGTGGCTCCTCCTCGCCAACACCAAGTGCACGTGCGAGGCCACGCCCCACCACCTTTACCTGACATGCAGGTCGCGCCTGGGGCCGCTGGGCAAGATGAACCCGCCGCTCAGGACGAGGCACGACCGCGACTCCCTCTGGGACGCGCTGCGCGTGGGGGAGATTGACGTCGTCGCCAGCGACCATGCCCCCCACACCCTGGAAGAGAAGAGGGAGTTCTCGACCGCGCCATCGGGCGTGCCGGGCGTCGAGACTATCTTCCCCCTCATGCTCAAGGCCGTGCGCGACGGGGAGCTGGAAATGCGCCGCTGCCTGGAGGCGTGCTGCGAGCGCCCGGCGCAGCTGCTCGGGCTGAAGAAGGGGAAGCTCGCAGAGGGCTACGACGCCGACATCATCGCCATAGACCTGAAGGCCTCGCGCAAGGTCAGGGGGGACGAGCTGCACTCGAAGTGCGGCTGGACGCCGTTCGAGGGGTTCGAGCTGCCCTTCCCGAAGCTCGTCATGCTGCGCGGGACGCCGATAATCGCCGACGGCGAGCTGGCGGAGGAGCGCAAGGGCAAGATTATCCTGCCTATCGCCTGATGTCGAACCCGGCGAACTCGCCCGTCGGCCTCTCCCATCTCCCCTCGTGGCGCTCGACCCTGGCGTTCGGCTGCGAGGTGGCGCACCATTCTATGAGGGCTTTGACCGATTCCTCCTCCCCTTCGAAGACCGCCTCGACAGAGCCGTCCGGCACGTTGCGCACCCAGCCCGTGACGCCCGTCTCCTCTGCTTTCTTACACGTGTTGTCCCTGAAGAACACGCCCTGCACCCTGCCGAAGAAGAGGACGTGGGCGCGCGCTTGGGCCATGAATGAAGGTAATGCGAGCGCGCCCAAAAACGTTGCGGGTGTGACGGAATGCCTTTTCGCAAATCCCTTACAGAACCCAATCCTTCTCCCGCGGCTGCGGCGCGCTCGCCTCTGCGGCGTACTGGCCGCAGTTGCTCCCTATCCGGTTCTCATCGAGCGCGCCGATGCTCAGTATCGTCTCGAACCCGAGGCGCTCGAAGCTTGCAACTAGTGCGGAGGCCGTCTCGGGCCTCTCCGCGTCGAAGCCCGGCTCCAAACCGCTCCACTGCGCCCTCCGCGTCGGGTTCAGGGGCGTTATCTTGACGAGGAAATCGTCGGCGCCGAAGGCCTTGGCCACCGCTGCGGCATCGATGGGCACTCCCTTGATGGCCATGAAGTTCAGCGTCACCTTCTTGTCCCCCTCGGAGCGGAAGGACCGCCCCTGCGCGGCTATCTCCTCGAGGGAGAGCGCGCCCGCCGGCATGAGGGCGCGCCTCGCGCTCTCATCGGTGGAATGTATGGAGAACTGCAGCTGGAACCGACCGCGGAAATGCCTGTCCTTGACAATTTTCAAATCGTCGAGGAACCGCGCCGAGCCCGACGGCGCGATGGTCGAGACGCTCACCGTGAGGTTGCCGTGTCCTTCACTGCCCAGGCCGTCGAGGAAGCCTACGACCGAGGGGTTGAGCGCCGGTTCCCCCATCCTCGCCAATTGGAGCTTCCATTTCTTTGTTTCTGGCTTTCCGCCATCGAACCTCGCGCGCGCGAGGTGCTCGACCTGCGCGCGCATCTCTTCTTCGGTAAGTGGTCGCCTGTAACCCCCGCCGGCGTCGCACATCGCGCACTCCATCGGGCAGCCGGCCAGCGTCGAGATGATGTTCACCCACTTCTCCGCGCGCGGCCTCGGCGGCTGGAGCGATTCGACGAACTCGATCCTGCTGCCGTCCTTTAGCTCGGCGACGTAGACCTTAGCCAAGTCGTCGCGCCCGTGCTCGGCGATGACCCTCATGCCCCGCCCCCGATCTCCCTGTCGAGGGCGAGCGCAGCCTCGACGCCATCGCCGACGGCCATCGCGACCTGCCCGAGCCTCCCGCGCCGGGCGTCGCCGGCGGTTTTGAATCGCCGTGTCTTTGGCCCGATGCCATCCATCTCCGGGAGAGCGGGTTCGCGCCCGACGGCTACTAAAAGCGCATCGAACGTCCCCTTGCCGCCATGCCATTCGATGCCTATTTTCGAGCCCGCCTTACGCGCCCCTTTCATCTCTGACCCGATGAAAGCTATTCTCTCTTCGTTTTTCGCCTCATCGAGCAGAGCCTTGATGGCGCAAAGTGGCGAGCGGTGCAGAACCGTTGCCGCGATACCCTTGTCCGATAAATTGAGCGCGTAGTCCAGCGCAGCCTCGCCGCCGCCGAGGACGCAGATCTTCGAGCCTTTCCTGAGCTCCTTCATCTTGGAAATCTCGTAGAAGATGAGGCGTGCATTCTCCAGCCCTTTCTCCCCCCCGAAGCCCGCCCTCTTCGGCGATGTTCCCGTGCAAACTATAACTCCATCGAACCGCTCCCGCGAATCGGTTGTATGGATTTCGAATGTCCCTTTGATCAATTTCACGCTCTCGACGTTCTCTCTGAGAATCTCAATGTCCCATCGCCGTGCCTGCCTCACCATCAGGCTTGCCAATTCATCGCCCTTGATTCCCTTCCCGAACCCGGGATAGTTCTCGACGAGCCGGGCGTTCCGCAGCGCGCCGCCTGGTTTACCGTCCTCATAAATCGTGACGGCGTGCCCGCATCGCGCCAGCTGTACAGCGGCCGCGAGCCCGGCCGGGCCCGCTCCCACGACGGCCACGCTAGCCATCGGCGGCGCTCACCATCCCGACCGTTTCATCTGCTGTGACGATGAACGCGAAGCCGTGCGCCAGAGTCGCCAGCGCCGACACCTGCAGGCGCTCGTTGATCGTCGCGGTCCCGTCGGCTATTACATGGACTCGAAAGCCGCGCTGGAACGCCTCGCGCGCGGTGGTCTCGCAACAGAGGTCGGTCATCACGCCGCAGACGAAGACCGAGTCGGCGCCCAGCTCCTTCAGCCTCGCGCCTATATCGGTGGACTCGAACGCCCCGTAGAGGTGCTTGTCGAGTATGACTGTGTCCTTGGGCAATCGCACGCGCGGGTCGATGGCCGTCAACTCACTCGTCGGGTCGAGGCGTACGCCCCACCACTCGACCGTGGGGTCGACGTCGTCGCGCGACGACTTGTACCTCGTGGCGAATATCGGCCGTCTTGCCTTTGAAAACGCATCTATCACGCGCTGCACGCGCCCGAGGACATGCCTGGAAGCGGGCAGGTAGGCGGGCGCGCCTTTCTCGAGAAAGTAGCGCTGCATGTCGACAACGATAAGCGAGGGCGCGTACGGCCTCGGCGGCGCGTTAATTCCCAAAAGGCCTGACATCGACTGGCGCCACCGCTCGACGCTCTTATCCAAATCGTGGCCGTAGTCCTCATGCTCGCCCGCGCCTTTCCACTCCATGCCTCACCTGGGGCGCTTCCTGGTTTACCGAGCTGGGGGCGCAAACAGTGCTCCTACTCTGTATCTGTATGGCGGATAAGAATATTGCGCTCCTACATTGACGGAGATGTTTGCGGGCGCAAACAGTGCTCCAACGCGGAACACCGGGGACGAAAATTTTTACCCCTTCTTCGGAAAATAAGGGAGTCTGATTGGCGGCCCTCACTAGCTATAAATAGTCTATTGCAGATACCCGGACGGTGGAGATATGCAATATCGCAACATAGTGGGGTTGGCAGTGGTATTTTGCGTCCTTGCGGCGGGAATGGTGTCTGCGAATTCGTACACAGTGCCGGCAACGGGCTACGATTCCACGGACACCCTCGGAGCATTGGACCTCTGGAACGACTATCACGTGAGCGCGGCCTCGGGAAAGAAGATATCGTACTCGTTCGCCGTGCAGGGGAGCGGGACGATCAAGGTGCTGTTCGTGAAAGGGTCGACGTTCACCCTCAACAGCCAGTATCTTGTCGTGTATAGCCGAGACACGCCGACCACATCCTACTCCGGCACTTTCTCCGTAGGCTCGGACGATGGTACGCAATTCACTATCGTTGTCACCAGCGACCTTACGCAGAACGTGACCTACACCGCGAAGATTACAGTCGCCGACACCCCAGTGACGGACTATCTTCTCGGTGCGGGCATTCTGGTCGGCATAATCGTTGTCGTCGTGATTATCGGCGCATTCCTCCGCGGCAGAAAGAAGAAAGCGAGCCAGGCGCCGTCCCATGCTCCCCAGCAGCATATCCCCCCTCCGCCTGCACGCTAGGGAAACTCGGATAGCCAGCCCATCGAAACATAAACGATAGAAGCAGGGCAGCATACCTGCCGTACGCAAGTTACAACGCCGTGATTCCCGTCTAGAATAGCCCGAAGTATTTCGCCGCTACTATCCCGCCAATGACGATGGCTACGACCGCTATTGTAGTCCCTATCTTCAGCCAGCTGTACGGCGCCTCTCCCTGGACTTTCCCGGTTTGGCCGTTGACCATGAACCTGAAGACCTTCGCACCGTACTGGTAGGACGCCACGTACGCCGGCAGCAGCAGGTGCTTCCACTTGATGTCGCTGAAGTCCGTGCTCACGTTCAGGTCGCGCTGCGTGTCCCCGTCCAGCAGCCGCGAGCACTCGCCCCGCTCGCTCTGCTGCATCTCGCCCCTTGCACTCTGCCAGCAGTCCCTGGGGTCGATGCTGTAGGCCTCGGCCTTGTACCCCGAGAGGTAGTCGTGCTTGTAAGGGACGAGCCCGCCCTTGAGGTTGTACGGGTAGATGCTCTGCAGGATCTCTCTCGGCAGGCCCTTCGAGGCGTTTATCAGGGCGTCGTCGTAGAAGGCGCTGTGCGTGCCCGAGCGGTACTCCCAGCGTATCTTGCGCACCTGGCGCGACCGGCGCACCTGCCTCCCGTTCTCGTACGCGGTGTAGTGCTCCGTCTCATAGTAATAGTGCCCAGCATAGCCGCTCCAGCGCGAGAATGCATTGGCGTCGAAGGTGAAATGGGGCGCGTACAGGCCGTCGATCTGCGCCAGCGCCGCCCGCCTCTTGAGGTCGCTCGGGCGGAACCACAGGCCGCGCAGCCAGCCCTGGAAGAGCTGGATGGCCTTGTCCTTTCCGACCACGAAAGGCACGAGGCTCTCGGGCATGACCATCCCCGGCACCGGCGGCGCCTCGACCACCACCGGGGAGTCGCAGAACGCGCACTTCGTCGCCATCTCCCCCTTCGCCAGGGACGTGACGGCCCCGCACCTGTCGCACTTGAAGTGGCGGCTCTCTGCCCCGAAGCCCTGCGCTGCCGTGTATGGCACCGGCTCGAGCTCGGCTATGTCATGCTCGACGATGGGCTTGGCAACGGGGGCGATGGCCTGCTCGGTGCCACAGTGGGGGCACTTCAGATTTGTGGTACCGGGCTCGTAGTTGAGCGTCGAGCCGCAGCTGCCGCATTTGAATGCCAGCTCCCTGACCTCGCCCTGCTCAGGCATGGCTCACTGCACCGCTGTGCCGCACTGGCCGCAGAATTTGACGCCTGGCTGCAGTGCCGTGCCGCACTTGGCGCACGCCGCCGCGGCCTGCTTCGTCCCGCAGGAGCCGCAGAAGGCCTGGCCCATAGGTATCGGCGCCTGGCATTTGACGCACGGCCTCGTCGCCGCTGCCGCGGCTACCTGCGGCTGCGCCTGCCCCGGCTGCTGCATCGCCTGGCTCATCTGCCATCCCATGCCTATGCCCGCGCCCACGCCCACGCCCGCGGCGGCCGCGCCGCCGGACGGGTTGTTGGCCGCGTCGCGCATCGCCTCCCCGGTCTGGTACTGCATGTACGTCGTCCCGGTGATGTTCATCGATGCGCGCTTGTCCACTGCCTTCTGCACTTCCTCGGGCATGGTTATGTAAATGCCCGAGAGCTTCTGGACCTCAATTCCAAATGGGGCGAAATGCGGCTTGGACTTCTCGAGGACTATCTGCTCGATCTCGTTCAGGTTCGCCGGCAGGTCGACGATGCTCATGCCCCTGTCCTTGAGCTCGCCCAGCGCGTCGAAAATCTGCAGGACTATCTGCTCCTTGATGCGCTCCTCGACCTGCGGGCCGGAGATGAGGCCCTCGGTGCCCACGAACTGGCTGATGAAGTTCGCCGGCTCCTTTATCCTCCACCTGGCCTCGCCGAAGAGCCTCAGGTTCACGATGCCGAAGTCCTTGTCCCTGAAGACGTACGGCTGCTTGCTCCCGTACTTGAAGTCGAAGGGCCTCTTCTGGAGATAGTACACCTCGGCCTGCTGTTCCACCCCACTTAGAGCCTTGAGCAGCCACCCGTAGATGGGCGCGTTCTGCGAGGTGAGCGCGTACCTGTCCGGCCGGTCGATGTAAGACAGCGCCTTGCCGTCCCTGTAGAATACGGCGAATTCGTCCTCGCGCACGACGATGTTGTCGTTCCAGCGGATGTTGCGCGGGACCTTCCACATGATGTTCCCGCGCTTGAACCCCTCGTCCCAGATTATCGTCGTCGAACCGAGCAGCGACATCAGGGCGCCTCCGTGTTGGTGATGTACGCCATCCTGCGCTTGAAGGCCGTCCTCAGAGCCTGCAGCGACGTCGAGAGGTTCCTAGCGAGGGGCATGGCCTGGTCCGTCGCCCCCGCGAGCTGCTCGACCTGCCCGCCGAGCGCGCCTATGCCGTCCAGGAGCTGCAAATCGTAGTTGTAGAGGATGTTGAGCTCCGACTCCTCGACCCTTATCGCAGGCGAGAAACCAGAGTACCCCTGCTCGGCGTGCCTTATCATACCCTCGAGCTCCTGCGCCTCGAAGATGGCGCGCCCGAGCGGCTCAAGGGCCTTGACCTGGTAGTTGTCCGTGAGCGCCTGCCGCACCTCCTCCATGCGGCTGCGCGCGAGCTTGAGCCTGTCCGCGACCTGGATGCGCAGGATGCTGTCCGCCTGGCGCAGGTCCTCGCGCTTCCTGTAGCCCGAGAAGCCCGGTATCAGAAGCTGTATCCGCTTCAGCAGTCCCCTGTCCTCCTCGACCCTCTGCCTTATGTCGACCATCTTTTCACCCCTCTGAAACGCGTGAACAGCAGCCAAATTCCAATGATGATTATGACAATCGGGATTATGAGCCCCCAGGTGACGGGGATGTAGCCCATCGCGGCGACGAGCATGATGGTGCCGACGAAGACGAGCACCGTCCCCCAAAAGAACCTCCGCGCGATGAGGAGCCATATGCCCAGCAGGAGCAGCAGAAGCGGCAGTATCACCGTTATTGGCACGACCAGAATTCCCACCTCGTTCAGGAGCCAGAGCGCGCCGACTATCAGCAGCGCTATCCCCCAGAAGACGCCGCCCCTGTGGGTCAGCACGTCGCTCGGGCCTTTGTACCCCGTTTCGTCATCAGCCATTGAAGATGGTAGCGCCATTCCGAATAAAAATCTATCGATGGGATTCCCTGGGTATTCCCCATTCACCGCACATTTATTATAGTAGGAGCGCTGATAGGCAGTTTGGACAAAAGGAACAACGAGACGGCCTGGCATTTGGCCATGATCCTCTTCGTTAGTTGCATGTCAAAAGAGAGATGATAGGATGCGTTTCGAGGAAGCGAGACTCTCTCCCGAGGTCCTGAGAGCTGTGGGGGAGCTGAAGTACGAACAGATGACGGAGATACAGGAGCTCGTGATACCCCGCGCCATGAAGGGCGAGGACGTCATCGGGCACTCCGCGACCGGGTCCGGCAAGACCGCGGCCTTCGCCATTCCCATTCTCGAGAAGATAGACCGCAAGGGCGGGTTGCAGGCGCTGGTCATATCCCCTACGAGGGAGCTGGCGCTGCAGATAACGGAGATGACCGAGCAGCTCGGCAAGTACACCGGCGTCCGCGTGGCCACGCTCTACGGTGGCGTGTCCCTGAACCCGCAGTTCGACGCCGTGCGCATATCGCAGATTGCCGTCGGCACGCCCGGGCGGCTCCTGGACCACCTCCAGCGCAGGACGCTCGACCTCCGGAACCTCAAGATACTCGTCATCGACGAGGGCGACCGCCTCCTGGACATGGGCTTTTTACCTGACGTTGGCCGCATACTCAGGCAGTGCCCGAAGCAGCGCCAGACGCTGCTCTTCAGCGCGACCGTCCCCGAGGAGGTCAAGCGAATCATCAACAGCTTCATGGTCAACCCCGTTTATCTTTCCTCGGTGAAGAAGACCGAAGAGCCGAAGATACAGCAGTTCTACATGGAAGTAGACAGGCGCAAGAAGATATACGCCATCGAGCACATCCTCATGAAGGAGAGGCCCCCATCCGCAATCATATTCTGCAACACCCAGCACATGGTCCACAGGCTCGCCCAGCAGCTCCAGAGGATGCGCTTCCCGGCGGCGGGCATCCACGGCGGCCTGACGCAGGCCGAGCGCACGCGCGTGATGGACAGGTTCAAGTCCGGGGACGTGCGGGTGCTCGTGGCCACCGACGTGGCCGCAAGAGGGCTGGACATCAGCGGCATCAGCCACATCATCAACTACGACATCCCCAATTCCGCCGACGATTACACGCACAGGATAGGCCGGACGGCCCGCGCGGGCAAGACCGGCAAGGCCTACTCCCTCATAGACCAGGAGGACAGGCAGAACATGTCTGTCATCATGCAGGAGAGGGAGGAGCTTATAAGGGTGGACGCGGGAAGGGCTGCGCCGCCAAGGATACAGGGCGACTACACATAGGGGCATTCTCCCGCCGGTACTTGCTGGGAATCGAATTCCCCTATCACCCCGGACGAAAATTGTTCTTCAGGGCATGCTTCGTCGATAATTTTGACAATCGATGCCCTTATGTAAATCCTTTTGGGGGTCAAGGGGGATTTCCGAAGAAATCCCCTTGGTCGAAAGGATTCTCACCGTCGCCGCATGCTATCGAGTGCTCACTACCATACCGCATGCGGCTGGGTTCGAATCCTTGGCTGGGAATCAACTGTTAAAATAAATGGGTGCGCCGTCGACAGGATTCGAACCTGTGACCTGCTGATTAACAGTCAGCCGCTCCACCGACTGAGCTACGACGGCAGTTCATGGCGAGTGATAAGGGGTTTGTCAGCCGCGCCCGAGGTGGTCGAGCCACCGAGGCGCGGGCCCTCGTCGATGGCACAGGGGGCCTAGCGCACCGACTGAGCTACGACGGCACAGTGTCAAATGGCCTATAATCCAAAGGGGGATTTAAGTTTATGCCAGTCTGCAACTGTATAAGGGGTAGTTATCGACCTTCAATTAGATCGCTTACCGTGTCCACTTCAGCTCTTTCACCGGTATGGCCAGCGCCGTGCTGACTTCCGCCACAGAGCCGAACTGCGACACGAACTCGGCCGCCAGCGACTCCGACCTGGCGTCGAATACCACGACCGCGTCCGGCTTGCCGAACAGGCCCAGGAACTCCTTTATCTCCACCCCGTCGGGTATCTTCGAGTGCTTGAGCATGCGCACGGTCTCGTCAAACTTCCCCGGCATCGCCCTTATCGTCGAAACAAAGAGCATCTAGTCCACCTATGACAAATATATGCAGGGGGGAGTATATTAACCTATTGAAGGGGCGCTACTCCAAACGTGCCCTGCGCCTGCGGCTGAAGGCTATGCCAACCGAGACCATGATGAAAAGCATCGGCGCCGCCACGCCGGAGAACTCGGGGGCGTAGTAGACGTAGGGGCCAGCCTCAGCAGCAGCGCCATTTCCTGGCGGCACTGTTTCGCTTGGAGCTTGGGCGATCCACCAGTAAGTGCCGCTCGCTGGAAGCGGAGTGGATGGTGTCCAAGTACCATCTACTGTAGAGTCAGTTCCCCAGTAAGTCCATGTAGCGCCATTATCGTTTGAACGATAGATATAGACTTGTCCAGGATATCCTGTCCATTGGTACGTGATGTCAGGATAAGCATTAGTAGAGCCACCCGAATTATTTGTGCCGGTGGCAAGCGCGGTGTCGTCCGCAAGCAAGTAGATACACTTTGAGTAACCATATGTGTAGAACTTTTGCGCAGGGTTCGCGGAGCCATTCCAACACCATTTCTGTCTCAATGCATAATACCCACTACCCGGAAATGTTGTATCGTTGTATTGCCACGTAGCGTTCGCATTCTTGGTCATATCGCCTAGATATGTCCCTAAATTCGTTGGGTCAATCGGATTGGCGCTGTACCATACGCCATAGCCATAGTCCATCCATGATTGCTCGATGCCATGGTAGGGAGCAGAGACATTGCCCACTCCGATAAGGGCCCATGTCTTGTTGCACCCCCAATTGATTGGGGTGTGTATCATCTCGAGGACAACGCTACCCATGAAATCAGAGGCTGCGTTCGACATTGCCTGTTCTGTCATTGCGCTGTAGTTGTAGCCATCGCTCGAGTTCGTGTAGAATACCTCGGTGCACTGCACTACGTAGTCGCCCGGGTTCCAGACAGCCCAGCGATTACCAATGTCTGCCGAAACCCTTGAACGGTACGGCGGTGTGCCTGCCACGTCGCTCCTGTTCCTCCATGTCTGCGGGAAGTTGTCATTTGGAGGGACGCCTGGGACTGATGAGTACCCCATGAAACAAACGGTTTCGGTGAAGGGATTGCCTGTTGACCATGCACCTTTTGTAACATCCCATGTGTATGTTATTCCGTTCGCAACGTCGTCGGCCGTGTTTGGCAATGCGTCTGGTCCAACCAGGACGTATCTTGTTCCGATGCCATTAGTACCGTTCATCGAATCGTATATCTGATTCGAAATCGTGTGTGCAGGAGCATTTACCACCGGCGGGTTGTCCTGCCTCGTCCCCGTCGCCCTCGCCACCGCCCCTATCGCCGCCGCATCGTCCCTTATCCCCGCCCAGTCCGTGGTCTCGATGTAGAGCTGGATGCCCGCGCCGCTGCTGCCTATCTGCGCGAACGGCACGCCGGCCTCGAGCTGGTTGCCCCCCTTCTCGGCCTGGATGTCTGCGATGAAGCTCATCCCTGGGTATGAGAGGAGCTGGCGGGACGTGACCTTTCCTCCGTAGCCCTTTATCTGGATGCAGCAGTCGGCGTTTATCCCGCCGATGGGAGCGCCCTGGTTGGCCGCGCTGTCTATGTAGATGCGCGTGACGTCCTCGCCAGTTAACCTTGGAGAGTAAACCGTAGTCACATTGGTTGTCACATTGGTCGTGCCGTTCGTGGTCGCGTTCGTCGTAGCGTTGGACGGCGGCGCTGGCACCGACCTCACTCTCATGACCGGCGAGAAGCCGCCCTCGAGCGCCCTGCCCGCGGAGTTGAAGCGCACGTACGCATAGAGGCTCCCCGAGTCCGTCGTCCCCGCGCGCTCGACGACGTCGACGTTCGGGTCGGCGGCGTCGGCCGGGTCCGAGGCCTTGGTGACGCCGTTCCAATCGGCGAAGGCGCCGTCTATGGATATGCCTGCCGGTGCAGCGCGCACGTACGCCGCCAGGGGCTCGCCTTCGATCGAGCTTGGCCCGCTGGCGCTCACCGACGCGACGCCGGCCTTCACCAGCGTGCCGTCGTTGAGGTTCGCTATCTGCCCTATGACCGTGAGGTTGTTTCCCGTCCCCGCGCGCAGCGTCATGCCGGTGCCGAGGCCCGACACCGTCGTCGATGGGACCCCCGCGCTGCTCATCTGGATGCTGTTGACCGTCACATCCCTGCCGACGGCCATCAGGCTCAGCGTCGCGAGGTTGTCCGAGCTCAGGACGCCGTTCGTCCCCAGCGGGCTTTGCGTCACCACGAGGGCGCCGTTCGCGCCGTCGGCTATCGGCGCGCACATCTCGCCTGTGTTGTTGTCGCCCGCGCTGGCGAACCTCGCCCTGTAGCTGCCCGGCGTCAGGGTCGTCCCGAGGAAGGAGCCGAACTCCATTCTCGTACCGGACGCCTTGGCCTTGCTCGACGATACGTGCGAGAGGGCGCTCCAGTTCAGCTGGTCTGCGCCCGTGAAGCGGCCGGCCTCGACGCTGAGCGTCCCGCCCCTCCAGCCCCAGACCTCGATGGCGTAGTTGGCCCCGATGCCGCCGATGGAGTATCCTGTGTTCGCGTTCGAATCGGAATCTATGAAGACCAGGAACCTGTCGGCCTGGAGCCGGTCGAAGATGTCCCCGCGCGTGCTGACGTAGCCGTAGACGGTATCTCCCTCCGAGGCTATGGAGAAGTCCCTGATGTCCAGCGCCGCGTCCTGCGCCGTCCTGATGTCCTGGTAGACGAGCTTCGTCGCCCAGTCGTCGAACCCGCCGTCCACGTCGACGAACTTCGGCGCGGCCGGAGGCGGGACCATGAGGACGTAAATCCCTGGCAGTATGACGATGAATGCGACTATCAACAGGACCCACAGGACCTTCGGCGGCAGCGTCCTTCGCCTCTGCTGGAGCCTCCTGCCGGACGGCGATATTGCATCGCCGTTCGTCAGGCCGTTGGTCAGGCCGTTCGTGAGGCCGTTGACCCACCCGTTGGTGCGCCCGGCGCCGTTGGTGACGCCGTTCGTCCTCCCATTGGTCTGGCCCCTGCCGTTCGTGAGCCCGCTGGCCATGCCGTTCGTCCGGCCGCCGCGGCCGTTCGTCAGGCCGTTGGTGCGCCCTAGCCCGTTCGTCCTGCCGCGGTCGCGCTTCCCCGTCTCCTTCTTCTGCTCCTCGATTGGCGCGCCGCTCGTGAGTCCCTCGCTTTTCTCGTCCCCCTCCACCTCCTCTATCAGGCTGTAGAGGTCCTCGATTGCCATGGCCGCCTTCTCCTCGGAGGACATGGCTTCGAGCTTCTCCGGGGGCATGTCCCGGGCCGGCGCGCGGGGCCTCATGCCCTTCGATTCGCCTTCTATGTCCGGGTAAACGCTCTTGATCTCGTCTATTAATGAATCGACGTCGGCCTCCGTAGGCTCCGACGTGTCAATGAAGGTGGTGAGCTGGTCAAGCTGTGCTTCCGCCTCCTCGGCCTCGGACCTGGGCCTCGGCGGCACTTCCGGCGTGGCCCGCTCGGCCCCTAGCCCGGGCTCGGGCGCCTCCCCCTGCAATAGGGCTTCCTCTACCTCCTGCCGCTTTCTCCTGCTACGCTTGCTCATTTTGCAAAGTCCTCTCTGATAGAAAGAGTAGTAGAACGCTCCCTTTATAATATTATTTCTGTACCATATATATATTATCTGACTATGAGCACCGGCCTGTCGGAGTGCCTGGCCACGCGCTCGGCCACGCTGCCGATGGTGAAGCGCCCTATCTTGCTCGTGCCCGTGGAGCCTATGACGACGTAGCTGCACTTCATCTCCGACGCGAACTTCAGGATTTCTTCCACTACGTTCCCTTCCCTGAGCACGCCCATGGCCGTCACGCCGCGCTGCTTCATGAGGTTGATGGCGTCGTTCACGACCTCCTGGGCCTTGGCCTTCGTCACGTCCGGCGGCAGGCCGGCTATCTCCCCGGGCAGGGCCGCCGGTATCACGTAGAGGACCATGATGTCCTCGTTCTCCGCGCAGACGGCGATGGCGCGCTGCAGAGCCTTTTTAGCGTCCTCGGAGCCGTCGTAAGCGACTAGAACTGTCATTGCCCCTCTCCCTTCCTCTCTTCCTTCTCCCTCCTCTCCATGCGTTCCAGGCTCCTCTGCATCTTTCGCGCGAGGTAGACGAAATAGATGACGAACGGCACGAAGATGAAGACGGAGAACATCACGTCCAGGTGCGTGAGCTGGAGCAATGGCGTCTCCTTCACCAGAATCATCTTCGGCGCGGTCGCGTTCGTCCCTCCGTCCGCGTCCGAGCAAGCGAAGGAGTAGGTGTTCATCCCGCCCTTCAGGCGCGTGGAGTAGAAGTAGGCCTTGCCGTCCGAGAAGTTGGAGTCCGCGGCGTCGAACTCCTGCATGTCGTGGGAGTTGCCGTTTATCATGACCCTGACGCTCTGCGCCGACGCGTTCCCCTGGTAGGTGACCATGAAGACGTAGACGGCGCTGTCGTCCGAGGAGGTCGATGAGACGCCGCCGTTCAGCAGGCGCGGGTCGTCGGCGCGCGCGGCCGGCGGCATCAAGAGTGCGACCGCGACCAATGCCAGGGTGAATAGCGCCAACATCCTTGCGAGTTTCATCAACGAGCCAATGCCGGGAGGGAATAAAAGGGTTTGGGGCGGGGTGGATTCATTGGCTGTCTAATCTGGCACTTCCGCAGGTTTATATACCCGAATTAGACTATCCAAATACGATGAAGGCAAGGGGATTCCAAGCAATTAAATCCACGATAGCGAGGCGCAAGCCGATGCTGGCCAAGAGGTATAAGGTGCGGCGGATCGGCGTTTTCGGCTCATGGGCGAACAGTAGGGCGAGGCAAAACAGCGACGTCGACGTTCTCGTCGAGCTGTCGGAGCCCATCGGCCTGGAACTGATGGCACTGAAGGAGTACCTCGAAAAGGCGTTGGGGCGCGAGGTCGACCTTGTCACCGTGAAGGCGCTCAAGCCCGCAATGCGCAAGGGGATTCTGGCGGAGGTCGTTTACGTTTGATAAGGCGCACGTCCCAGTACCTGGCGGATATGCTCGACGCCATCGACAAATGCGCATCCTATACTGACGGGCTCGCGTTCGCGCGCTTTTGCAAGGAAGACATGGCTGTGGACGCGGTGCTCAGGAACCTGGAAATCCTGGGCGAGGCGGCGCGGAACGTGCCCGCTTCCGCCAGGAGGAGGCATCCCGGCGTTCCGTGGTCCCTTCTCGTAGGCCTGAGGGACGTCGTAATCCACCAATACCACGGCGTCGACCTGGAGAATATCTGGAAGATAGTCAGGGAGGACCTCCCCGCCATACGAAGGCCGCTGCGTAAGGCTCTCGAAGAGGCCAAGGGGAATTAGGGGGCTGCATCATTTGGGCAAGGACGACACGGTCACGATCATCGACTACGGCATGGGCAACATCGGCTCCGGGAACATATAGTTAAAGAAATGCGGTTCCATCGAGAACATGGTCGAGCGCATGGGCGGCGCGCCGGGGGCTTCCGCAAGGCCATAGCGGGCGGCGGGCGCGTCCTTCGTCTTCCACGGGCCGCGCAGGGCGGTGCTGATAACCTATCCTGCTAAGACAGAGCTGGAGGGCGCAATTCACGAATTGCGCTAGCGGAACATGCGGTTCCGCCGGGCGCTGGAGAAGTGAATGTTGCGTTGCATCTCCCAAAATTCATTATATCGTATCGTAAAGCATTCTAGTGGGGCATTGACATACCCCTTTTGTCATGCAAAACGCTTAAGTAGTCCAAAAACATACCTATAACGGACTATGAAAGATATTTATGGTTCGTTGTTCGCCGAATGGAAGGGGAGGCGCAGGGAGGGCCTGCTGCCCAGGGACAACCCGCTGTCCAAGTACGTGGGGTTCAAACCGAGGAAGATAATCGCCGCCACTGGGCTCAGGCGCGTGGGAAAGACGTGCATGCTCTACCAGCTCGCCGGGCCGGAGCGGGAGAAGATACTTTACATCAACTTCGACGACGAGCGGGTCCCGGCCCGGACCGAGTTCCTCACGGGCTTGGTGCCAGCCATCAAGGACATGCTGGACGTGAGGCCGGGGACGCTCTACCTCGATGAGGTCCACCGCCTGCCGGACTGGAGCCGCTGGCTCAGGCGAGCATACGACGAGGGCGAGTTCGATATCTTCGTGACGGGCTCGGGGGCGCAGCTGTCCAGCGAGGAGATACCCTACGAGCTGAGGGGCCGGTGCCTGGAAGTGCGAGTCCGCCCGCTGGCTTACGCCGAGTTCCTCGGTTTCAAGGGCGTCGGCGCGACGACCGCGCTCCTTGAGGAGTACCTGCTGTATGGCGGGATGCCCGAGGTCGTCCTGGCCAGCGGGGACGTGAAGCTCGACTTGCTGCGGCAGTACTACGCCACGGTGATAAGGCGGGACATCATCGAGCGGTTCAGGATCAGGAACCCCGAGGCGCTGAAGGCCATGCTGAAGCTGCTGGCGAACTCGACGCAGTTCTCGTTCACCAAGCTCTACAACACTATACGTAGCATGCAGATGAGGGTCGGCAAGGCGGCGGTCATCAGGTACATGTCCCATATCGAGTCATCGTACCTGCTGCGCTCCGTCCCGATCCTGTCGCCGAAGGTCAAGGACCAGATGCGCCACCCGAGGAAGGTCTACTTCGAGGACACGGGGTTTGTTTCCGCGCTGTCTACACGCTTTTCCAAGAACTACGGAAGGCTTTGCGAGAACGCGGTGGCGAACCGGCTCTCGGCGCGGGGCTATACGCTCCACTACTGGAAGTCCACGGATGGGCGCGAGGTCGACTTCGCCGTACGAACCGACGGCGGCGTGGAGGCCCTGGTCCAGGCGTGCTGGGAGCCCTGGGAGGACTCGACCCTGAAACGGGAGATGTCGGCGCTCGTCACCGCGTCATCGGAGCTGTCTTGCGATGAGCTGATGGTGGTCACCCGGGACCGCGCCGGGGTCGAGGAGCACCGGGGGAAGAGGATAAGGCTCTTGCGTCTCGGCGACTGGCTGCTCGGCGAGGCCTGAGGCGGTCGTGACTGCGATCGCGGGGCGCGCCCGGGGGGGCTTCCGCAAGGCCATAGCGGGCGGCGGGCGCGTCCTTCCCGTTCAACGGGGCGGCGCCGATGACGTATCTTGTGAATGACCGGGGCGCAACCGTTTTATGCCCATGGATGGATAGGCCATGCGATGGCAGGAGACGACCTGTTCGGCAAGACCGTGACGAAGCGCTACCTCTCCGCATACGAAGACGTGGTGCGGGAGATAGAGAGATCGACAGGGAAGAGACCGGAGCCCTGCAAGGACCTGGAAGAGAGTGTGCTGGTCTCTTTGTTCAGGGGCCTGCGGGCCAAGAGAGAGAGATGAACGGTTTCGACTTCATCGCGGAGATGCTATCTTCCCTGATAGTCGACCAAGCGCTCCCAAACGCCAACCACAGGACTGCGCTGTACTTCATCGGCACGATGCTGAAGCAGCGCGGCCTTGATATCGATGCCGTGCGCCACGCCCATGCGATCCGCGAATATTTCAGGGACTCGAAGCACACGCTGGAAAAGGCAAGGAAGGACTACAAGTCCCAGCATCTCGAATTGACCAGAAGATTCTTGGCTGAAGTTCTAGGCAGCGCTCAATCTGGAAGGCTCGGGAGGATCTTGGCGTACTCCCTCATGAACTCCTTCGCGGCCTCCTCGAAGGACATCTCTTTCTTGACAGGCCCTGCCATGGAAGATGAATAGGCTATGGCGAGTATAAATAGTTGGCGCCGCTGGGGAGCGCGCCCGGGGGGCTCCCGCAAGGCCACAGCGGGCGGCGGGCGCGTCCTTCGTCTTCCACGGGGCGGCACTGATAACTTATACGCCGAAAGGAGAGCTGAAGAGGGCGCTCGGCAGGTAGCTCCTGAAATGGGTCAATCCGAGGGCGCGTTCACCTCAGCATCCTCACCATGTCCTTGTACTTGGTTACTTCCGCGCCCTTGTCCAGCTTTTTAACGACCCTGGCGCCCTTCCACGAGAAGATCCCGTCCTCGGACAGGACGACCTCCTCGAACCTGACCTCTATGACGTCCCCCTTCTCGGCGACGATGTCCGTGTATGCCGTCGCGCCGATCTTCTCCCCGTTTGCATCCTCGCACGTGTAGAGGCGCGCCCTCTCGCCGTTCGGGCGCTCTATCTCCTTCACCTTGGTTACGCGCACGCGCACCCTGTTCCTGCGCCGGAAGACGGCGAGGACGATGACGAAGAGGACGACGATGCCGGCCACGAAGGGGAGGATTGTCATCGGGTCGAATGTCAATGTAATGGGGCCCGCGCCCCCTCCCTGCGCGGACGGCGGCGGGGCGGGGTTCACAATGGCCTGCAGCGAGGCGTAGTTGTTGTCCTCGTTCGGCTCAGCCAGCGCATTCGAGCTGTCCGCAACCACCGAGAGGGTGTATCCCCCCTGGTCGGGCCTCCATACGAAGTCGACGTTCGTGTGGTTCCCTGCGCCAAGGGACGGTATGGAATTGTTCCTGTATGCCTCTCCGTTGATGCTCAGCGAGACGAAGAAGCCGCCTGCCGGGCCGCGCCCGACGTTATGGACCGTTGCCCTGACGGTTATCGTGACGTTGGCGGTCAGGTTGGCCGGGTTCGGGGCGAGGACGTAAATCTCGCTCGGCCTGACCTCCAGGTCGGGGGCCATGTTCGAGAAGACTGTGAAGGACTTCGCCGCCGATGCGTTTGAGTACTGGCCGTTGGTCGATGTGGCCCAGTACGTGACTATGTCCCCCTGCCCGTAGCTTGCGTTGTCGAGGAAGTGCGAGAAGCGGCCGTTGGCCTGGTCGTACGCCATCGCGAACGACTGCGCCGCCCCGCCCGAGACGCTGTAGTGTATGTCGCACTGCGCGCCCGCCGCCGTCTGGACTGTGGCGTAGAGCATCGCGTCGTCGTCGGCGTATACTACCGTTGGCTCGTGCCAGACGTCCACGATGTCCGCGGGCGTCGGGAGGCGGAACGATGAATGTTTCAGGTCCACGGGGGCGCCCGCCGCGTCCGTGAGGTTGAAGGCGACTGTGTAAGTCGTTCCCAGCTGGAGGGTGCCCGACCACGGGACCGCGAGCGGGAGGGACTGGCCCGCGGCCAGGGAGGTGGCGTTCGCCGCCCGCGTCTCTATCCAGGCGCCGCCCTGCGTGAGGTTGAAGGTCAGGTTGCCGTCGAAGGTGGCGTTCGCGAAGTTGGAGACTGTGGCTCTGGCGCCCGAGCCGTCGGCCGAGTACTGGCTGAGGTAGACGAGCGCGGGGACGCTGACGGCCGCGCCCAGGGCGGCGCTCACGGCGCCGGGCGCGCTCGCGCCGCCGCCCCCGCCCCCGGACGGGGGCTGGCCGGAGGCCGATATCTGGCCCGTGTACGAGCCCGGCGCCTTCGCGGGGAACGAGACGTTGAACTCCATCGTGCGCCTTTCTCCAGGCTGGAGCCTGAAGCTGGTGGCTCCCTTCCACGAGAGCCACTGGGCGATGTCGCCCGAGGCCACGACGCTGATGTCCAGGAAGCTCTGGGACGTGTTCGACAGGCCGACGACCACGCTGCCGTCGAAGACCTGCGCCGCCCACGGCTGGGCCTGGAACTTGGTGTCGCCGGCGAGGGAGACCGAATAGGAGGCGCCGGCCCCCGGCACGAGAAGTACGACGCTGGAGGCGACCAGGAGAAGGGCGAGTGCGAGCGCGGAGGCCTTCGTCATATAATCAACTGCAAGAGGGATGTGAATAAAATGGTTTTGGAAAAGGTTTTGAATTGCGCGTCTAGACGTTCTTGGCTTGTATCCAGATGGTCACGCCGGTATAAACGACGTTCTTAGCGAGGCCCGCGGGTAGAACAAGGTTCATGTAGTGTGTTTGATTTAGCATATATCCGGTAGTGCTTGAATACCAAGTCGCGTTATTTCCAGGGCTCGCACTGGCATTTAACAACTGTGTAGCTGTGCTTTGACCGGCATTTTTTACCCAAATAGTTGGATCAACTGTTGGCACTCCCCACGCTTCGCCAGAACCGCCTAAGAAAAAGCCAGTATAACTTGCATTGAGTTGATAAGCATCGTTTGAGGTAACAACCGTATAGAATGTAGATGACACATTAGATTCTGGCGCGCCGGTCCATGCAAAGTTTGTTGTCCCTGTAGAAATCGTTGCGTACGTAATTTCTACAAAGGATGCCATGCCTAAATAGCTTATTGACGTGGTTCCGATTCCACCAGATAAATCCTCTGAGGTCCCATTTATTATCCAAATTAGCACACCATTTGAATCGATTGCAGTCTTATTTAAAATAATATTAAATGACAAGACCTTCGTTGTGGTGCTAACATCAACTTCTGTAACACCATTTAAATAAACACCTGATGTCGGTGCGAACTGGCTTGGAATATCATTTACAGAATCATATCCAAATTTATACGAACCACTTGGGTTGTTGGTCGCATAGCCAGATGCAGGGAATCTCAATGTAAAATTAGATTGAAAAACATCATCCGTCCCATCAGCATCATTAACACTGATATTGACGTAGAAATTTGTATTCGGAATAATAGTACTGATCAGAGTCCAACCACTATTCAACACTGTAATGTTCGCCGTCGGTGTCGCGTTTTGAACTGTCACCGATGCTGTCCCCTCGGCTCGTACCGACCCCATCGCTGCAAAGGCAAGTAACCCCACAAGGAGTATTACCCCTATTTTTCCTTTCATATAGAACCTCAGCTTATTAGAAAGCAATATCTTCTATAATAATTTATGTGATTTGAGATATTGTCAACTATTCGGGACTTTTTGGGCAACATATCTGATCAGGTTCAACAGTTTTCTTCTCCCTAACCGTATGTCAATCTCGGCCTTTTCCGCAGGGGTCCTCCCGTCCAATCTCATATGGGGGTTCACGAAGTTATGAATGATGGGTCGGAGGTCGAGAAATGCCTCTGCTCCTTCATCGCTGCCAAAACCCCGCATAGTTTTTGTCCGGTCATTGATGTCACCATTGTAACGCTCGATAGGATTGTTGTTGTGTTCCAGGCCGTATTTTTTGCATGCGATAGGCACACCGAATTGCAACTTCGCAACTCGAAAGAACAGTTTGTTGAATGCAGCCTTATATAGCCCGAATTTATCACTTACGAACGTGACGCGTTTTCTTTTCTTTACTGGCTTACATTTTTCTTTGCGATAGATTTCGAGTATTTGATCGTAGCATGTTCTCTTTATCTGCATCAGGAATTCCACGCAGTTCTCGAAGGTACGTGCTTGGACGTACAGATGCGCCAAAATGTACTTTGTTTTGGAATCTATCGCATTCAGGTCATATCTGCCTTCTTTCCCCACCTTCACGTATTTTTCGCCATAGTGGATTTGTCCCTTGATGATGGGGTTCACATTGGCCGAGAGCCTATTTTAAAAAATCGGAGTACTTCCGAACCCATTTTGCAATCGCCCACCGAGAAACCCGAACTCCATCGTGTTGCCACAGGTGATTCTTCACCTTTGATAAAGAGAGGCCATCGTTGTGCATGTGTATGGCCCGCACAATGATGGCTGGCTTATTTCTCATGCGCTCAAACCCGTCAGATTTGATAAAGCGTCTCTGGCACCTTTTGCACATGCATCTTTGTTTCGAGCCAGACGTGTTCTTTCTCCTTCCTCGCTTTATCACCTCTTTCGATCCGCAGTATGGGCATGCCAAACGCATTTTATCGCCACGGGTGCATTATCGCAAGAGGTATTTATAAGTCCCGTTAAGTGGACAATATTCACATACACCAAAATATTTATCTTAATATGCTGTCTGGTTTTTAGATGCCTGGCATAAAACGAAAGCTTGTTCGTAATACAATCGCAAATGCAATAATGAAATTTTGGGGTTATATTATTGGATTTTTGATGTTCCCTTTCATAGTCGGATATGTGGGTGTAGAGGATTACGGATTATACCTTCTAGTGGGTGCTTTCGTAGGCTATTTTGGGTTGCTTGACTTTGGCGTCAGCGGAGCACTAGTGAAATATGTCGCAGAATATAACGCGAAAAATGAAAAAGAAACCATTAATAAAGTAATCAATTCAACTTTTGTTTTTTATACAATAATTGGTGTAGTAATTTGTGCCTTCGTATTATTACTTGGAACTTATTATGTAGATTTTTTTAAGATCGAGAGTGGAGACCTCTGGAAAGCAAGACTGATTGCTTATCTAATGGCAATAGGAGCATTGACTAGTTGGCCAATGAGAAGCTTTAGTACTTCTTTAGATGGCTTGCAACGATATGATCTGAGCGCCATTATCAATTTTATAACGGTAAACATTAACGCCATTGTTACTGTAACGCTACTTCTACGTGGTTTCGGAATCGTAGAAATTATTTTTTCAGGGATTGTAATTGGGGCTCTCAGCCAAATAATAATAGTTCTAATAATGAAAAAGCTATTACCTTACGTTGAGTTGAAAAAGTCGTATATTGAATTTAGTACCCTAAAAAAGGTTTTTACATTTAGTAGTGTTTTATTTATCTCACAGCTCATCGGAATTCTAATGTTTGGGTTTGATCGTCTTTTATTAGGCATATTCGTATCTGTAGCTGCGATTACTTATTACGCTGTAGCTAGGAAGTTATTTGATATCGTCGCTACTGTAACGTATATTCCTCAGAGCGCGTTACTTCCTGCGGCTACAGAGCTTGAAGCTTTGAATAAAAAAGAGTCGTCAACAAAATTGTTGATTAAAACCAGTAAATATTATAGTGCTGTCTGTCTTTCTACGACTGTATTGATTTTTTTTCTAGCCGAGCCAATTATTCTTTTTTGGATGGGAAGTGAATTTATTGGCATGGCCATTATGACTCAGGTCTTTATATCCTATGGTTTTTTTACCTCGTTTGGAGGTGTTGCAAATAGCTTTCTGTTAGTTAAAGAAAAGTACAAGGTGATTCTTTTAATCCTTTTAATTATTTCCATCGCAAACCTTATTCTAAGCATTATCTTAGTTCAATACATAGGAATTATGGGTGTTGTCCTTGGAACAACAATTCCAAATATCGTTACAGCACCTATTTTGATACCATATATGCTTAAGCAGCTTGATATAGATATTAAAAGATACCTAAAGAGTATTGTCCCGCAAACGTACATCCCTGCATTAATCATGTCTGTTTCCATTTATCTCATAATGAATTTTATTACTATTTCATCGATAGTGATTTTAGGTTCAGTTGCGATAATTAGCTTACTAATCTATTACCTAATATTTTACTTTATAGGACTTGACAAAGAAGAAAAAAATGATTTATTTCGGTTAATAACCTTTAAAAAGAATGTTGTTTAATATTTTTTTAGGTTAAGAGTATTTTCGTATTAACTCATTATATTTTACGGTGAAATCCTCCATATTTTTATACCAATTACCTATTTCAAGTGCGCGTTCACGACATCTCATTCCAAACAACAGTCTTTCATCTTTTTTATTAAGAAGGAATGTAATTTTTTCTGCAAGATCATTAGGATCAGAAGGCCGAAAGGTATAACCATTATACTTATTTTCGACTGCAAGTAATAAGGCACCTGGTCTATTCGCGGCCACTATGGAAACACCGCAACTCATTGCCTCAAGCAATGATACGCCGATCCCTCCACCGCCTACTTGAATCGGCATAGGATCCACATAGATATCTGAGCTAGCGAAATATTTTGGTATATCTTGATGCGCAAGGTGTCCAATAAAAATAACTCGATTTTTCATACCTAGCGATTCGCTCAATCTGATTAAATTATCCTTTTCAGGGCCATCTCCTATAATTAATAATGTAATATAATCATGTTTTGAAATTATTTTAGCAAAAGCCTTGAGTAATGTCTCAGTGTCATAGGCCTTCTTTAATGCATTCGCTGAAGTTATTATTATTCGATTAGGATTTTTACAAATCTCCATTCGTAATTCTTCGGAACATTGGGAAGGGTTAAAAAAATCCGTTTCAACACCCCAAATCTGTATGAATATTTTACTTGTTGGACAACCAAGTTCGATAAGTCGGTCGCGTCCGGGGATGTCTCCAGTATGTACTAAATCTGCTTTTTTAAACATCTCAATATATTCTTTGTGTTGTTTTGAACCGATAATAGTTGAGGCTATATCCCCGCCCCATGCACTCAATATTAGTGGATGACGATTCACTTTACATGCCCAATATCCGAATTTACGTAAATAATGACCATGTACAATATCTGGTTTTATCCTATGTACTAAATATGTAATTTTAACAAATGTGAATAATATATCAAGAGCCGTTATAATTTTCCGAAATAACTTTTTTCTACATTTTTCCCAATAAAAATTTAATGTGTGTATATCGTGAAGAATGATATTATTGGGATACACGTATGCACCTGGAAAAACACTTTTAGTAATAACTGGGGATTTGAAACCTGTTGTAAAAAAAAATAGATGAATTATATGTCCCTTACTAGCAAAATAGTCGCACCACCGTTGAGTGTGAATACTATAGATATCACTAAAGATGCATAATGTGAGCCGCACGGGCTTTTTATCCATCTCTGATTTTGAATCGTTGTTTTTTATGATCATATAGCAACTAGAAAACGTTATAAAGTGGGGATTAATAGACTTTGCCATAGGTTTAATATATGGACATCCTCTCATTTCAATCATCGGACAAGAAAATGACTGGTGGTCATAGACCATACAATATAGATAAAGCGCTGGAATCGCTTGGCGATAAAGTTACGAGGGTTGTGAATTGGCGCGATTGGGGAATAGACCGTAAGTTGGTGAAGAGACTTACACCAACTCAAATTAATAATAGGTTAAAACTAAAAAAGTTTCTTGATTTACAAATAAAAAATAAAATCATCCTTTTCCATGGAATCCAAAATGAAAAACTATTGGGCAAGTTTTCCAACTACAGATTTCCAATAGTTCTTGATTATAGAGATGACCCCATTCTTCAAGCAGAAATGAATGGCATTCCGATTAATGTAGATAAGGCTAAAAAATTAATTGAATACAATTTCAAATCATCTGACATAATCCTCTTTCCTTCAAAGACTCTTATGGATTATTACAGCGAATATAAAGAAAAAGCAATCGTCGTTATGAACGCTTCTGACCCTAGTCATTTTAAGTATTCGAAAAATCCACTGAATGATAAAGCAATTTGTCTCTATCCACCAATGCCATGCTTTTTTTATCCGGACGTGCTGGATGCTAGTACCCTAGTTAGAAACCATATAAAGAATTTCGAAATATCTATCATGAACCTCCAAGCAAAGTATCGAAAATTTTATGGTGATTTTGATAAGACAATACACGTAAAGTATGAGCATCCTTGGATATCGTCCTTCAACTCGATGCCATATAGCGAAATAGGTAAGTTCATTAGTCAATTCACCATTGGTATTATCGCATATAAGAAATTCACCTACGCGAACCTGGGTACACCTTTAAAACTCTTTGATTTAATGGCATGTGGACGACCAATCGTCGCCATGCGATGCAAAGAAATTGAAAAAATCGTTAGCGATGCAAACTGCGGGTTACTTTGTGATTTTACTAAAGAAGATTTAGCAGAAAAAATGATAAATTTACTAGAAAATTCTGATCTGATAATAAAAATGGGAGAAAACGGAAGGAGAGCCGTCGAAAAGAAGCATAGCTGGATTCATCGCGCAAAAGTAATTCAAGATGAGATATTGAAATTAACTTGATAAAATCAATTCATTATATATATCAGAAACTTTTTTCAATACCACTGTACTGTTATACTCGGCATCTATCACTGCACGGGCAGTCTTACTCATTTCAATAAGCTGATCCTTTGAGACATGTATCTCATCTAGTACTTTTAAGAGATCTTGAATATCGTCTTGTATCAAGAAACCAGTTTTTCTGTCTATCACGGGGTATCTATCACCTTTTTCAATCATCATCACAGGACGGCCACATGACATTGCCTCAAGTGTGGCTCGAGATATACCTTCAATCGAAACAGGATTAAAGAGTATATCAAACGATTTATACATCTCTGGCATTTTATTATTTGGAACATTTTGTATAAATTTGACTTGATTGATCTTATTATGAGCCCTAAATTTATTTATTGCAATTTGATTCCCTGCACCCACAACCGTTAATTCAACATATTGTGGAAGGTTTTCAATAAATTGAGATAGAAGAGGCAATCCCCTAGATAATTCAAGCCTGCCAACAAACCCAATTTTTAATCTATCGTTCGTTATAAGCTGGGAAAATGAAAAAAGGTCAGTATCCACAGCATTGGGAACAAACCAAACTTTGTTACCCGCATTTTGATTTAATTTAAGAATGTAATTGTAGATGTTTTTATCAACACAAATAATGTTATCGAACTGGGAGATTACATTGTTTTCATACCATTTGATTATCATATCAATTTTAGGCATATTATGTAGAGTGCTTAATCCATGTACGGTAGCAATCTTTGGTTTTTTAATGTTAGTAAAATTTATTAATTTAGTAAAAAATGGCCTTTTTAACCACCTATCAAATCGTAATAAATTTTGTTCTAGAAGGTGGAAATGAACGTGGAGAAGGTCGTAATCGATATTCTCTAATTTACTTATTTTCCTTTTGTATCTGATTAAATCGCCAATTAACCTAAATGGAAAACTTACTTTACTAATTGTATGATTTTGATAGGGTATAGATGAGCGATCGTTTGGACCAATCCGATAAATTGTATTATGCGGCGATATTATTGTATGTTGTTTAGGTGTATTAGGAAGCGCGTTTGTCACCAGAGAAAAATTATATTGACCGGAGAGACCGGCTATTATATTCTCAATGTGCGTTTCAACGCCACCGATTAGTGGTTTAAATTTATCATAGTATAAACAAACCCGTTTAATTTTACTCCCCCCCTTCGTTCATAGTTATTTCATTAATTAAATTTAAGTACTTATCCGCAACACGTTTCCAAGTATAGTTATTTTCAATCGTAAGGATGCCATTTCGAGAAATAGAATCGAATAGCTGTTTATTTTCTTTAATCTTTCGAATTGCATTTACTATTTGTTCGACCTCCAAATCCACGATTATTCCATTATAACCATCGGTAATAACATCTTTCATGCCTCCAATACTACTCACAATAACAGGTTTCCCAATCGACATTGCTTCGAGAGCTCCAAGACCTAATGATTCACCGATTGTAATCTGAGCATAGATATCACAAGAGTGTAAAGCGACCCATGAATTGGGTATTGTGCCTGTAAAAACCACATAATCTGTCAATCCTACTTTTTTTACATAGGATCTTAACTCCTCAAGATGTGGCCCATCTCGAGTTAAAACCAATCTAATCCCGGGATATATTGCTTTTAATTTAGATATCGCTGTGATGAGTAATTTAGCGCCTTCGGCTTTGTTCTTTAGAAATGTCAACCCTAATCCCAATACAATGGGATTTGCATTTGATAAGTTAAATTCTTTTTTAAATTGAATTATTTCCTGTTCAGTTACTTCTTCCTTATCTGCGCCAGAAACTATTACGGCGGTCTTTACCTTAAATTTAATTTTCCCTACATTTTTAATATTATTAAGATGATACTGAGATACGAAACAAATCACATCGCATCGATTTAATAAAAAGTTGTATGCCATTCGTTTATACCATGGAATTGAGGAGGTAAATGACGTGTGAAATAGGTATAAAATGGGGACATGATTAAAATATTTAAATAAAATCGCCGGCAACAGGGTAAACCACCCTCCTTGAACGTGCATTACATTTGGTTGTTCTTTGCGTAAGATATTATAGGCTTTAAATGCAAAAGCAATTTTATTGTTATTCAAACCATAATTTTGTTCGTCCTTACCAATTCTGTAAATCACTTTAACATCATTCTGTTGGTGTCTTGAAAAATAATGTGCAATTTTTATAACAGTCTTATCAACTCCGCCGCCGCAGCCTTTCCAGTAATTTGTAAGAAAGACTACTTTAGTTTTTTTCATGGTCATTGAAAACCCAATGTCTATTATATATATATCTTTTTTGTATTTGTTTAGCTGGCAGCCATACGTCGCAGACAACCCTACATCCCCGCTGGGTCTTTCAAACCTTTCCGATGAAGGATGCACAAACGCATCTGCTCTCGAAACCCCCTGTTCTAGGTCGGTCAGACGTGAGCTAAACAAATACTCTTTTTTATGGTTTGGGGGAAAAAGATGACATGTAATAATTCATGTAAAACCTTAAATGCTATTTCAATATAAGGATTTACGATGCACAACATTCAACAGCCATCAAATAGACAGGTGATGATAGTATTTCATGGAGGAAAAAATGAGCCTTAAAAAAATTTTTGGATTATTACCCGAAAGAAGTATAAAGCATAAAATTAGATGTATTTACTACAATAATTTTAAGGATATCGATTTTCAACTATCGTATAAAAAGGGACATTATACTGTTACATTCAAAGATGGAATTGTAATTAAATTTTATAATAATCCCTGTGGAATTCTTACAGAAATTGTTAAAGAATATTTTCTTAAATATAAGTTGAAAAAAGGAGATATTGTGATTGATGCGGGGGCGTGGTTCGGCCCATTTGCCATATACGCGGCTTCACAGATAGGCCCCACTGGCAAAGTTATTGTTTTTGAGCCGGATCCTTTAAATTACATCGATTTGAAAAATAACATTTTGTTAAATAATCTAAATAACATTGTAGCTATCAACAAAGGGCTTTGGAATACTAAATCGACCCTTCGATTTTTTTCAATAGGAAAATATTCTGGAGGATCACATATATTATTCGACGATTCTTTAAAAGAAAATAAAGGATACGTCGAAATTTCAGTTGTAAGTCTTGATGAAGAGTTGAAATTACAGGGAATTAGTCAAGTAGATTTTATAAAAATGGACATTGAAGGGGCTGAAATAGAAGCTATTGAAGGGAGTAAAAATATACTGCAAAATAGAAATACTAATCTAGCAATCGCTACTTATCATATTCGAAATGGAGAGATGACATGTAAAAAAGTAGAGCATTTGTTAAAATCATATGGATATTATGTGGAATCATTGAACCCGCACCATCTGACAACATATGCGACGCCCATTGATAGTCGAAATTAATTAGAGAATAAAAATGTAATATTTTATATGGCCCATATTGAACAATAACTTCTAATGTATATCAGTGATGCGGAATTACCAGATATAGTCTTACGTAGATGCCACTGTGGAGGGGGTAATTCAACACCTGAAAATCCGTTATTTTTTAAGGTTACAACTAGCTCGTAATGATTATTAATAATGAGAAGAGGATATTGAACTGTAAAATCAATTTGACCTATGCCCCTACCCTGTACTGCGCCCATGTACGTTGTAGCCATGGGGCCGTGAATGCTGTTGGTTGTCGATTCCCAGTAAATGCCTTCAATATTATCAGGCATTTCCCTATCGATATTATATTGTATTGAATAAAATGATAGGGCAATAGAGGCCACAACTAAAATGATTACTATCTTTTTTATTTGATGCTTTTCTCGAAGTAAATTTATTGTTCCCCAGCCCACTAATATAGAAATAAATGGAGCTAGGTAAATATACGTTCTCTGTAGTTTTACGTCAACATAATATTCGCCTACTATTAGAAAGATCAGAAACATTGAAAGGCTCAATACTGCAGATAGCATTAGATAATTCCTGCGTACTTTCGAAATCACAAGATATACGGATGGAACAATTATTACTAAAGGTAGAAGATTGATATGCCAAGCATACATTATCTGCTTTAATAAAGTAATAAAGGAAGTTTCTTTTGCTTCAGAACTAATGACTTCCCAGAGAGTCACGAAGCCTGACGGAGAAGTCGGTATGTCAACTCCAATTGTAAAAATTGTGACTAATAATAGAACGCCTAGTATCATCGGAATTCCTAACATTAGCAGGACCCACTGATGACTTTTTATTTTTTTACTCGGTAATGGTCCCAATTCTTTACTCTGAAAAATTGGTTTCTTCCGAACAAGATATAATATTGTAAGAAGCATAAAAATCGCTATTATCAGCCCGAGTATTTGTTCTTTAGTCATTTCTATACCAAATATCATTACGTCGAAACGCTTTGAAATTATTCCCCCAAGGCGCATTATTGTTTCGACAGGTGCATTGTACCAGAAAAAGAATGACATAAGACCTCCAATTAGAGTGGAGAAAATTAGTGGTGTTTGGAAAGTATGAAAAAAATTTTGCTTGTTTTTAACAAAGGGTAACATAATAACAGAAATAATTACTACAATAGTAAGCCATATAACAGCAGTCGGTCTATGTGTTATAAAAATAGAAAAAACGAAAATTGTGCAAAAGATAAACTTAATTAGATCATCATTTACCACAGCCAATGTAAGGAAAATTAATAGTATAAGTATATTCCCATATGAGGAAGGTAATATATTCATCGGCCCATGCATATTTGTTCCAGAAATAAAAAGTGATCCACAAAAGCTGGCAATAAAACCGATATAGCTATTATTTGTAATTTTTTTTGCCAGTAAATAAATTAAAATGCAAAAAAATACCCAGAATATAATTGATAAATATGATACATCCATAAAATTGATTCCAGTTAATTCCCTTGCATTATTTAGGATTAATGTGAAGCCCGGTGGATAAAACTCATATGTTCCATTCAGCCGAAAGATATTGCTCCATGATGTGTCAAAATTCAATCTCTGCTCAAAATCAATTTGACGCATTTGAATGACCTGGCTCCAAAAATCTGGATTCGTTATGCCATTATAAGAATGATTTATATAATACACAGAATATTCTAGGGTACATACGAAAAATATTATTGTAAGTAGAAATAATAATTCGATTTTTCGCTTCATTTCGGCCTCCCACATATTTTTTTCTTTGATTCAATAGTAGAGTAATATAGTGCGAAAATTTTTTCAGCAATATTTTCCCACGAATATTGATGAGCATCTCTAGCTATTCGATCCCTATCCCATTCTCTTTCGATTGCTCTAATAACAATCTCGGATATATCTTCAGGCTTTTCTACAACAATTCCAGATTCTTTCGTCAATATTTCCTTAACTCCTCCGACATTGGTCGTGATTACTGGCAAACCGCATGATAGTGCCTCAAACATTACAGTAGGATTACCCTCCGCAGTGCTGGTTAAAATGAATAAATCCGCGGAATTATACCAATAGTTCAATTCTTCAATCGTTTTTTCTGTACTAACAATTGATACACATTTTGATAGCTGATAATCACCAACTAATTTTTTCAAGAATTTCTCTTCTGGACCTGTGCCAATAATAGTCAAAATGGAATTCGGATATTTCTCGTAGATTTTTCTATAGCTCTTAATTAAAGAATCATAAGCCTTTCTTTTTGTTAGAGACCCGATTGATAAAAGTAAAAATTTATCCGTCGGAATATTTAGATATTTACGTGCTAATGTTTTATTCATAATATAGAAATGCTTTGATGGAAAACCATTGGGAATAATATTAATTTTACTAGAAACTAAATCAGTTTCATATAGATTTTTATCTACTGAAGTAACTCGAATAATATTGGTAAATTTTTGGAGTAAATTCTGTATTTTGCTATCTTTCATTAAATCTGCGAATATGTTTTGATTTTCATGATTTGTCAGAACGATTGGAATATCGAAAAATTTTGTAAGTTCATATGCGACTATTCCCGAAGAAATGACGAAATGAGCATGAATTATATCTGGTCGATTATTTCTAAAAAGATTTTTTACTATCCATTTCGCAATTCGTTTAGAAGCCATTTGTTTAGAATAAAAAGAATGAAAATAAATAGGTTTAGGAAAATAAATTTCGATATTCTGATATACATAATTCTGTGCAATTATATCTCGTTGATGAGCGGGTGTGAGAAAACGCTTAAATATTGGTATATTTGGAACATATGGAGTCATAGCGATCACAGTGACTTTATTGAATTTTACACTTAATGCATCGACCTGTCCCTTGACGAAGGCTCCACTAATAGGATCTCCAACATGGGGATACCTATTGCAAATGATTAATAACCAATTTAAATGAGTGGGGCTTTTTATGTTGTTCATCATTAGACCTCTTGAATCAACATTATTCGAATATGATATAGCCATGTTTTTTTCGCAATCATACAGACACCGATGATTTTTTTATATTTGAATTTTCTATAAGCTGTACCACGTATTCCGTTACATCTATTTTATCATTTAACATTTTTGCTTGCTTTTGTTTCCATACGCTCTTTAGATTGTGAACATTAAGCAATGAAGAAATCTCCTCGATTATCTTTTGAATATTTTTATCATTTCTGAGATGATAGTAGAGGAGACCATATTTTACTTGTTCAGAAATTGTCCCGGGCTTTAAATTATTAACATATATAGCAGGAGTTCCTAATATCGCTGCCTCGGATGCCATTGTTGCTCCTTCACCAATGTATATCGTTGCGTAATAAAGTAAATCATGCATTTTTTCGGGAGGTATCTTCATCATATAATGCTTGTATTTACATTCAATTGGGGCTTCCGATGTAATAATTATCTTAACTTTTTTTTCAATTTCGGATATTAAGTTGTTGAAAGTAACCTCTTTCTCTTTATTATTACCGATATCGTGTGCTGCGTCCCATGATACAAATCTAATTATTACAAACTTCTCTCCTGGAGTGATGCCCGCTTCCTTTAATGTATCTGGGTTCGGTTTAAAATATTTAGGATGAAGGTAAGCTAATTCTTTGAAACCATTATATCTTACTTGCTTCTTTCCCAGGTTCTTCGTGTAGCAAACAGGCGTACATATCACTGTAATGAACGTATCCATCAGGAAATGCTCGAACTTCGAGTGCTCCGTATCATCGAAAACTATGGATGGCTTGCCGATTATCTTTCCTACATGCGCGACGTACACGTTCCCTACGCCACCCACGAGTACGTCTGGTTTGAACTTCTTTGCTATTCTTAATATCTTCCAATCCTTCTTTATCAATTCGACGGCCTTTTGGATTAGCGTGGATGGCGACTTTCCGATTACTTCGTATTCGAAACCGTAAGCTTTTAACAATTGTATTGCTACGTCCTTATCAGAGGTCGTTATCTTGCATACATGCCCACGCTTTTGTAACTCCCAGATAGTGTTCTTGAAGAAGTGCACCTGCGCCGGATGCCCGATGTTGAAAAGTATCCTCATTGCCTCGACCTCAAAAACATCTTCCCCACGTTCCTCACGTTCTGCCCCACCAACTCTGAGAGCCACTCCACCTTTCCTCTAGCCCATCTCTGGGGATGGGTATTGACCATCACGCGCTTGTACCGCTGTGAGTTCATCACCTCGACAAGGTGCTCCGTGCCCTTTATCCTTTCGCCGAGGGGCCGGCCCAGCCTGTCCCTCACGCTGGCCTCGCCGCTGCTCCACTTCCTTCCGGTGTCCGTTATGTACGCCACGTCCTCGAACTTCCCGGAGATGTGCGGGTCGCCGAGGAGGCCGTGCTTGTTCAGGTCCACCCCTCTCAGGAGGTCGGCGTTGTCCACCCTCGAGAGCGGGGAGCCGTGCATGGCCACGGTCCGGACGGGCGCGAGCTCCCTCAGGATGGCGAGCTTGGACCCGAAGTCCTCCAGCGCCTTGTCCTTGTCCCCTATCTCTGAGAGGTTCTCGTAGTGGTACCCGACCTCGTGGCCGAAGAGCTTGCACTCGAGCACCTCCTTCTCCGGGAAGCCCGGTACTCCAGGGAAATCGGGCGTGGCCTCGGGCATCCAGCGGAAGTAGTACGTGGCCCGCACGCCCCGCGCCTTCTCCATCCTGGCCATCCGGGACGCGCGGGACGGAAAGCGATCAACATCGTGCCGGAGGACGCAGAACGGCTCGGAAGCTTTGCCGGAGAGGAAATCCTCGACTGTGGCGACGCCGTACCCCGCGAGGGCGTCAAGCAGCCTGGAGTAGGCGTCGAGGGTGAAGTCCATCGGCCTCAATACATCCCAACTGGTAGAATTAGGTTTCGACCGAGCAGTTTATATACCGATAAGGAGTTGATACAACCGATGAAGCGCGAGTCTATATTCAAGGAGGTCGCTGCGTTCCTCGCAGAACGGGGCGCGAAGCGCATCGGCGTCTTTGGCTCATACGCCAGGGGCGAGCAGCGTAGCGGCAGCGACCTCGACCTCGTCGTCGAGTTCCGCGACCCGAAGAGCCTCCTCGACCTCGTGGGCATGGAACAGGACCTCTCAGAGGCATTGGGAATCAAGGTCGATCTCCTGACCGAGAAGTCCATCAGCCCGCATCTGATAGAGAGGGTGCGCGAGGAAACGGTGGAGATATACGCATCATGAAGGACGACTCAGTATACCTGTTGCACATCGCCGACGCTATCCGGAGGATAGAGGAATTCACATCTGGCCTTGACGGGAAGGGATTCATGGCGAGCAGGCTCGTCCAATCTGCCGTGATAAGGGAGTTCGAGGTCATAGGCGAAGCGTCCAAGCAAGTCTCGGAGAAATTCAAGAAAAGCGCCCCTGGAATACCATGGAAGCGCATATCGGGGATGAGGGACAAGCTGATACACGGCTATTTCGGAGTGGACCTCGACGCGGTGTGGGAGACCATCTCAAAGGACCTGCCCGAACTGAAGAGAAGGCTCGGAGAGTTGTAGGCAGTAAGTAAGGGGCACACGCGCCGGAGGACTCAGAACGGCTCGGAGGCCTTGCCGGAGAGGAAATCCTCCACGGCGGCGACGCTGTACCCCGCGAGGGCGTCCTGGAGCAGGCGCCGAGGGTGAAGCCCATCGTCAAATGTACATCAGTACCTGTAGATTTACTTTTCCGCCTCCAGCAGCCACTTCCAGAGCGGCACGGACCGTACGCCCGCCTCCCCCGCTTCCTCGTCCCGCGTTATCACCAGGCCATCGCCTATCCCGAGATCGCCCATGCAGCGCGACAGGCCGCGGAACTCCCTCTTGCGGGCGTCCGGGTCCGCGAGGTCGAAGCACACCTGCACCGCCAGCGTCTTCCTGCCGCGGCCCAGGACGAAGTCCACCTCGTAGCCGGCCCTGTCCTTCCAGTAATGGAAGGTCGCGCCGCGCCGAGCGAGCTCGGCTGCGACAACTGTCTCGTAAAGATGCCCCTCCCCGACATTGCCGATCACGCTCGCCAGGCCCGCGTCATAGCAGTAGACCTTGCGGGGGTACTGGAGCCGGTCCCTGATGCGGGTCGAAAATATCGTGACGTCGAACAGCAGGAACGCGTCCCTGAGGTGGCCGAAGTACCGAATCAGCGTCGGGACCGAGATCGGCGCCCCGATGCTCTTGAAATATCTGGACATCTTGCCGAAGGATAGGAGGTTCCCGGAGTTCGAGACGAGGTAGTCCGAGAGCTCCGAGAGCGTGGCCGCCCCCCGCACTTTCGCCAGGACGTCCCGGGCGACCGAGTCCGCGTAGAGATGGGCCAGCATCTCCTCCTTCAGTTCGGACAGCACGACCTCCGGGTAGCCGCCGTGCCTGAGGTATTGCTCCAGCGCGCCCTTCACGAGCGCCCTGGCCCGCTCGGTCTTTGGGGACTTTTCGATTCCCACGAACCCGAGGTACTCGCGGAACGACAGCGGCAGGACGACCGTCGTCAGATGCCGCCCGGCCAGCAGCTTGGCGACGTCGGGCCTCATGAGCCGGGCGGTGGACCCGGACACGGTGGTCTTGACCCGCCCCTTGAACTCGTCCTGGATGCTCCGAACATAGCGTTCCCAATCCGGAACTCTCTGCACCTCATCCAGGAACAGGTAAACCCTGCCGTGCCTCTCCAGCAGGCGTTCTGCATGGATGACCTCGACGAGGTCGTTGAACATTGAGCCTTGGACCGGCGCGAGCTTCCTGTTCTCGAAGTTCAGATAGATGGTCGCTTCCTTCGGGACATGTTCCAGCAACTGGCTTATCGCATGAAACATCAGGTAAGTCTTCCCCGCTCTCCTCGGGCCCACGATGTCATTAATCAGGTCGCTATCAAGCTGCGTCTCGACCTCCCGCGCCCTGACTTCGGGAAGCTGGCTTTCCCAGTATTCCCTGACCGCGCTGTCGATCTTTGAATTCATATTACAGGGATATCGTTAAACGTATTTAATGATTTGCGTGCATATCGTTATATTTACATTACGATGTGATGCTATCGATTGCTGGCAAATGCGCCCCATGTCGGGCGTGGCCTCGGGCATCCAGCGGAAGTAGTACGTAACCTTTATCCTCGTGTTGCGATCGAGCCGGGCCTTGGCCGATTCGTTGGATATCCTCCACCCCGAAACATTTATTTAGGTTGGCCCCGTTCCAAAGGCACCGACTCGCTCGGCGGTGCAACAGATGCCGGATTTTCTCAAGGAGATGACGGACGACGCGCTCAAGGCCATGGCCGCGAGGGCCGGGGCGAGGCCCGAGGACGTTCCCTCCCGCGAAGCCGCGCTCGCGGTCATAGCGGAGTCGGTCAAAAAGAGGCTCGAATCGCTCAGCGCGGCCGAACTGAGGGAGAAGCTCGCGGAGTGCGACGTCCAGGCCCCGAAGGGCAAGAAGAGGAAGGACCTGATAGACGCTCTCGTCTCGGACGAGGCGGGCTTCTGCATGGCCGTGGGCGAGTACTTCCCCGCAGACGATCTCGTGGGCATCGAGGCCGACCTCAAGGACATTGGCAAGGACATCCAGAGGACCGTCGTGGATGTCAGGGCGGCGGGCCTGCTGTTCGATGAGGAGCTCGCCGCGATAAGGAGCGCCCTGGCCCAGCGCGCGGGCCAGCCGGCGAGCCTCAGGGCCGCCGACGAGGCAGCGAACATGGCCATGACGCAGCTCAACCAGGGGGACATGGACGGCGGGATGGCGTCGCTGTCGCAGGCCATGGCGCTCGCGGACCGCTCCGTCGCCGACTTCCAGGGCGCGATGCTCGCCCGGGCGCTGCTGGCGGCCATGGACACCGTGGCCTTCTGCAAGATGGCGGAATCGAACTCGGGGGAGACCGAGAAGGAGCTCCACGACGCGCTGCGCGCCCACAGGGGCGGGCTCCCGGCGGCGAGGGACAGGGCCGTTGCGCTTTTAGATAAATGCGTTAAGATTTACAGGGAGGAGCTCGTGGCCCTCCAATCGGTTTTGCAGACGAAGCAGATATTTGTCCAGAACATGAAGGCCCAGGGGGTCGACGTGTTCAACGCCGAGCGGTTCCTGAGGCGCGCCTCGGACGCCCTTGGCCAGAAGTCGTGCAGGGACGCCACGGAATACCTGGCGAGGGCCGAGCGCTCGGCCGTGGAGAGCAGGCAGGGGTGGCTCGAGCAGGTGCGCGGCCGGCTCCCGCAGGTCGAGGCCACGGTGCAGGAGGCGAAGGGCCTCGGCGCCGACGTCGGCGAGGCCGAGCGCCTGATAGAGCAGGCCAAGGTCGCGCTGGAGAGCAGCGACTATTCGCTCTGCGCCGAGCTCGTCAAGCGCGGCGAGCAGAGGGCCATCGAGGCCCAGCGCATGCAGGTCCAGAAGGCCGAGGAGCTGCGCAGGAGGCAGCTGCAGGCCGCGCAGGAGAGCCTCGTCACCTCGACCCAGTCGGTGACGGAGGCGAGGGCCTTCAACATAGAGGGCTGGCAGGCATTGGACATGAAGGTAAGGGAGGCGCAGGAGGCGCTGATGCGCAGCGACGCCTTCGGCGCCACCACGGCCGCGAAGGAGGCCGGCGACCTCGCCCGCCAGATGCAGCAGGCCATAGAAGAGGGCAGGAAGGGCGCGGACGCATTGCAAGTCCAGTACACGGGCCCGTGCCCGAGGTGCAACCAGATGGCCGTGAAGGCGCTGCAGACGGGCTTCGGCCGGTGCGCGTCGTGCGGGTTCGTCTACCCGTTCCAGTTCCAGCAGCAGCCGCAGAGGCAGGAGAAGCGCGGCTTCGGCATATTCAAGAGGTGAGGGATGAGACAGCGTCCTGTCAGGGACATCGATATCAAGGGCGGCATGACCGTCGCGGCCCTCGTCGGCCAGTTCGCGGAGGCGGGAGGCTTCACGGCGACGAAGTTCGCCGACGCAGTGGACATCACGAAGAAAATGCTCAAGGACAAGGATTGCGTTAAATTCCTCTCGTTCCCCGCGTGCATCAACGCCACGGGAACGCGCGGCGTCATAGCCAAGATGCTCAGGGAGCGCATGGCCGACGTCGTAATAACGACCTGCGGCACGGTAGACCACGACCTCGCGCGCTCCTGGAAGGACTACTACCACGGCTCGTTCGAGATGGACGACGCCGGCCTCAGGGACAGGGGCGTCAACAGGCTCGGGAACGTCCTCGTGCCGAACGACAGCTACGGCACTATAATCGAGCAGAAGGTCCAGCCCTTCCTGCAGCAGATGTGGGACTCTGGCAAGAAGCGCATCGGGACGAAGGAGCTGCTCTGGAAGGTCGGCGAGATGTGCAAGGAGGACTCCATCCTCTACTGGGCGCAGAGGAACAAGATTCCCGTCTACGTGCCCGGCATAACCGACGGCTCGTTCGGCGCGCAGCTGTGGCTCTTCTCGCAGGAGCACAGGGAGCTGTGCATCGACCTCATGCAGGACGAGCGCGAGCTTGCGGACATAGTATTCCCGGCGCGGAAGACGGGCGCGCTCATCATCGGCGGCGGCATCTCCAAGCACCACACCATCTGGTGGAACCAGTTCAAGGAGGGGCTGGACTACGCCGTATACATATCGACCGCCGCCGAGCACGACGGCTCTCTTTCAGGCGCCAGGACAAGGGAGGCGGTCTCGTGGGGGAAGATAGGCCGGAGGGCCAGGCACGTCACCGTGGACGGCGACGCCACGATACTCCTTCCGCTGCTCGTGGCAGCCCTGAAGTGAGCAATTTCACAATCTTCCGCCGCAACGTATTTAACCCCTCCCGCCAATCAATCCGGCAAGGTGGGCATAGTGGGCGATCGTTCTTGCACCTGCGCCAGATGCGGCAAGGAAGTCGAGGGGGAAGGCCTGTGCGGCGAGTGCGCCGCACAGCCTGAGGCCAGCCCGCAGAAGAAGATATCCGACCTCATCGAGTGCGCGAAGAAGGAGATTGAGCGCGGGAAGAGGAAGGGCGTGGCCCTTGGGAACGCCGAGGAGCTTCTTGAGGGCGTGATGCTGATGCTCGAGGCCGAGAACGCCGACGACGCCCTCAGGCTCCTGAACGAGTGCCTGGAGTTCGCCTCGGAGCGCATCATGCAGCACGAGATGCTCGTGGCGGGCATCAAGCGCGCGGAGATGAGGATAAAGGAGGCGGAGGAGCGCGGGCTGGACACGACGGAGGCCGCCACGCTCCTTAAGATGGCGCAGGGCGCGCTCGACAGCGCCGAGTACAGGGAGGGCATAGACTACGCGCGGAAGGGCGCGGAGGCGGCCCAGAAGGGGAGGAAGAAGGACGTTCGGGTAGAGGTCGCGGCCTGGCAGAGGGAGTGAGCGCCCGGGGCCAGCGTCGATACGGCATGATTAGATTTTTATGCTATGGCGTTTATGTAGCGGATGGTGCCATTGTTGGAATGCCTCTCATGCGGCAAGGCCACTCCCCCGCGCGTTTTGCTGTGCCCCGATTGCTGCGACTCCAGGGCCGCCAGCGACGCCCTCTGGTTCGCCGACCCCGACCTCCCGGGCGCCGGGGGGATTTCAAGGGCGTCGGGATGCAACACGCTCGTCCTCAGGGACGGCGCCGCCGCGCCGGAGATTCTCGTAGCCGATAGCTCGGGGCGCTTCGAGGCGCCGAGGGACCTGAACTCAAGAGATCTCGAATCGGGGAAGTGGCAGAGCACGGCCCGGGCGGCCGTGTCCCTGGCCGCGATACCGGCAGTCATCCCGGACAAGGGCGCGGTCCATGTGGAGGCCGGCGACCACGCATGGCTGGAGCGCAGCCTGGGCTCGGCCATCAGGGATGGCCCGGGCGACGCCGAGAGGATAGACCCGCTCCTCGCGTGCAGGCTGGCCGCGCTCACGTGGCATTCCAGGGTCTCGCAGACCATAGTCCCCGCCCTGGGCGATGACTGGGTGGCGAGGTTCGACTCGGCCGCCGCGCGGCGCACGCTCGCGTGGCTCGACCTCGCGCTGAAGGCCAAGCCGTCGTGCCGCGAGGCCCTCAGGAGCAAGGGCGCTGTCCTGGGGATGCTCGGCAGGGAGGCCGCGGCCGCGGCGGTGTTCGAGCTGCTGTCGAAGGTCGAGGAGGACAGCGCCGACGTCTGGCAGAAGCGCGGCAGGGCGCTGGCCAGCACCGGCGGCCAGGTCGACGCCCTGAGGTGCTTCGAGCGCGCCCTGGCGATGAGCAGGGACGACCCATCGCTGTGGGGCGACAAGGGCGACTCGCTGGCCGCGCTCGGCAGGCACCGCGAGGCCGTGCGCTGCTACGACCGCGCGCTGGAGCTCTCGCCCGGCGACCGCGCGCTCTCCGAAAAGAAGGCCGACGCCCTCACCCGCCTGGGGGACATAGAGCAGGCCGTCTCAATCTACGACAGCGTCAAGAGGCCATCGGTGCCGAGGAAGGCGCCGGATGCCCAGCCACAGAGGCCGGCCTGGCCCGCAGCGCCTAAGGAAGGCCCGCCGCGGGAGAAGATGGGCCGCGCCGAAATGCCCGCTCCGGCTCCAGAGCCCGCGAGGCCCGCAACGGAGGCGCGCCCCGGGCCATCATTCCCCGTCCCACAAGAAGTGCCGAAGCCCGCCGCGCCATTGATGGCCGAGGCGCCCGCGCCAGCTCCCATCGAGCAGCCAAAGCCGGCTGCGCCGGAGAGGAGGGCTCCGCCGCCATCGTTCTTCAGCCAGATGAAGGAAGCGGCTGGCAAGATAGAGCCCGAGAGAGAAGAGAGGGACGTCACCCCCGTTCCAATTTACCAGGCGCCGTTCATGGACCAACCGGCCCCGCCGCCGAGGAAGGAGCCGGCCGCGATACCGGAGGAAGAGGCGCTCCCCGGGTCGGACATGGCAGAGCCCCCGAGAAAGGACTCGCCCCTCGCGAAGGAGCAAGCCCTGGAGCGCAGGCTCGAGGCCGAGAAGGCCCTCCCGCCGGACAGGGAGAAAGCCCTGCCACCGATGAAGGAGGATCTCGACCGCCTCGACCGGGAGATAGACGAGCTCCTGCCCGAGGAGGCCGAGCCCAGGGAGAAGCCGCTGCCCGGGAAGCCGCTGGACGAGACCTTCCCCGAGGAGGCCGAGCCCGCGGCATCGAAGATAGAGAGGGAGCTGGACGGCTTCCTGCCGCAAGGGCCCGGCAAGCGAGCGGCCAAACGACCAACAAGGGACGCCGAGGCCGAGAGGATAGAGGACGACATCGACAACGTCATGCTCCCCTCGCAGGAGGTGGAGGATCTCTTCGACAAGGCCGAGGGCCTGCTCGACGAAGGCGAGTACGAGGCCGCGCTCTTCGCCTACGAGGCCGTGCTGCACAAGGAGCCGAGGAACAACGACGCAATCGCGGGCAGGGCCGACTCCTTGGCCGGCATGGGCCGGACCGGCGAGGCCTTGAAGCTTCTCAACGAGGCGCTGTCCGGCGGCCCGGACAACATCGTACTCCTGGAAGCGAGGGGCGATGTCGAGATGCGCGCGGGCAATTACCGGGAAGCGCTCGATGACTACAACGCCTGCATATCCACTGACCGCACGGACGAGATAATATGGGTGAAGAGGGGCGAGGCGGCGCTGAGGCTCAAGTCCTTCGACGACGCCCTCGCGTCGTTCAATCGGGCCGTGGAACTCGACCCCCAGGACCACATAGCGTGGATAGGCGTCGGCGACGCGCTCGTCGCGCTCGGCAAGGCGGACGAGGGGTACAAGTGCTACGACAAGGCCGTGGAGCTCGACGCGAACAGCGCCATCGCCTGGTACAAGAAGGGGCTCGTCCTCGACGATAAGGGGAGGTGGGGCGGCGCGCTCCAGTTCTACGACAAGGCCATCGCCATCGACCCGCAGCTCGCCCCCGCGAGGCTCAAGGTCGCCAACATCTACATCTCCAACAACAGGTACGACCTCGCCATCAAGGCCTGCGACGCGGCCCTGGCCGCCGACCCGCTGAGCGCGGAGTTCATGGTGCTGAAGGCCCGGGCGCTGAAGCTCATGGGCCGCTGGGGCGCGGCGATACAGGCGCTGGACGACATGGAGAGCGCCATCAAAGGCAACCCGCAGGCCCAGGTCCTTCGCGGCGAGCTGCTGATGGAGAAGGGGGAGCCCGATGCGGCGATGGAGTGCTTCGACCGCGCCCTGGCCAAGGACCAGGACAACGTGGACGCGCTCGTGCACAAGGGGCGGCTCCTCTACCAGAACGGCGGCTTCAACGAGTCCATCAAGCATTTCAAGCGGGCGTCGCAGGCCGACCCCACTTCGGTCGAGGCGTGGCGCGGCCTCGCCGACTCGTTTAAAGACGTCAATGACGAGCAGAAGGCCCTCGACGCCTACGACAAGGCGCTGGGGCTCGCGCCCACCGACGCCAAGCTGTGGCTGGCCAAGGGCATAGCATTGCAGGAGTTCGAGAAGTTCAGGGAAGCGATGAAGGCGTACGACAAGGCCCTGGGCCTCGACCCGAGGCTCGAGGAGGCGCGGCGCTGGAGGGAGCGGTGCGCCAAGCGCATAGATGAAGGGGGCGGGGCCTGATGTCCAGCGCCGAGCGGCTCCTTGGCAGCCTGCGCGACCTGTCCGACCCGGAGTTCCGGGAGGTCCTCACGAAGCTGCTGAAGGGAATGGGGCTGAGCGCCAGGAACGTCCGCACCGTCGGCCCGGGGCTGGAGATAGAGGCCGTCCTGGACAGCAACTACGATGCGTACTTCGTCCTCGCGAGCCGCGCGCAGTCGCAGGCCAGGCCCGAGGAGCTGCAGAAGGGCGTCGAGCGCATGCGCTCCATGGGCATCAGGAAGGGCATTTTCTTTTTACCGGGCGGGGCGACGAAGGAAGCCCAGGAGTACGCCTCGCAGTTCGACGTCTCGGTCGCCGGCATGGACGACATGTCGGCCCTGCTGGACAAGTTCGATCTCTCCGGGGACGTCGAGCGCAAGGCGTCGAAGCGCTTCCTGGAGCGCGAGGGGGACAGGTACCTCCCGAGCATCGACAAGCTCGAGACCTCGATGAAGTGGGGGAACGACTTCTACGCCTCCGGCAACTACCGGAAAGCCATAGACTACTTCGAGCAGGCTGCGGCGCTGAAGCCCAGCTACGACCTGGCCTGGCTGATGCTCGGCAACTGCCACCACGCGCTCGGAGATTACGACAAGGCAGCCGAGGCTTTCGAGGGCGCGCTCGAGCGCAACCCCGAGAGCGAGGAGGCGTGGTTCGACCTCGGAAACACCCTGTACTTCCTGGGCAGGCACGACGACGAGCTCGCCTGCTACGACAAGGCCATCGCGCTCAACAAGTCCTACGACAGGCCGTGGAACAACAAGGGCGCGACGCTGCTCGAGCTGGGGAAGTTCGAGGAGGCCGTCCTGTGCTTCGACAAGGGCCTGAAGGTTGACCCGAAGAACGAGAAGGCGCTGAACAACCGCGGCGTGGCGCTGAAGAAGCTCGGCAGGATGCGCGACGCGATCGAATCGTTCGACCGGGCGCTCGCCATCGCCCCCGACTATCCGGACGCCATGCTGAACAAGGGCCTGGCCCTGCAGGAGATGGGCGAATACCTCGCGGCGGTCAAAGCGTACGACGAGGTCCTGGCTAGGGCGAAGTCCGCCGAGCTCTACTGCCAGAAGGCGACGGCGCTCATGGCCGCCGAGAGGCATCTGGCGGCCATCGAGTCCGTCGATGCCGCGCTCATCCTCAGGCCCGGCTGGGACGTCGCATTGGATTTGAAGAAGAAGGCCAAGAGGGCGCTCGACAGGCAGTCGAAGCTCCGGAAGGGCGGGGAGCCCGAAGAACCCCCGAAGCCGACTGAAATTGTCAAGCCGGTGCCAATCACAATGCCGAAGCCCGTGGAAGCCCCCGAGCCTGAGGTCGCCGCGCCCAAGGTCGAAGAGCCGAAGCTTCCACCGCCGCTCGTCCCTCGAACCGAGATAGGCGGGCCGGCGGTCGTCGGGTCTCCGCAACCTGTGGAAGCGGTAGAGCCCGCCGGAGCGCCCGTTGCGAAGGCCGAGGGCTCCCCGATTGCGCCGAAGCCAGAGGCGCCATGCGCGTCCTGCGGCAAGATGGCCCCGGCCGGCTCGAAGTTCTGCCCCCACTGCGGCGAGCCCATGGCCAGGGAGGGGTTCGTGTGCTCGGACTGCGGCGCGGAGGTGCTGGAGAGCTACAGGCACTGCCCGTCGTGCGGGGCGGCGCTCGATGAGGGCGAGGAAGAGGGGCTGACCGGGGGCGAGAGGGCCTTCGAGAAGGTCGAGGATGCGATAGCAAAGGAGCGGTTCGAAAGGACCGTCGACCACCTCTTCGCCGAGGGGGAGCTGAGAAGGCGCCTCGGGGACACCGAGGGCGCGCTCGACATGCTGCAGAAGGCCTCGGTGCAGATGGTCATACCGTTCGTGCAATCCGATGACCCGAAGGTCTACACCCACGTGGGGATGTGCAACATGGCCCTGGGCAGGCACGAGGACGCGCTCGAGGCATTCGAGCAGGCCCTGAACCGTGAGCCGGACAACATGCTGGCCATGCACGGCAGGATAGAGGCATTGACGTTGATGGAGCGGCACGCGTCGGCCAGCGACGCGCTCGACGAGCTGCTCGAATCGGGCGAGAGCGCGAGGCTCTGGCTCATGAAGGCCGACCTGATGGCGCGATGGGGCAGGCACGCCCAGGAGGTCGAGGCGCTCGATCGCGCGGCCGAGCTCTCGGGAGAGATAGAGGACCTCTGGGACGTGGAGGGCATCGCCCTCGCGCTGGACGGCAAGGACGAGGACGCCCTCCTGTGCTTCGACCGCTCCGTGCAGGTCAACCCGGACTACTGGGAGGGGTGGAACAACAGGGGCGTGCTCCTAGTCGAGGCCGGGGACGTGCCGCTGGCGACGAAGTACGTAGACCGCGCCATCGACGTCGAGCCCGCGGCCTTCGAGGCCTGGGCGAACAGAGCGCACATCATCGCTTCCGAGGGCCGCTTGGACGAGGCCGTGGAGTGCATGGAGGAGGCGCTGCTCCTGCGGAAGGCGTCGTGGGCGTGGGCGCAGAAGGGCATTTACCTTTTGAAGGGCGACCTGGTGGAAAAGGCCCTGGATGCGGCCGAGAGCGGCCTGAAGCTCGATGACAGGGACGCGGGCTGCTGGAACGTCTGCGGCCTCGCATTGCTGAGGAAGGGGAGGCTCGCGGACGCCCTGGAGGCGTTCGAGAAGGCCGCGGCCATCGCGCCCGGATTCGAGGACGCGAAGCGCAACCTCGCGCTCGTCCGGGACAGGATTGAGGGGGACGGGCTGAAGTGCCCCAAATGCGGCGAGAGCGCGTCGCCGGGGGACAAGAGGTGCAGGAAGTGCGGCGGGCGGCTTGCGCGCGACGCCAGGGAGAACGCCCTGGCGAAGGAGATGGAGAGGGCCATCGCCGAGGACGTCGAGCCCGAGCAGAAGAAGGCGCAGAAGCCCAAGCGCAAGGAGAAGAGGGCGCCGTCGCGCGAGGAGTTCGTGTCCCTGCTGATGACCGTGCCCGGGATAGGCTACGCCAAGGCCAACGACCTGTGGGAGGCGGGCTTCAGGAGCGGGGACGACGTCGCGCGCGCGGACATGGCCATGCTGACGAGGGTGAGGGGCATCACGCCGCACCTGGCCAGGAAGATGAAGAAGGGGCTGGGGTAGCCATTACCGCACCCTTAAATCCTGCCGGTTGATTGTGGTCCGATGCTCGAGCTTGGAGAGAGGCACTGGCTGGCCAAGGCCGCCACATGGGATTTTGGCGAGGCGAAAATAGAGCTGCCGAACGTCGCTTATTTTACGTCGCCCGGCGTCAAGCCGCCGGAGTATGCGGTGCTGACCTGCGGGCCCGGCGGCGCTCTGTCGCACTCCGGCTCGACGCTCTCTCCGGACGGACTGTACGAAGGCATGCTGCCGCCCTTCTCCCCCATGCCGCTCCTGCGCGAGGACGGCGCGGCGATAGATGCGAAGGGGAGCGTTTGCCTCTTGCAAGGCAAGGGCTGGCCCGACGGCCCGCTGCCCGACGCGGAGCTTTATGTCCTAGTGAATGCCGCCGAGCTCTGGAAGCGCCCGCGCGAGCTTGCGCGGAGGCTCGCGCGCTTCAGCGACCTCGCGCCCTGCGAATCGGCGCTGTACGCTCCGGGCTGCGCGACGCCGGCGAACCTCGCGCTCCTTCTGTACTGCGGCGTGGGGCTCGTCGACGACACGCTCGCGCACGTCGCCGCCGCCTCGGGCATCTCGATGGGGCACGAGGGGAGCCTCCCGTCCGAGGAGAGCATGGACGACCTGCTCGCGCACAACCGGCGCGAGCTGCATTCGGAGTTGAAAAAGGCATTGCGCTACATGAAGATGGGCCGCCTGCGCGAGTACGCCGAGTACAAGGCCGGCGCCGGCCCGCTGTCGTGCGCGCTCCTGAGGCACGTGGACCTGCGCCACTACGGGAGCGTGGAGGCGCACGTCCCGCTCGAAGGGCCTAAGTTCAGGGCGAACACCAGGGCGTCGCTCACGAGGCCCGACGTCGTGCGCTGGCACGAGCGCATCATGGAGCGCTACAGGCCGCCCGAGGCGGCGAAAATACTACTCCTAATCCCGTGCTCGGCGAGGAAGCCCTACTCGCTCTCGCGCACCCACGCGCTCTTCCGCTCGGCAATCCAGAGGAGCGGCGCTGGTGGCGTCGTGCACGAGGTCATCGTAACGTCGCCGCTCGGGGCCGTGCCCAGGGAGCTGGAGTCGTTCTACCCCGCGCGCCACTACGACATCCCCGTAACCGGGGACTGGGACAGGGAGGAGCGGCACCGCGCTCTTGCTCTCGTCGAACACATCGTCAAAGTCGGCAGCTATTCTAAAATCGTCATGCACCTCGACGTCGAGGCAGAGTTTTTCAGAGCGCTCGATGCCGACGCCTCGACGGGAGGAGAGGATGCCACGAGCGCGAAGTCCCTCGACGCGCTGGCAGCCGCCCTGAAGGAGGCTGCAAAAGGCCTTGAAAGGATTTCATCAAGGCAGAGAGAGGTCGCGGACCTTGCCGGCCTCGCGCGCTTCCAGTTCGGCGAGGCCGGCGATTCGCTCATGCGTGACTGCACAACGAGGATGGGCAGGGGGCATGTCCAGATTCTGAAGGGCGGCGAGCAGGTCGCGTCCTACCGCGAGGAGAGGGGGATGCTCTCCCTCGCGCCCGCCGGCGGGAAGATATTGGCGGAGTCGGGCGGGTACTGCGTTAAGATAGACGACTTCGAGCCAAAGGGGACTGTGTTCGTCGGCGGCGTCCTGGACGCGGACAAAGACATCAGGGCCGGCGACGACGTGGCCATCATGCATGGTACAGAAGTAAGGGCCGTCGGCGTCGCGCGGATGAGCGGGCCGGAGATGCTGCGCTGCAAGAGGGGCGAGGCCGTCAAGACGCGCAGGTAGATGACGAAGGCGCTGAGAATACGCCGAAAGGATTTGAGCTACGCCTTACTTCAGTTCCTTCTCGAATAACTCCTTCGCGAACGACTTGAATGTTATTCCGTCGGAGTTCGCTTGGTGAGCTACTTCAACTCCTTCTCAAAAAGCTCGCGCGCCTCTTTGAACTGGTTGGACAGCGCCTTCAGGGAGCGCTTGAGCGCCGCCTGGGGCTTGCCGCTCTTGACCTCGATGTATATCCACGGCTTGTCCAGGTCCGGGTGGCCCAGGGAATACTTGGCCTCGGTCACGACATCGTCGAGCAGTAGCTGCGCGATGAGCGGCCTGAACAGTGTCTCGTCCAGGTCGGTGATTTGGACCCTGATGGAGTCCTTTTCCTTCTCCAGGAGCGTGAACTTCAAGGTATCGTCCTCGCCGGGTGGAAAGCGTCTCTGTTCATATATCTTGTCCCCTCTATGCCTGGGCCCCCCCGCCCATGGCGCTCTTGAAAGTCTCGATGTCTGCCTTGGCGTCCTTGAGCTTGGGCACCACTTCGGAGAACGCCCCCTTCCTCAGGTCTCCCTTTGCCTCCTTGAGCAGCTTGGACGCGCGTGCTACGTTCGCGCCTGAGAGCCTGAGCTCCTCGGCGGTGTTCTCGAGCGCCGAGAGCTCCTTGAGCAGCCTGACCTTCAGCGCGTCTGTCAGGGCCTTCTGGCCTTGCAGGATGTAGGTGACGGCCTTCTTGACCTCCTTCCTCGTGCCGTGCGCCACTGCCTCGGAGATGAGCCTCTTGCCTTCCGTGACGTCGAGCTCGAGCTCCTTCGCAAGCCCGAGCATGGGCTTCAGCTCCGAAGCGACCGATGACAGGATTCTGTAAAGCTCTTTCTCGGAGATGTTGTCGAGGTCCTCTATCCTCACGGCCCCGGACGCCGCCTCCTCCTGCGGCTCGCCCTGCGCCGGCGTTTCCGCGGGCTCGGGCGCGGCCTCGGCCGGCTGCGCCCGTTCGGGCGTTGGCTGGGAGACCTCTTCCGAAATCGCGGTCTGAGCTGGCGCTTCCTCGGGCTGAGCGGGCGCTATACCCGGCTGCGCCGTTTCGGCGGGCGCGCCCTCGGCGGGGATCGTGAAATCCTTTCCGCAAACGGTGCACGATTTGCCGTCGGCCGTGAGGGGGCCGTTGCATACCGTGCAGGCCCTCTCCTCGCCCAGCAGCTCCCTCTCGAAGGCCTTGACCTCCTCGGCCGACGCGCTCGGCACTATGTCCGGCGCCTCGCCGGTGCCGGTCTTCGGGAGCAGGTCCGTGACTCCCGCGGCGGATATGACGTGCTTGTAGCATTCGCCCGCGCTCTTGCTGTCCCCCATCCGCGTGAAGAGCCCGGCCATGGCGATCCATGCCGCGTCGTACTTGGGGTCGATCTCGGTGGCCATCTCGTAGGACTTGATTGCCTCGTCATTGCGTCCCATCTTCGCCAGCATGGAGCCGCGGGCGTACCAGAGGTCGGTGTTCTTGGTGTCCAGCTCAATCATGCGCTCGTAATGGGCCAGCGCCTTCTCCTCGCTCCCCTCCACTTTCGCGTTCTGGAACTCCTTGCCGCACTCGAAGCACGAAGTCTCGAAGATGCTGAGGATCGTGCCGCAAATCGGGCAGGCCTGCTCGGCCTCTATGTCGTCGGCGCTGAGCCGCGTCTTGCGCAGCCCGTCGATGTCGGAAATCTGGAGCGCGCGCTTGATCGACGCCGCCGACCTCTTGCCGATGCCAGGAACGTTCATGAGCTGCTTCACGGACGCGGCCTTGAGCTTGCCCAGGTCGGTGAACCCCGCCTCGTAAAGGGCTTTGGCCTTCAGGTTCCCCACGCCGGGCAGCTTGACGAGCTCCTTTATCTCCTCTGCCACGAGCTCGTCTATCTTCTGCATCGCGGCCTCCTCGTGGTCGGTCTCGTCGGCCCCTTCCTCCGGAGGGGTGGCCCGGGGCTCGGCCCGCTCGATGGCCTCTGCCTGCTCCCCATCCTCCTGGAATTCGGCCCCGCAGCCCGGACACACCTTCGCGTTTGCCTCGACGAGCTTGCCGCACATCGGGCAGCCGAAGGTCTGGTCCTCGTCGCTTAGGACGGTCTTGCAGATGGGACAGAGCATCGCATCGCTGGGAATGTTGCTGCCGCAAACGGGACAACGCATGCTATTTCCTAAATACGGCATATAAGGTAACCAGCATATATTTTTTCTGTCTGGCCTGCGCCATGCAACAATTTGACAGGGTAACGACGGGGGACTGTGAAAATTGGTGGTGCGAAACCAATTATCTATGCTATCCACAGGGTATGATCTTCTATCGCGACGAGAAGACACCGGCAGAGTGATTCCTCGTCGCGGGCACGGACTTGGTGCGCAAGTCCTACCTTTGCATCTATTTCACTTATATCGCGACGAGAGGATGCTTATAAAATGTTTCCTCGTCGCGGGCACGGACTAATCCTGTGCACTCTTTCAGATTAGTCCTACCATTTTACTTTGACCTAATTGCACAGAGAAAGTAAAATGGACCCATCGGGATTTGAACCCGAGGCCTCCTGCTGTTTTGGCTCCCCAACCCCAGTCCGGCGGAATTGGCGAGTGCCAAATCCTTTCCGTGGGGGTCAAGGGGGATTCCCGAGGGAATCCCCTTGCAAAGCAGGCGATCTTCCGGGCTGATCTATGGGCCCAGCTTGCGTGGCTATTGAGCGGCGGGATATAATTGTTTCCCTGCAGCGCAGGGCCGAGGATAATCTTTTCTATGTGTGATGTTTTCGCGCTAAACGGGGGCATCTTGGAGGCTTTCGAATTCAGGGAGCCGCGGTTCGTTGGCAGGACCGCCGAGCTCGATACCCTGACCAGGCATCTAGGCGAAGCGCTCAGCGGCCGTGGAAGGACGCTCATCGTGACCGGGGAGCCGGGAATGGGCAAGTCCAGGCTCGTCAGGGAGTTCCTTAGGAAACACGGGGAGGAGGGCGGCTGCCTCGTCATCAACGGGGCGGCTCTTGCCGATTCTGCGCATCCGTTTCAGCTGTTCTCAAGCGCGCTCCGTGAAACGACAGCCGCCCCGCTTTTCCAAGAGACCGAGTTTGTCTCTTTTTCCACAGTCCTCGCCCTCGATGGCCAAGGGCGTGTCCTGGCATGCGTGACTTCAAAGACAGGCTCCGATTTCGAAGCTGGAAGGCTTGCGAAGATGATCTCGGGCGTCCAGGACTTCGTCTGCGACTCGTTCTTTAAGCAAACCCCTGAAAAAAAGGGCGGGCTAGACCGGCTCGAGTACGGCGATGCCAAGGTGCTGATGGAGCGCGGCGACGGCTTTGTCATCTGCGCCCTGTTCAAAGGGGGTGAGAATCCGGAGATGCGAGAGCATCTCAGGAGGACCGTTCGGGAGATGGAGGCGCTCGGAGGGGGGGAAGGCGGCAGAACAGTATATTCGCTTCAATCGGCATTGACCCATCTCGTCGACCTCAGAATGAAGGTTCGCCGGGACCTGGAGCGCGTGAACCTCGATGCCGAGAGGAACAGAATCTCAGGGGAAATATTGAAAGCCCTCTCTAGGATCGCCGATGATAAGCCCCTCATCCTGGCGCTCGAGGACGTCCATTGGGCCGACGAGTCCTCGGCATTCGTCTTCAACTACCTCTGCAGGAACGCCCGCCGCGAGAAGATGTTAGTGGTGGCGACATCGCGGCCCAGGGAGAATTCCCCCATCCAGGGAGTCGTCCGCGGCCTGCTCGATGACGGAATGCTCACCGAGATAGAGGTCAGGGAGCTTGGAGTCGGCCTCGCCGCCGACATCGTGAATGACATCTTCCAGGAAAACTCGATACCCCGGTCGTTCATTGAAGAACTGTCGAAACGCTGCGAGGGCAACCCACTATTCCTGATCGAGACCCTGAGGCAGATGGCCGCGGACGGGGCGATCGCCTCGGGGGGGGAGGGCCACCATCTTGCAAAGGAGGGGTTCGCGATACCTGGCACCGCCGGGGAGATGGTCAAACGGAGGCTCGAATCGCTCGATCCCGATGCCATGGCCGTCGCCGAGTACGCTTCCTGCATCGGGAGGGTGTTTGAGGTCAATGCAGCGCTTTCGATACAGAGCATCCGTGATGGCCCATTGGCTCTCAAGCGGCTGCGCGATTCCGGCCTTCTCGTCAAAAGAGGGGGAAAGATGGAATTCGCCCACGAGCTCTTCCGAGAGGCGATATACGGCGGAATCGGGGAGAGATGGAGGCTCGCGTACCACAGAGCCCTGGGCGAGTACTACGAAAGAGCGCACGCGGACGACCTTGACGCCGTGCTCTACGATCTGGCCAGTCATTTCTCGAGGAGCGCCTGCCACGAGAAGGCATACGATTACTGCACCAGGGCGGCGGAGAAGGCGGAGGGCGCTTACGCCCCTGAGCAGGCGATTGCGTTTTTCGAGGCGTCGCTCCGGTCCTTGGGCACGCTCCGAGAGAAGCCCAAGGGGGCGGACCCGGGGCGCATCCGCCTCAGGATTGGGCAGGACCTTCAGCTCATCGGCCAGCTGGACAAGGCCGAAGCCTCGTACAGGGCGGTCATCGAGGCATCCTCTGCGGATGGGGACAAGGGGCTCCTCGCGGACGCCTACTCGGGGCTCGGGAACGTCCTGTGCCACAAGCCAGAATACGAGACGGCGCTCGACTTCTCGCAGAAGGCGATTGCCATTTATAAAAAGCGCGATGATAACATCGGTGTTTTCAAGGCCATGGGGAGCATCGGCTACGTGCACTACTACCGCGGCGAATACGACAAGGCGATGGAATGCTTCGATGCCCAGCTCGCCCTGGCCGAGAAGGACGGGGACAAGCTCCGCGTCGGCAGAGCCCTGAGCGACATGGGGGGCATCTACTGGGACACCGGGAGGTACGAGGAGGCCATGGAGAACAACATGCGCTACCTGGCGATAGCCGAGGATCTCGGGGACAAGCATGCGATGAAGGACGCGCTCTCTGGCATAGCCAATGTCAGCTTCTACCAGAAAGACTACGCCCTCTCGCTGGAATCCTACAAGAGGCTCGTCGACCTCGCCTCCGACTCGAACGACCTGTTCATGAGGGGGCTTGGGCTGATAGGCCTCGGGGCCACGAACGAGGTGCTGGGCAACTACGTGGAGGCGAAGGCCTGCATTCGAGAGAGCCTCTCCCTCTCGAGGACGATGAGCTACAAGCAGGGCATCCCCTACGCGCTGATATACCTGGGGCGAATCGACACGAGCCTCGGCAATTATAATGAGGCGCGCAAGAGCCTCGAGGAGGCCGTGAAAATCGCGAGGGCGACTGAGACCGTTCGCAGCCTGAACTTTGCCCTGAGCACGCTCGCGAACCTAAATAAAAGGTTGAACGAGTATGACGCAGCAGCGCAAAATCTCGAGGAGGCGATCAGGCTCGCAAGGGAACTCGACCACAAGCACGTCCTCTGCGAGAACCTCTGGCAGATGGCGGACCTCCGTTTTAACAGGGGCAGATATGGCGATTCGGAGGCGCTGAACGCCGAGGCCGAGTCGATAGCGACCGAGGTTAAGCGAGACCAGATAATCTTCAACTGCCGGATACTGAGCCTGAAGTTGCTCGCCCTGACTGACAAATGGGCGGCGGCATCCTCTCTAAGGGCGATGCTCGAGAGCGCTAAAGAAGACAAGGAAGCTGCGACCATACATTACGAGATCTCCCTAATTACGGGTGAGGAGTCCCACAGGAGGGCGGGCCATGAGTTGTTCTCCAAGCTGTACGCAAAGACCCCCAATATCCTGTTCAAGGAGCGCGCGGAGGAGTTGCGCTCGAAGGGATGGGAGGTCGAGAAATGAAGCTCTGTATCGCGTCTAAATGCCAAGTTAGATAAAGGGGCGATTACATTCCTGCCACCCAGCCAATTCACATGCCCGAGTGGATTCCCGGCTGAGTGAAAAGGCAAAATCTCGTAAAATCTGCTCGAAATTTTGAGAGAAAGTAAATCCTTTAATTTTTCATTTATTTTAGCTACCCCACACTTAAGTATATATCCCTCCTCACCCATTTCTTCCCGGATGCACTCCCTCGACACACCCATCAAGGTCACCGGCTCATGGGACGAGACGCGCAGGACCACCGTCGCCCTGCCTGACATCGTCCTGCGCTACCTGCGGCTAGAGAGCGCCGCGCAGGACCGCGCTATGCAAGAGCTGATCCTGGAGGCCATCGTCGAGTACTACAAGTTGAAACCATCGGCATCTTGATGCGCAGATGCTCAGGCATTTTTCCGACGCTTTATAACCCGTCCAGCCAATCCAGCTTCGTGGAACCCCGCAAGCCCTACACAGGCAGGCCCAAGTGGCATCACATGGGCGGCTCGCCTTACAGGTATTTCCTAGACGACCCCGAAGGCCAGGGGCGCGGCAGGGGCTGGTACCACAAGTACCACGGCAGGTTCTTCAAGAGGGGCGGAGCCGCGAGCTGAGGCTCCTCGTATTTAAAACCAGCATCGATTAATCGTTCAGGCCATATAAACCACCTCGGCCAATGTCCATGCGGTGATCTCATTGAAGGTCAAGAACATATTCGGCAACGAGTACAGCGGAACGATAGGGAACAAGCTGACCGCCTCGCGCTGGAAGGGCATCGAGTACCTGCGCAAGCACGCGCAGCCGCATAACCCGAACTCGCCCCTCCAGGAGAACGTCAGGAACCTCTTCACGGAGGCGGTGGCCCAGTGGCGCATGCTGACGCCCGAGCAGAAGGCTTTCTACGACAGGATAGCCGTCGGGATGTCGGGCTACAACGTCTTCGTCAAGAGGTACATCGAGGCGATGAGGTTCGGCCTGCCGTTCGAGCCGCCGATCATGCGCGAGCTGACGGTCGTCGACGACGAGGGCTATACCCTCGCCGAGGCGCTGGTCGCGGTGACCAGGGGGAACAAGGACGTCTTCCGGGGCATGACCGACGAGAATGGAGTCGTGAGGTTCGCCATCTCCAGGTACGACGGGCCCTACGACCTAGAGGTCTCAGGCCCGAACTACACCACGTTCAGGGCCCAGAACCTCTGCCCAGCCGCCTTCCCGGACACCGCGACCATCAGCCCCGCGCCTGTGAACATCGCGAGCGCCAGCGCCTGCTGAGGCGAGCCCATGAAGGTCAGGGGCAGCTTCCTCGGCACAGTCAGCGGCAGGTTCGGCGACATGGTCTTCTACGAGTCCAGGGGCCAGCAGATCGTCCGCATCTACCGCAAGCCCCGCAACCCTCGCACGAAGAAGCAGACGAGGCAGAGGAAGGCCTTCGCCGACGCCGTGCACGGCTGGAAGGAGCTCTCCGGGAGCGCCCGCGCCGGCTACGAGAGGCGCGCCATGTCTCGCGGCTGCTCAGGCATGAACCTCTACGTCAAGGAGCGCACGGGCCGCAAGTGAGGCTCCCCGCTCCGTTGCCCCTCCGCTCCCCCTCCGTACCTGTTACCAACACGTTCCCAAACGGTGACCGACAAGAACCCAAATGAGGTGCAAACGATGGATCTCCCGACAATAGCGATGTACGCCTCCCTCGGCTTCGCAGGAGGTCTCCTCCACACCGCCCTGCGCTCGGGAGGCGTCCTGGTCCTTCCCCAGGTCAAGGAGGGGAAGCTCTACCTCGGCTGCCTGCTCTCCGGCCTCATAGGGCTCGTGTCCGCCGTGGCCGTGGACAATAGCTGGCTCACGGCCTTCTTCGCGGCAGTGGCGATACCCGACGTGGCAGAGGGCGCTGTCCGAAGCGGCCAGGCGCGGCTGAGCGGGAGGCGCAGGAAGTGAGCGAACGACCCTTGCCATGGCTCAGGAAGCCGCCATTCTGCACCGAGAAGGACTGCGAGCTGGTGCACAATGCCAACAGTCTCGATCAGAAGGCCATAGACGACGGCTACAGCGGCATCTGTTGCGGCAGGATCACAGAACCAGAGAAGTACGTCCACACGTACAACAAGGCGCTACACAGCAACCAGGTCTGGCTCTGCATCTACACCCCGTTCAAGGGCTGGCTCAAGTTCAAGATGTGCCGGGACGACTTGCGCAAGCTGAGTGTGTCCGTCGAGAAGATGCAGAAGGCGATGGGATGGAAGCCCAAGGGAGAAGTATGATGGAGTGGAGTTTGGGTAAATACAACCCCACCTTGAACCGAAAGGGTAATCTCAAGCCCAATGCAGGGGCGGGGTCAGAATTTATTTAAGGTACGAAGTGTATGCTTAGCTCACCATGAGAGCGAATAAGAGCAGGCCTTTGGGGTACGACTGAATGGGCGCGGAGGTTGGGAGCGCACTAGGTTCCGGGCAAAATCAACCTGTAGGAATGACTCCTAGCGAGGTAATTGAGTATGAAACATGTACGGCTTTAATTCAACATTATGAAAAAATTCGAATGGAACTGCTACACTTTTTTGCTACTTTCAATGGCATATTAATTGGCTTTCTTGCGTACATCTATAGCACAGGAAAATTGCTATTTGAGTCAAGTCTAAGTAGTGGAATACTCATAATGGGTATAGGTCTTTTTGCTTTTATTGTTTGTCTCACTATACTTAACGGTGAGATACGAGAGATGACTTATTGGACTGTCCTTATTTCGCGCGCTAGAATTATCGAACAAGAGGTCAACAAACGCAATAAAATCACTAATGATGAACCATCTATAGGTTATATGGATACGTACAGACGAACTTATCGCGAAATAATAATCGCTGGCAAGCTTTTAAAAGGAGGAAAGGAAGATGGATATGCCACGCCCGAGATGTCAAACAACATATGGAAACATGGAATCTCACGAACACTTGGTGGCTCGCGGACAACTGCAATGAGGTGGTTCTACAGTATTATGGCTATTGGCTGGGTTATTGTCGCTGTTTATGGAGTAATTCTCACCGGTGAACTCATTTGGAGGATACTCGGTTTAACTATAATTATATCGATTATAATTGCTAGCGTATTTTTCTTGACGACAGACATTGATGGCAAATATATAGATTCGAAATGATTGAACAACCGCTTACAGAGTGCGTCCCCAACCACCCGTAAGCAGAAGTGGAGCCCTTGGGCGGGACCTATCTTTTTATGCTTTTAACCCCTGCCGTAGAGTATGAACCCGTCGCTTGAGGAGGAGAAAATCAGGAAAGTCATTGATAAGCTGATTGCCCAATTTAAGGAGCGCCCCGACAGGTGGACCGTCGAGCGCGAGATACACTGGGAGTTCTTCAGACTCCTCTTTACAGAGTTTCGGCCGGAAGAGATAAAGAACAAGTTCAGGTGGGAGGTCCCGGTCGGCAAACCTGGGTACGCAAAGGGGAAGACCGAGGCTGCCGTCGATCTGGTGTGGATGAGCGCCCCGGACAAGTGGATGTGCGTCGAGATCGAGGCCAACCTGTCCGCTGGTGACCAACTCGGCGAGGAGCTGAAGAAGTGCGTCGAGAAGCTCACGACCATCCCCCCGGCCCGTAAGGCCAAAATAGCGAGTGGTTACGTCGTGCCCCTAGTCCATTGCAGAACGCCCGATAAGAAGGCTAAAGGCTATAACATGAACTACCGATGCCTTATAGAGAAGAACATCACCGATGCTAAAGGACTGATTGGGCTGGCCGACATCGAAATCGTGAAGGACGGGATAGTGTTCGAATAGGTGAAAGACCATGGATATCGACCAAGCGCGCCAGCTCGTCGAATACGCGGCCACCAAGACCAGGCCGCGGTGGGAGCAGTACGCGGTGTCCTGGAACGCCATCGACGAAGTTTTCATCGTCCGAGGATACGAGCAGGGCGGGTTCGAGTCCTGGAAATTCGCCGAGCTTCTCAAGGCGCATGGCATATTTTCAATCTCGAAGCTCGGCACGATCCTATCGGGTTACAGGGGCAATCCAAAATACCTGAGGAAGTTCGCAGGTGGGATGGCGAGCCCTTTCTACGAAGGCTTGAAGAGTGGGACTTATGGGGACGAGGGTCAGCGGTTCCACGAGTGCGTGGCCGGTTACAGAGGAAAGGCCGGCGCGTGGTTCTGGAGCAAGCTATGGCAGATGCTCGTCTGCTGCCACCATCTGAAGGGGAATTATGCAGGGAGCTTTGCACACTTCCTGAAATCGAAATATGCGGCCTTCACCGATGTCGAGGCGGTCTCGGACGGCCAGCTCCTCTCGTGCCTCTCAGACGAATGGCAGAGGTTCAAGAAGGCCAGTAAGCCATGGAACGAGCTGTACGGGATAGGCGAGAACGTGTTCGACTACGTCCTGGGCGATGTGAAAGAGGCGGCCTTCGTCAAGGATTCGTACAAGCTCGACTCTGCCAACATCCACTTCCTCAGGGTCACGGGCATCGCCGGGCTCATCGGTGAGCTGGATTACGACGTCGTTGTTAACTTTCTCAAAGCGCTCGAACTGCCATATTCAATCAGGGAGATCAACAAGGGGCTATACACCTACTGCTCGGTTTCAGAGGCCATCAACTTCGGCTTCTGCCGCGACTTACAGAAGTGCGATGGCTGTGAAGTCAATAGGTTGTGCGAGAAGAATATCGGATGATCACGGTTGAAGGATATCCTCGATGATGTCCTTCACTATCTCTTTCGCCTTCTGCTTCCCCATCTCCGTGAAGATGAAGACTCCGACCTCGAGCATCTGGCGCTGGACCTCGTCCGTTATCCACTCCCTGTCGTGCTCGCTGACCTCCTTGCACAGCTCCTCCGCGATGTCGTCTATCACTGGATCCAGGAAGTCGTAAAGCTTCGCTTTGTGCCTCGTGAGGATTGCGACCGCGTGCCTGCGCAGCCTGTCGTTGCGGTAGACCTCGATGGCGAAGAACGCGCCGATGGCGACCAGCAGCGCGAAATGCTCCAGGGACATCATGTCGGCACCTTGAAGATAAAGAAAAAGGGTTTTGGACGGGGGCCTAGTCCTCGTCCTCTGGGTCGACGGGCCACATGAACGGGTACACCTTGCGGTACCTCGTCCAGTCCACGACCATCAGGCGCGCCTCGTGGCCGAGCGCCTGGACGGCCTGGATGGCCTGGAAGACCTCCGGCCACTGCTGGTTCTCGGGCAGCACCGGCTCCCCGATCTCCATCAGCTGCTCGACGTCGCTCTGCAGCGCAGCTGGGCGTCCAGCCCGTCGCAGAGCTCCAGGATCTCCGTGCACTTGTTCCTCGCGGTCCCTATCTGCGCCGTCGCGTCCAGGGAGATCGGCTGCATGACGTCCACCGATATCGGCTCCATCACGTTGGGGGTCGAGCCGCCACCCCCGCTGTTCGTGTGTGTGGTTCTTCGGACCATATTGGTCACCTGTGGAGGACGAGGGCGGACCACCCTTATGCCACGTGGTCGATTAATCGATAAGGGTTTTAAATAGGAGAAGTCGAGCGGTGCGGCAGGGGAAATTATAAACCGCCAAAGGCCATGGGATGGCGAGAGAAGCATGGAGCAGCAGGACAAGTTCGGCAGGCCAATCCACGACGACGTCTTCCGGAAGCTGGTCCACTACGGCTGGGCACTGGAGAATTGCGGCTACGTCGAGCACGAGGCCAAGCCGAACCTGTTCTCCCTGAAGGAACGCGGCGTCGCCTTCTACGCCGACATGCGCGGGACGAAGGAGGTTCCCATCTGGACCGAGCCATCGCCCCTGTTCTACTGGAGATTCGAGACGTCCGTTCCGGACTGGAAGAAGAGACGCCTCGTCAAGTCCGAGAGGAAGCGGCTGGAGGCCGCCGGGTGCCCGACGAGGCTGAGCTTCCACGAGATGAGCCCGCCGGACGGCCTGATGGTCAAGGAGGACGATGGCTACTGCGCCGTCTGCGGAAAGGACTTCCAGAGCGAGGGGAGGTTCTGCTCGGACGAGTGCGAGGGGAAGGCAGGTCAGACCAGAACGACGAGCGGGTGAGAGGACGCTGCCGCCAAAGGACGGGGGAGCGACAGCGACCTAAGAGTCATGGGGGAACAGAGTCCCCTGAAGAGCTGTCGTTTGGTGGTTCTGTGGTACACTCAGTATTCCAGTGCGACCATTCTTAGAGATTATTCCTCAAGTACTTTTTTGTTGTGTATTCCTTTCTTTTCTTTCAAGAACAAGAAGAATTTTTTTAAAGTGATGGATATTCTGTCAATGTTCGGACCGCCCCAAACTTTGCGTCTGTACCATTGCTTGAAATACGTGTTTGCAATTCCTTTTGTTACTTCTGAATAATCCCCTACATCCGTCTGGCGTGCGAGAAATTCGTTAAATATGTGGATTACTTGATAGTGTGAGTTTGCCGTCCTCTCGGATAAGCTTTTCTCGTCCACGAGATAATCATAGAACTCATCCAATATCGCTTCGCATTTTTCAACGAAAGGCTTTCGTTCCTCTTCCGCCATTCTTATAGCTTAGGACAAAAGTAAATATACTTCAAAGCTATACACCCCCTATAGGATGGCGGCGATAGCATGGGATGGAATTTGGCAAAAGGGGATGAGTTCCTTCCAGAGTTCTCATTAGACGAACTCAGGGAGATGCAG
>JACRNV010000066.1 GCA_016214785.1 Methanobacteriota archaeon
GGGCCGTCAGTTCGCGTTTACCCATCTCCTTGACGATCCACCGAACCTTCCGCTTGTTCAGCTTCCGCATGCCTTCGGGGTCATCTCGTCGGTCATTATGACCCCGCATCCCGAAGCGGAAGTTATTTCGGGATAGTACAACGGTGAGAGAGTTTCGCAAATCCTTATATACCGCAGTGTCGATATCGCGGAACGGAAGGGTCGGATGAAGGCTCCGAGGGCAGCGCGCGCAGGCAAAGCGGCACTTTTCGCCGCCGCAGCCACCGCGCTACTCGTGCTAACCATTGTTCCGGCAGGCGTCAGGGGCGCCTGGGGGAGCCTCGAAATAGTCCCCAGCAGGTACACGCAGAGCAACGTTTACGTGCCGGGCGAGATGATGGAGATAGTCCTGCGCGCGGGCCCGGGCGAGACTTACGACGTCATCGTCGCCGCTGGCTCGGTCGGCGGGCAGAACCTTGCGCTGCTTGACACGATAGTCATTGGCTCGGGAGGCAGCACCAAGGTCACTTACACCGTGCCGGTATCGATGCCGGACGGGAATTACACCGTCGAAGTGCTGCTTGACCACACGAACCCCGGCACGCTTCAGGAGGCCAGGCTCTTCCGGGTCCAGGGTTACAGCTTCGAGATAGAGACCGACATGCAAGCCTACCTCGGCGGCGACCCCGTCACTGTCTTCTGGACGGCGAACAACCTCAAGGACGGCTCCCTCGCGCCCTCCGGCGTGGGGAAGATATTCGTCCGCAATTCAGCCGGGGACATCGTAGCGCAGAGCGATTTCGCCTCCCCCGCGGGAAGCTACACGTTCAACCTCAGCGTGCTGGCGAACACGAGCCTCGATTACTGGGTCGACGGCTGGTTCAACGACTCGGCCACCAAGCCCGAGCGCGTGCAGAACGCAACGAAGGGCTTCCAGGTCGGGCAGCTGGGGGTCATAACCTCGCTCGACAGGGAATCCTACTCGGCCGAAGGGTTGGTGAACACGACCGTGAGGACGGTGGTCACAGACAACCAGGACTCCCCAAATGCGACAGACCAGCCGGAGAAGGGATGCACAGTCGACATCCGGTTATACAGGCTCGACTACGGAAGCTATGCTTTGATGGCAGAGTACAACGCAACCCTCTCGACCGATTCGATGGGGTACGCCCGGCACATCCTGCAGCTACCTAGGAACCTGCCGGTGGGCACGGAGATGAGGATGACTGCGACGGCCAAGAAGGGCTCGCATTCATGGTCAGACTCGGAGGTGTTCACCATCGCCGACATGTCGAGCCTCTCGGTCGTGCTGGCGTTCGACAGGTCCGACTACACAAGCGGCCAGACAATCAGGGTGAACACGAGCGTCTCGCAGATCGGCGCCGCGGCGGGGAGCGTCTACACCTATGTCTACGAAGCGAGGGACAGCCAGACGGGAGTGCTGGTCTTCCGCGGCACGAACACGGCCGGGACGGCGAACCTCACCCTCTCCTCGGACTACGAGGGGACGATCAGGTTCAAGGTCACCGTCGACGATGGCAAGGGGAACAAGGCCTCGGCCGAGCGGGCGCTGACCATCCTCTACGCGAGGGTGTTCGTCAATGCCGACGTCCAGTACTACGAGGCCGGCGACACAGTCCGCGTCACCTACCAGATAGTCGGGAAGTTCCAGTCGCCGGAGGTCTTCTACGAGGTACTCGACGCCGAGGGGGCAAAGGTCGTCGAGGGCAATGCAACCGGCGGCGCCTTCTCCTTCACCGTCCCGCAGGCGCCGTCCAGCAGGTACGAGATAAGGGCCATAGCCACCCAGGGCGGGAGGCTCACGGTAGGCTCCACGACGATCCAGCAGAGCTTGGGCGTGTCCATCGCCCTGACGTTCAACAGGCCAGCGTACGCGCCCGGCGACACAATGTTCATAAGGTACAGGATAACGTCCATGACGGACTCGCCCCTGCCGCCGAGCCTCGTGCTGTCCTACGGCCTGGTCAACGGCCAGATGCTGAAGCTGCAGACGGACGCCCCCGAGGGGCAGCTCCTCTACCAGGTCCCGGCGAACATCGACGAGGGCACGCAGATGTTCGTCCTCTCCTCCGACGCCGGGGGCGCGGCCAGCGAGGCCATAGTCATCGAGAAGGACACGAACCCGCTCTGGTACAACACGATAATGGGCGTCCCGCTCACCGAGTGGTTCCTGCTGCTGCTGGTCGTAATCTCATTCGCCATGTACGCGAGCCTCAGGACGAAGATGAAGAGGATCGAGTCCCACGAGCCGCACCACGAAGTCATAGCCGCGAAGATAGAACCTCGCGCGGCGAGGCCCAAGCCCGCGCGCGCGCAGCCGCAGCACGTCGTGCGCTCGCAGGCAATGTCCGTCGCCTGCGAGTTCTGCGGCCAGAACATTGAGATAACGACCTCGCGCAGGCCCATCGAGGTCATGTGCCCGAGCTGCGGCGAGACCCAGATAGTCAAAAGGTAGGGCAGAGGATTGCCACTGTACATTTTCGATACGTTGCGAATCGCTCGTGGAATGTCAGGAACAGGGACGATGGATGGCGTTCGGCTCCACTAAGTGAGCGTCTCCGCTATCCTTTTCATTCCTTCGGTGATGTTCTCCCTCGACGTGGCGTAGGACATGCGGAAGTGCCCCTCTCCCGAGGCGCCGAAGGCCGAGCCGGCCGTGACGGCTACCTTCCCCTCGTAGAGGAGCTTGTCGGCCATCTGCTCCGAGCTAAGCTTCGCATCGAACTTCGGGAAGAGGTAGAACGCGCCGCGGGGCGCGGAGCACTGCAGCCTGCTTATCTTCCCGAGCAGGCCCATCGCGATGTCGCGCCGCGTCCTGAACTCCATCACCATCTCCATGACGGGCTCGTCGGGGCCCGTCAGCGCGGCCACGCCGGCCTTCTGGATGAAGGTGGGGATGCACGTGATGGAGTGCTCCTGGAGCTTGCCTAGGTCGGTCATCAGCGACTTGGGCGCGACGGCCCAGCCGATGCGCCATCCGGTCATCGCGAACGATTTCGAGAGGCCGCTGACGGTGATAGTGCGCTCCCACATGCCGTCCAGCGATGCGATCGATGTGTGCTCGCCATCGTAGATTATGCGCTCGTATACCTCGTCGCTGAGGACGAGCAGGTTATTGTCCTTCGCAAGGTCTGCCACGCCTCTCAGGCACTCCCGCGCCATCACCCCTCCCGTGGGGTTCGAGGGGGTGTTGATGATTACCATCTTCGTCCTCGGGGTCACGAGCTTCGCGAGCCGCTCGTGCGTGACCTGGAACCCGTCCTCCTGCGAGGTCGGGACTGGGACGCATTTGCCACCGGCCAGCGAGATGCACGGCTCGTACGACACCCACGCCGGGTCGGGGAGGAGCACCTCGTCCCCGTCGTCGATGAGCGCGAGTATGGCCATGAATATCGCCTGCTTCGTCGGAGTTATTAGGACGTCGTCTGCCGAGCACGGTATTTTGTTGGATTCGGAGGAGTGTTCGGCCACGGCCGCCCTCATCTCCGGTATGCCCGCCGACGGCCCGTAATGCGTCATCCCCTTCTCCAGCGCGTTCTCGGCGGCCTGGCGCACGTGCATGGGAGTGTCGAAGTCCGGCTCCCCGAGCGTGAATGAGACGACCTTCTCCCCCTTCGCCTCCAGCTCCTTGACCTTCCTCGCCATCCGTATGGTGGCGGACCCCGCGACTCTTAACATGCGCCTGGCTGCCAATCTCTCACCGCCGCCGGCATTGCGCGGCGGCGTAATAGGCTTTCCGCCTTGGGATATCTTTTTATCTCGCAAGGCCATCCGAGGGACGGATAGGGGTGCGCCCGGATGCCCACGGCCGTTGACGTGATAGACAGCGACATGCAGGTGCGCGAGCACTGGGTCAAGCGCGTCCTCGCAGGGATTACGGATGGGATTCTCACGCTCCTCATGGCCGGAGTCCTGCTCATACCGCTCATCATCATGGCGAAGCTCGGCTTCTTCGTCTGGTACTACAACATCGTCGAGGCCTTCATGTGGGGCCTCATCTACTGGCTATACTCGGCGGGGATGGAGGCCAGGCACGGAGCCACCGTCGGAAAGCAATTCTTCGGCCTCAAGGTCACGGCCCTGCAGGGGGAGATGACGGGCCAGAAGGCCATGACCCGCAATCTCTCGAAGCTGCACGTGATATTCTTCGTATTCGACATCATCGCCGGGGCGGTCTCGGAGGGGGACCCGAGGCAGAGGTACATGGACAGGGTGGCAGGAACGACCGTTGCGACGCTCCACCCCGCGCCAACGGCCACATACCAGAGCCCGACGCCGCCGGTCGCTCCTCGGACGGCGCAGCCCCCCCAGCCTCCGGCGGGACAGGCTGCCGAGAAGCCCAGGGAGGAGCCGCCCGTGTACCAGTACGAGACGGCCTCGAAGCCCGTTGAAGAAGCGCCGAAGCCGCAGGAGTGCGGCGACTGCGGGGGTAGGCTCATGACCACCGGGGACGGCAGGAGGCAGTGCATCAGGTGCGGCAAGGTGACTTAACAATAGTTAACTTTATTTAAAATGCAGGCGTGGTGGATGGACATGGCACAGATTGACGACATCGAGGTCACGAGGGCGATACTGGAGCGCTTCGGCAGGGAGATGGGAGGGGCGCTGAACGTCGACGTGGTGATAGGCGGCGCGGGCCCGGCGGGCCTCGTCGCGGGCCAGAGGCTCGCGGAGAGGGGGCTCAAGGTCACGATATTCGAGCGCAAGCTCGCCCCCGGCGGCGGCATGTGGGGCGGCGGGATGACGTTCCCGGTCATAGTCGTGCAGGAGGCCTCGCTCCCGATTCTCAAGGGCGCGGGCATCAGGGTCGAGAGGACCAAGAAGGGCTACTACACGGCCGACTCCGTCGAGGCCGTGGCCAAGCTCTGCGCCGGCGCCATCGACGCCGGCGTGCGCATCTACAACGCCGTCAGCATCGAGGACGTGGTGTTCAGGAAGGGGCGCATCGGCGGCGTGGTCATCAACTGGTCGGCCGTCGAAATCGCAGGCATGCACGTCGACCCTCTCAGCATCGGCTCCAGGGCGGTCGTGGACGCCACGGGACACGCGGCCGAGATATGCAAGGTCACCCAGAGGAAGGCGGGGGAACTGAGGACCCCGTCAGGCAACCTCGAAGGGGAGAAGTCGATGTGGGCCGAGGTCGGCGAGCGCACCGTGGTAGAGAACACGAGGGAGGTATTCCCCGGTCTATACGTCGCGGGAATGGCAGCGAACGCCGTCTATGGCGCGCCGCGCATGGGCCCGATATTCGGCGGCATGCTCCTCTCGGGGGAGAGGTGCGCGCAGCTCATCGTCCGGGACCTCAAAAAGAGATGACCTTCCCCGAAGGCGCGAGCCTCCTCTTGCCGAAATCGGGCATGGACAGCAGCGCCTTCCCGACGAAGACCGGGCCCTCGACGCACACCCTCGCGCCGCCGAGCGCGCACGCCCCGCACAGGCCGAGGCCGCACTTCATGTGGCGCTCGACCGAGCACTGGGACTCGATGCCGAACTCCTCGGCCATGCGCGCGGCCCTGGCGAGCATGGGCTCCGGGCCGCACGCCAGCATCTGGTCGTAGCCGCCCTTTTCGACGAGCCTCTGCGCGATGTCCGTGGCAAAGCCCTTCTTCCCCAGGCTCCCGTCGTCGGTGGCGAGCTGCAGGTTGACGCTCAGGCGCTTGAGCCTCTTCTCGAAGAGCATCTCGCCCGCGCTCTTAGCGCCCAGGACTACAGTGACCCTCTTCCCCCCGCTCACCGCGAGCTCGATCGCCGGCGCGAGCGAGGCTATGCCAGTCCCGCCGGCGATGGCGATGATGTCCGCGCCCTTGATCGCATATCCGCGGCCGAGCGGGCCCTTTGTTCCGAGACATGCGCCGGGTTTCAACTTCGATAGTGCCATCGTCCCGTCCCCGACGACCTTGAAGGTCGCCCCCTTGGAGCCCCAATCGATGTAAGACAGCCCCATGGGCATTTCTTCCCCTCCAGGGACCCAGAGCATGGCGAACTGGCCCGGAAGGGCCGAGCCCTCCAGGTCGAAGCGCACGGTCCAGACATGCTCGCTCTCCTGCAAAACATCCGTAACGCGCGCGGCCTTCATCTCCCACCCCTGGCAGCGCCAACCATGTCGGATAATCTCTTGTAACCGTTGGCGGTCATGAACTCGCCCATCTCGGCGCAGACCTTGGCGAAGACGCCGGGCCCGTGCGCGGCGACGGCGCTCCCTATCTGCACGGCGGAGGCGCCTGCCATGATGTATTCGATGGCGTCCCGGCCGGAGCAAATCCCGCCGACCCCGATTATTGGTATGTCGACTTCCCCCGCAATCTCGTAGACGCACCTCACTCCGACGGGCTTGATGCCCGGGCCGCTGTAACCGCCGTAGGCGTTGCTCAGGATTGGTGTCCTGGCCTCTGGGAGTATTGCCATGGCCTTGAGGGTGTTTATGGCGACGATGCCGTCCGCTCGCCCCTTCTCGGCGGCGAGGGCGAGCCCGGCTATCTTCTGCACATTCGGGGTGAGCTTGGGAAAGACCGGGATGTCGACGGCTTTCTTTACGGCGCGGGTGATGTTCCTCACCCTGGTCAGGCTGCTCCCCATCTCCGCGCCGAGCCCGGCCGCGTGCGGGCAGGAGAGGTTGAGCTCGACGGCGCTCGCCCCGTAAGACTCCATCTTCCTCGCGAGGGCGGCGAAGCCCTTTGCGTCCTTTGCGTAGACGCTTCCTATAACTATTCCATCGTGCTTGGCGACGCCCTCGACCTCCGGCTTGAAGTCGTCTATGCCTGGGTTGGGCAGGCCCATGCAGTTCAGGTATCCGCACTCGGTCTCGACCATCGTAGGGTTCGGGTGCCCTTCCGCGGCTTTGAGGCCGATGGATTTCGTGACGACGGCAGCGGCGCCGCCCTTCAGCGCCTCGAGCATCTGCTCCGCCGTCATACCCAAAATACCGGCGGCCAGGATGGTCGGGTTTGCGAGCCTCAGCTTCCCCACCGTGGCCGAGAGCGATGCCATTGGCCCCGATATCGCAGGAAACGATATAATAATTTGGAATTGGAAAAGGGGAATTGGGGAAAGAGAGTAAAGGTAGGAAAAAAAGGGGGGACGAGCAAAGATATCGAATTTCGGCAAACTATCTTTGCGAGCTGGCCTAATCGAGCAAGGAACAATATGCGTCCTCGATTGGGCCAAGGGTGGAAAATGAGCAATTACCGTCGAAACCATTTTCCACCGACCACCAGGAACTAATAGAAGAGCAAGTATGCAGATGTAAGAAAAAAAAAGGGGGGAGGTAATCGTGAGAGTGCATCCATACCCTTCTGACTAGGCTACCTTCCCATGTATTCCTTTTTGAGCTTCTCGGCCTGGGCGATGGCCTGCTCGGCCCTCTGCATCCTGGCCAGCTTGTCCTGCACGAGCTCTATCCTGTGGTACACCATGTCCCTGATGGCCGAGCGTATGGCTTCGGAGCGCGTGGGGAAGTCGTCGACCTCGACAAGGTAGTCGATCATGTCGAGATAGCGCTTCGGTATGCGCAGCGTTACCTTCTCGTCCTCTTGTTCCATTTGTGTCCCCCAGGTATCGTGTGCGTCTTTTGTCTGTCAAAGACAGGACAAAGAGCCCCTAATATATGTTGAGTATATAAATTTTTCCCAGGGGAAAAACGAGCCTTTATGTGTGCGCCCCCGAATAGGGGACAGCGGATTTAACTCTGCCGTTGAGTTTTGAGCCGAAAGGTTCTTATATACATTGTATATACCAATGGTTTGATGGCTCGATACAAGCGAAAGCTGATACAGCTGGGCAACAAGTCACTTGTAGTGACCATCCCCTGGGAGATCGTGGAGACGCTCGGCCTGAAGAAAGGCGAGAGGGTCTACGTGTCGCTGGACGACAACAAGCGCACGATCACAGTGAGCAAGGGCAGCGAAGAGACCGAATAAACGGGGCCTCTTCAAAGGCGTTTGCCGAGGGGGAGTCATGTACAAGATTGCGACCGAGGAGATGGCGGTCGTTGCCATACGCAACGTATTCGCCAAGCACAGGACTATCGCTTCACAGCGCCTGCTCAAGTCCCTCGTCGACAAGGAGATGGAGGAAGGGGGCGAGCCGTACAAGATAGCCGAGAAGCGCCTGCGCTTTTTGACCCTCGACAACGGCATCGCCACTGTTTTGATAGAGTACCGCGAGTCGGAGACCAAGCGCGCGATCTCCATGTGCCCCGTCTGCGGCGCGCGCCTGAAGCGGGCGCGCAACATGACCGTCTTCGGCGGCACAGTGACGCTTGGGTACAATTGCCCCTCCTGTGGCTACAACACAGGGGCGCGCCGCCGCGTGCCCGTGAAGTACACGTTCATCCGGAGGAAGTGAGTGGAGTCCGCGCGGGAAGGGTGCCATATAATTCTCAAGCTCGGCGACGGCGAGGACGTTTTCAATTCACTGGAGATAATTCTAGAGCAGTACAGGCTTAAGGGCGCTCTAGTCCTGTCAGGCATAGGAATGCTCCGCGATTTCGAGATCGGCTATTTCGACGGGAAGAAATACCAGAACGAGGCGCACGAAGAGCCCCACGAACTCGTCTCGCTGCATGGGAGCATATCGACAGAGGGCGGCCTCGTCATCCACCTCCACGCCGCGCTGGCTGGTAAGGACCATTCTCTAATCGGCGGTCATTTGCACAAAGCGACGGCGTGCATTGTAAATGAGATTGTCCTGAGTGCTGTGGAGGAAACGCGCATGGAGCGCGCGCCCGACCCGTCTACGGGACTGAAGCTCCTTCATCTGGGCGATTGAGAGCCCTGAGCTGGCATCGCCCCTCCTTTTACGCAGAGGCCTTCCCGTTCAGCATCGTAAGGAAGACGCCGAGGGCGACGAGGCTCATGACCGCGGCCACGTACATTGTGGCGCAATCCCCGAAGCTCAATGCCACGAAGCCGCCGATCATGGAGCCTATAATAGCCGAAAGGTTCAGGGTCGAGTCCAAGAGCCCGCTGCTAGTCGAGCGCTCCGAGCCCTTCTCCAGGATGCTTTTCAAGGAGCCGACGTAAGCGCACGACCACGACGAGCCGAGTATGACCTGCCCGCCGATCACCATCCATTCCGAGTCCGAGACTGCGAATACAATGAAGGCGAGCGCCGACAGGGCAAGGCCCACCGCCAGGAGCTTCTTGCCGTCGAACCGGTCGAGCAGGGGCATCAGCGCGAACTGCGTGCCGGCGTTGACGGCGTAGACAATCCCTATCCACATCGGGTCCGGGTTGATAGTGGCGAGGAATATCGGGTAGATGACCCAAACCATGTTCGCGCCGGTGTGCCTCAGGAGGACGGCCACGTATGACGCCGCGTTCCGCTTGATGACGGCTATAGGTATCCTGGGAACCTTGAGGAGCGTCTGCTTCGGGAACGGCAGCGCGAGCGATACGCCAAACGCAATGCCAAAGAGGACGGCGCTCACGAGGAAGGGCGCGAAGAGGCTGTAGACGGCGAAGAAGCCCGCCAGGAGCGTGCCCACGCCCCACCCGAGGGCGCCGAACGACGCGTACCTGCCGACCCTCCCCTTCGATTCATAGGCATAGGCCATCAGGGCGGACGGGAAGGTCCCGGCGGCGAAGCCCATGGCGATGCGCGCGGCAACGAGCAGCTCGACGCTCGTCGCGAAGAACTGGAGGGCGCTCACGATGGTGCAGGCGAGGAGCCCCGCCTGCAGGACGCGCTTCCTCCCCCTCACGTCGGCGAGGCGCCCGAAGAGCCAGGAGGATAGTAGGAATGCCGTGGAGTAGGCGGCGATGACCAGCCCTATGCCAGCCTCGTCGACATTCAGTGCGTCCTTGAGAATGAGCGGGACGAGGAATGCCGAGGCGAAGAGCGACGCGCTCGACAGCATCTGGACGGATTCGGCCTTCACGGCCCTGGCCAGGCCAATTGCGTATTTAAGGGGTGCGGCAGAAAGAAGCCAGCATCATCATCGAATCAACAGAATGGCGTAGCGGTTCATCTTGTGCGTATAATCGGACAATACCTCGATCGGGTATCCCGCTTGCCTCGCGGTCGAGAAGACATCTATGGCAAACGCCTCGGGAGTGGGGCGGGCGCGCTCCTTGTTTTTACACTCGCCCCTCGATTTGGCGCATTTTTTACAAATCTTGCATGGGCTCATGACCAGGAGGAACGCCTTCTCGTTTCCCGCGAGAAAGACCTCGCGCTCCATGTCCATGAGCCTCTTGTTGATACCTTTCGACCAATCGTAACCCTTATTGGGATTGCCAAGCCTTTTCTCTACGTGAAAGAGCACGGCCTCGCCGTACTCCTCGAGGAAATGCTGGCATTCATCGACCGTGGGGGCGTTCGGCGGGCAGCACGCCCCCTCGCCGTAGTTGCCGCAGCCGAACGTGCACTTCATCCTCACCCACTGGGCGACGACTATCTTCTTCGGGTTCTGTTGCATCTATGGGTGTTGTGTTGCATGGATATGGGGGTGTTGCATCGCGGGTGCTAATTTAAAATGTAGGTGGTTAATATACTTATGTTTACTATACCCCCCATGGTGATAGGATGGATGAAATAGCCGTAATAACGCTGGTGTTGAGTATTTGGGGCTCGGCTCTTTCGACCGTTTTAGGAGTCGTAAAATTGTTAGGAAATAGAAGAAAACTAGATGTGAAAATTAATATTGGCTTTACAACTGGCGCCCAAATCAGAAGGGTTCTATCGATAGATGGGATTAACGTAGGAAAAAGACCACTGAACATTACAGGTTATTCATTTGAAATTGTCAAAGGGATACCTGGGAAAGAGTCTTTATTTCCAACGGGTTCTGTTGTTCATACAGCGCCAAAACCACCTTGTACGTTGAATGATGGTGAAAGTTTTTCCTTGATTGTTGATAGTGAGAGTATTGCTGATTCCCTCGTAGATAATGGGTATTCTGGTGGGGTCAAGCTGGTAGGCGTCCTAAGGGCCTCTGGAAAAATTTTTAAAAGTAAACCCATAGACCTATCCATTGCGCTGTTACGGAACTAGGGAGCTGATTGGCCCCCGAATTGCTTTTGGTTGGCTATGAGTTCGACCATCCCGGCCCATCGGTTCTCTCCGAGGCCGAGGTCTATGTCTGCTTGCATGGCCGGCGTCGTTCCGAGCGCCGAGTGCTCACGAATGTAGTTATAGTATGTCTGGAATCCTGCCATCGTCGCTTCTGCCGTCTCGGGGGCATCGAATCCGCGCATGACCTTCAACCTCTCCCTAACGGTTCCGTTAAGGCGCTCTAGGATGTTGTTGTTGGGCGCAGTCTGGAAATCTTTGTATCGGTAGTGCCTGCTGCCATAGCACTTGTTCCGCTTCAACGGGCCTAGTTCGTGCCTAGCCGCAAGTTGGTAGGATTGGAGGCCATCGGTCACGAAGAAATCAGGCTTCTTTCCCGCCCTCTCCTTAGCATCGCGGATGGGCGCTCGCGCCTCCTTGACGCTCCGGCCCTCGGACAGCTTGCAAGCCAATAGGAACCTCGTTTCGTTGTCCATGATGTTCCAAATCCACATCTGCTTTCCGTTCACCTTCGCGGCCATCTCGTCGCTGTGCCACATCCGGCCAACGTCTGGCTGGTTCTTCTCTGCGTATTCTCCGAGCATCTTGAGGTATTTCGACACCCAACGCATCGGCGTGGTCTGCGCGACTTCAACACCGTAGAACTGCTTGATGTGGTCTGCAATCTTTCGGTATGAAAGCCCCTTGAAAAAGAGGTCTACGGATGCAAGGATGCTCTCGGGCAGGTTCTTCATGCCGTTGAAGCCCTTGTCTATCGTGAACCTGTGGCCGCATGACAGGCACTTGTATCGCTGTGTCTGGCCCGTTCCGGTGCTCCTGCTACCGTTCTTCTTAATCGTCTGCGCGTGGCAGGACGGGCAGCATACGGGGCGCATGGCTGCATCTATGGGGGCACGGGGCTTGACCTCATCCTTGACCATCTCGCGCATCTTAATCGAATAGTGGACGGCGTAGATGTGCTTGCAGTAGTTCTTCCGGTTTGTGAAATCCGGGCAGGAGCACCCCCAAAGGCTCATCTGCTTTTTAACCGTGTAGAACCCCTCCCCCGATTGCGACTTCACTAGGTACACGAACTTGTTTTTTCGCTGTACCGCGCTCTCGTCCTTCAGTATATCCAACCCCCGCGCCATTCTCGCGTTTTCCATCATCGTTTTCACCTTTGGCATAATACCTAATGCCATACCTACATAGGCGGGGGGCTATATAATACTTTAGGTATGACGTTAGGTATGTTTTATATAGGGATAGCGCCTTACAGGTATCGGTGATAAAAACGGGCGAGATAACTTCGCTGACTAGGGCTTCGACCAAAGGGGATTCCCTGCGAACTACTGTACCCTCTGGAATTGTCAAGCAATTCAAGCTAGAGGACAAGGGAGAGCTGGAATGGGAGATAGTATCGAGAGCTAATAAGCTGGTAATCCAAGTCACGCCGTTGTGAGCGTAGGGTTTTGTTAATGTCCCATCCATACTGTCCTCGCAAATAGGATAGGCGGGAGTGACCCGCCCACCCGCGAAGTGGGGACGCAGGATGCTCGTTGGCACGAGCTTTCCCAGGATTTCCTTCTAGGCCCGCCATCCTGCGCCCTCAAAAATCCTATGGCGTCTATGAATTATAATCATAATTTTCTCAACCATTCAGTTCATATGTTTAAGAATGGCTAAAGTCGTCTTGGCATGTCTAAAGTCGTCTAAACGACAAGTTAGGCTGATTTTTTATTTATTCAGTTTAAGCCAAATCTCTGGTTTGATTCTGGCTTCTTTCCCATTCTCAGATTTCTCAGCCAGTCCCGCTTTTATTAAAATACCGAGTTTATTATGAGCCATTTTATTATTCGTAGTTCTACCACTTATAACGAATTCACATTTCGCTAATTCGTTTCCAATTAACACCCACCCACCATCTGCCTCTATTAAAGGTATGCAAATTTTTTGTATATTGCCCACATCCTGTGTATGTGGATTGGCCCCTGTTAGTTCTTCGAGTAATTTCTTAACCAATAAATCCGTGTTATTCTGAGCATGATATCTTTCTTTATTTTTTATTCGTTTTAGAAGTTCCTTTGCCTCATCAACGGTCATAAGAGTTCTCATCTTTTTGTATAGCCATTCGGGTAATTTTTCTTTCTCCCCATTTGGATATTCAAACCTCATATCTCCTGTTTTTTTATCGTATCCACGAAAACAATCCTCGATTTCGCCCCTGTATTCGATGAACACTCTCGAATATTGATGCTCTCGCGGTATGAGTTTTGTCCCATCGGCACTTCGTTCTTTCCATACAAGTCTATCACTCATTCTCTCATGGTCTAACCCCACGCATCTTATATCTTCTATACGTGCATTTAGCATGGTGACTAATTCGGTTGCTCTTAGCTTCAAAGCCTCATGTTCTTCTTTCAATTTCACAAGTTCTAAATGCTTCTCTTTTAATGATAAGCCAACAATTCCTACGGCTGTGTCAAGTGTTTTACGATGTTCATCTGAAATACCTTCTACCAACCACATTATTTTATCATACGCATCAGGAGCTACCTGTTGTAATAGCGTAGATAGTTCTTCGCGTTTTATCATATGTTCTGGTCTTTCGAGTTTATGTACATCTTTTATTGTTATTACGCCTGGCGGTTCTGTTGCGTTGACGGGACTTTTAGGGTTTTAAAATGACTGTTGCGTCGCGGGACTTGGATTTTTCATTTCTCTACAATTTGAAGATATGAAAGAGATGTGTATGATATGTGTATAACACGCGCACAGAGCATAAGA
>JACRNV010000067.1 GCA_016214785.1 Methanobacteriota archaeon
AAAGCGCGCCGCGAAGCGGCGCGCACCGCCGAGACGCCATTGCCATAGACACCTAAAAACATAGCCCGGTTGGCCGGTGCCCGCTCGCCCTACATCCCCAACCTAAAAGGATGGGGAATTAGGGCGCGGCAATCATATTAACAATTGTTAAATATCGATTGCCCTTACGCTGATATGAGGTGAACGCTATGTCCGTTCAAGAGAATTGGAAGCCCGAGAAAGTCTTCGACAGTATCCTGGAGACCGTCGGGCACACCCCGATGGTGCGGCTCAATCGCGTGGCGAAAGATATCAGCGTGAATGTCCTCGCCAAACTGGAGTCCTTCAATCCGGGCGGGAGCGTGAAGGACAGAATCGGGCTGGCCATGATCGAGGCGGCGGAAAGGCACGGTCTCATAAAGCCAGGGTACACCATCGTGGAGCCAACGTCAGGGAACACCGGTCTCGGACTGGCGTTGGCGGCCAGGGTCAAGGGATACAAAGTCGTTTTCACCATGCCCGACAAGATGAGCGCGGAAAAGGTCAACCTGCTGAGGGCGTTCGGTGCAAAGGTCATCGTCACTCCCACGGCAGTTCCAGCCGACCATCCTGGCAATTACATAAAGGTCGCGGAGAGGATTGCCCGGGAAGATCCTAGCTCATTCATGCCCAATCAATATTTCAACTCGGCTAACCCCGATGCGCATTACAAAACCACTGGACCGGAGATATGGGAACAAACCGACGGCAGGGTGGACGTGCTGGTGGCGGGGATGGGGACCGGAGGGACCATCTCCGGGATAGGCAGGTACCTAAAGGAGAAGAACCCAGACATAAGGATCATTGGCGTTGACCCGGAAGGATCGATGTACCATCACGAATTCTATGGCACAAGCGGGGCGATCCAAACCTACAAGGTGGAGGGCATCGGCGAGGATTTCATGCCGTCGACCCTCGACCTGAAAACAGTGGATGAGATAATAGTCGTGAGCGACAAGGACGCATTCCAAACGGCTAGAAGGCTTGCCGCCGAGGAAGGGATATTCGCGGGGGGCTCCTCCGGTGCGGCCGTCTTCGCCGCGCTGCAAGTAGCGAAACGGTTGGACGGTGACAAGACGATCGTGGCAATCCTGCCGGATACGGGTAGAAACTACATGACCAAGATATATTCGGACGCATGGATGTGCGAGCATGGGTTCATGGAGACATCCGACGAGAGAATATTGGTGGAGGACATCCTGAAATCAAAGTCGGGAACAATCGAAAATATAATCTCCGTGCGGCCCGATGACAGGATAGAGACCGCGGTTGATCTTATGATGCGGCACTCAGTATCCCAACTGCCAGTCGTGAAAGACGAAATGCAGGTCGGGAGCGTGAGCGAGAAAAATCTGGTAGAGCGCTTGTGCGCACAGTGCGGCACGCGCACCAGTTGCGGAGAGAGATGCGAATCGAGAATAGAGCAGATAATGGAGCCGCCGTTGCCAAGCGTGGGCAAGACAGATAGGATACTCAACCCATTCCTTCTCCTCAGGGACAGGAATGCCATGGTGGTCATGGAAGGCCAGAGAATGGTGGATGTCATAACCACGATAGACGTGGTAAACTATCTGATGGGGCGAGCGCCATGAGGTTCGCAACGAAGGCGATCCACGTAGGGGAAGAGCCGAGGCTTGAGGAGGAGGGGTTCGGCGACGTCGCCGTACCGATTCATCTGTCCACGACCTTCGCTCGCAAAGAGGTTGACCGGCCAACGGCGGGGTACGAGTATTCGAGGACCGGCAACCCCACGAGGAACGCGCTGGAGAAGCGGCTGGCGGCCCTTGAGGACGCAAAGTTCGGCCTGGCTTTCGCATCGGGCCTGGCCGCCGAGGCCACGCTGCTGCTTTCCCTCCTCAAGAACGGCGACCACGTGGTGGCGTCAGACGACCTCTACGGCGGGACGCGGAGGCTGTTCGTCAGCACCCTCAAGAATTTCGGATTGGAATTCACGTTCGTGGAAGCCGGCGACCCGGACAATGTAAGGAGGGGGATAAAGAGCAACACCAGGCTTATCTGGCTGGAGACCCCTAGCAACCCCCTGATGAAGCTCTGCGACATCCGAGAAATCGCGGAGATTGCCAAAGAGAAGGACGCGGTCACTGTCGTGGACAACACGTTCATGACGCCTTATTTCCAAAGGCCACTCAAACAAGGGGCCGATATTGTCGTCCATAGCAGTACGAAGTACCTAAATGGCCACAGCGATGTCGTTGGTGGAGCTATCATGCTCTCCGACGGGGGTGCGCACGAAAAGGTCAGGTTCAACCAGAACGCCATCGGCTGCGTGCCCTCGCCGTTCGATTGCTACCTCGTTCTGAGGGGAATAAAGACGTTGCCAATAAGGATGGAGCGCCACAGCTATAATGCAAATAAGATTGCGAACTATCTGGAATCGCATCCGAAGGTGAAGATGGTCAACTATCCGGGGTTGACAGCCCATCCAAAACATGCTTTGGCAAAAAAGCAGATGTCGGGATTCGGAGGGATGCTCTCCTTCGAACTCGCGGATAGCTCGGAGGCCATCAAGGCGTTCCTCAGCAGGCTCAACATCTTCGCCGTGGCGGAAAGCCTCGGCGGAGTCGAATCGCTAATTGAACAGCCAGCCCTGATGACCCACGCATCCATACCCGAGAGGGAGCGGAAGGCCATCGGGATATCCGACTCGCTGGTGAGGATATCCGCGGGGATCGAGGACATAGAAGATCTCATTGCGGATCTGGAGCAAGCGTTGGAAGGGGGCTGAGCAAAACGAAACGGCCCCCCAAACAAAGCAGAATGTGGAGAAGCAAAAAGATGCCGATTGGAATTCGGAACGACATCCGACCGAGGAGAAGCTCATGGCTTTGACCGTGGAAACAAAGGACCGATATAGCAGGCAGATCGTCCTGGAACAGATCGGGAAGGCAGGTCAGGAGAGGTTGAGAAAGGGCCGCGCCGTCATTGTTGGATGCGGGGCGCTGGGTTGCGCAATCGCGAACAGCCTGGCCAGGGCCGGCGTCGGAGAGCTACGGGTGATCGACAGGGACGTCGTGGAGCTAAACAACCTCCAGAGGCAGCAGCTCTTCGACGAGGCGGACATTGGGCGACCGAAGGCCACGGCCATTGCCGAGAAGTTGGCCAAGATCAATTCTAACGTCCGGGCAGTGCCTTTCGTCGTGGACGTGAACCACACCAATGCCGAGGATCTCATAATCGGCTGCGATATAGTCCTCGACGGGACAGACAATATGGAGACGAGATTCTTAGTCAACGATGCCTGCGTGAAGCACGGCATACCGTGGGTGTACGGGGGAGCGGTCGGAACGTCTGGGACGGCGATGGCCATAATCCCTGGCAAGACCCCTTGCTTCAGGTGCATAGTGCCAGAGATCCCGGTGGCGGGCAAGCTCCCCACGTGCGACACCGTGGGCGTCCTGAACACCGCCCCGGCGATGGTGGCCGCTATCCAGAGCACGAGCGCCATCAAGCTGTTGACCGGCGCGGTATTGGATAGCGTCATCTTCACCTTTGACGTCTGGGAGCATAGCTTCAGTACCGTCAAAATCAGTAGGCGGGCAGAGTGCATATGCTGCGCCAAGGGCAAGTTCGAGTTCCTGAGCTCGGAGAGGAAGGATATCGTGACGCAGCTCTGCGGCTCGAACGCCGTCCAAATAACTCCCGCCCGGCTTGGTAAAATCTCCCTGGCCGAGCTCGCCGGCAGGCTGCGCGAGCTCGGCGACGTGAAGTTGGGCGACATCGTCCTGACGTTCAAGGTCGACATGTACGAGCTCACGATATTCACGGATGCGAGGGTCATCATCAGCGGCACGAGCGACGAGAAAGTGGCGAAGTCGCTGTATGCGAAGTACATCGGGTCCTAGAGACGCCTTGCCCCCTTTGCCCGTTTGGCGAACCTATAAAATAGCCACACGCATTACGATTCCCCGATGAAGGCTGCCGACAGGCTTCTATGGTGGCTTTTCGCCGGGAGCATGGGAGGTAAGAACCGGGCGCGGATTGTCGACCTCTTGATAAAGGGGCCCTGCAACCTGAACCAGATCGCGGAAAGGCTGGGGATGGGCTACAAGACGGCGCAGCACCATGTGCGCGTCCTCGTCGAGAACCACATGCTGGAAAGCCAGGGGCCGCATTATGGCAAGTTCTATTTTCCGTCCCCTTTTCTCGAAGAGAACCTCAAGGTTTTCGAGGAGATTTGGAAGAGAATTGGTAAAAAGGGCATAAGGGACGAGAGCAATGGGGGTATGCATTGATGCAGAGGAAGTACGTATTGGGCATAGCCGCGATTAGCGCAGCGGCAGCAATGGCGATCGCATGGCTCATCATGCCAGGCCAGTACGCCGGGGACATCTACGTCCGGGCGAGCACCTTGATAATCTCGGCCAACCTCGCCGTGGCCGTAGTGCTGATGGTCGTTTACGTTTTCATCTACAAGGAAGTGCCGTCGAAATTCACGCTCACGCTTCTGCTCGTCATGGTCACGCTGGTCCTCTATTCCGCGACTTCGAACCCGTTGCTGCACGCCGCCTGCGGGTTCTGGCACGCGAACACGAACTACCTGACGATACTGCCCGACATCTTCGCCGCCGTCGCCCTCTGGGCGCTCGCCTACGTCAGCCTTGAGTAGCCGAGATTTGGTAACGATGTGGTAATGATTTCGGTAAAACGGCAAATAAAGTCCGACCCATATCATCTCTCAGCAAAGAGGTGATAGAAAATGGCGGCAAAAGTGGCAATGGCGATCCTGGCGGCGATTGCAGTGGCAACCCTCGGTCTTGGCGCAGTAGCGATGGGCGCCGGAAGGATGGCCGTGGGGCGCCAAAGCATGATGGGCGCGAACGGCTGCCCGGGCTCTGGCATGATGAAGGGTTCAGACTGCCCCATGGACGGCGACGCAGGCGGCGGCCGGGACTGCAGCATGGACCCCCGGGACTGCCCGCACCACGACGGCGGCGCAACGCCGAATTGCCCCAGCCACTGGCCATGAGCCGAGGAAGGGGGTTACCAATGCCGCGCATGCTTCGGGAATCGTTGCCCACCAGCGAATCCGACGCGGGCGGCATTTTGACTCTCGATACGGTTTCCCTCCGCCAAAAGAACGCTACCGGAGGCGGCGCGATAGGAAACGAGGGAAACGCCGCCTCCGGCGCCCTTTTCATTGTTGAATTTGAATATTGCAGTTGTACAATCGTTGGGAGTGGTTGAAGATGTTCATGCGAATACTGGGAAAGTCGATAGCCAGACGAAAGCAGAGGGTGGCCATAGCCATTGTAGCCGTGGTCATGGGGGCGGCCATCGCGAGCGCCCTGATGACCACGTCGATGGCGATGAAGGACAAGGTCGGCCAGCAGTTCAGGAATTTCGGGGCGAACATCGTGGTCATCCCCAAGTCGGATACAATTGAAGTCGGATTGCCGGGCATCACGTTCGGCTCGGTCACCGAGCAGCGCTACATAAACGAGAGCGACCTCTGGAAGATAAAGGAGATAGCGAACTGGAGCGCGAACGTTCTCGGTTACGCGCCTTTCCTGTATCAGGTAGTCGGCGTGAACGGCTCGGACGGGCGATCGCTGAACATCGTCCTTGCTGGCACCTACTTCAACAGATCCGTCGAGAACGTCACGAAGGACGCGAATGGTAACCTGTGGGCTACCGGCATTAGGAGGATCGCACCATACTGGGACATCACGGGAAAATGGGTCAAGGACGGTAACGACCGGAGGGAGAGCATAGTCGGAACGATCGCCGCCAAGGCGATGGGCCTATCAATAGGTTCCGTTTATTCGGTGAATTACGTCAATCCCGATACTCAGAACGTGACAACGCGCGACCTCGAAGTCACCGGCATAGTCAACTCCGGAGGTGCGGAGGACTCGCAGATATTCGTGGACATGGAGGTGGCACAAGAGATAAGCAACAGGCCGGGAAAGGTCCACTCCGTCCAGGTGAGCGCGCTCTGCACGAATTGCCCTGCCGAGCTCATTGGACAGGAGATAGAGAAGTCCCTGCCAACGGTCCAGGCAAAGAGCGTGAAGCAGCTCGTGCTCGCCGAGAACCAGATAATGATGCAGCTCGAGCAGACGATGACGCTCGTAACGGTCGTGGCCCTCGGGGCCTCCGCACTCGGCGTGATGACGACGATGACGACCAATGTGATAGAGCGCAGGAAGGAGATAGGGCTGCTGAAGTCGATAGGCGCCGATAACAGGAGGATAGCGGCGTTGTTCCTCACGGAGGCGGCCATCATTGGCCTGGCCGGGGGCGCCATAGGCTACGGCATCGGGCTCGGGCTGGCCCAGTTCATAGGGCAGAGTGTCTTCCAATCGTCGGTCGAGATAGTTCCAATAGCCATCCCCATCACGATGGCCATTTCGGTCGGCATCGCCCTTCTCGCGAGCGCGCTGCCAGTCAGGCGCGCGACGCAGGTCGAGCCGGCCGCTGTCCTTAGAGGTGAGTGAATGACCCAGATTGTTGAATTGGAGGGAGTTACCAAGGACTATGGCAACAGCACGCGCGCCCTGAGCGACGTCCGCCTTTCCTTGCGCAAAGGGAACTGGACGACCGTCATGGGGCCGTCCGGCTCCGGCAAGACGACCATGCTGAACATCATCGGTTGCCTCGATTCGCCGACGGGCGGCAAGGTGAACATCGCCGGAGTCGATATCGCCGGCCTCGACCAGCGCGGGCTGACGAAGTTCAGGCGAGAGAACATCGGATGGATATTCCAGCAGTACCACCTGGTCCCGTACCTGACGGCGCTGGAGAACGTCATGCTGTCCCAGTTCTACTCCGGCATCGTGGACGAGCCGCTGGCCGTCGAGATGCTTACGAAGGTGGGGATCGGCCACAGGCTGCAGCACTACCCTGCGCAGCTGTCCGGCGGCGAGCAGCAGCGCGTGTGCATAGCGAGGGCGCTGGTGAACGAGCCGTCGCTCATCCTCGCTGATGAGCCCACGGGGAACCTGGACCAGAATAACGGAAAGATCGTCCTCGACCTGCTTGAGAGGCTGCGCGAGGAGGGGCACACGATCATCATCGTAACGCACAATACCGAGATTGCCGGGCTGGGAGACAGGACCATAGAACTCGTGGACGGGAAAATTTCGCTGGATAGGATCAACGAGCGGAAGCATGGAGAGGTGATTTGAATGGGCAAGGATGCAGACTGGAAGAGGAGCCGGAACAAGAGGCAGGAAATAGATGAGAAGCGGATCAAGGCCGCGAAAGCGAAGAAAAGCATGTCCGTCGCGATAGTGCTGGCGGTCGTCGTGATCGGGTCACTCGGCGGACTGGCCTATTACGAAACATCTAAGGTTCCCACGCAGCAGACCTATCAGCCGTCGACGCCAATAACCCAACAGCCGCAGCCTCAGGGGAACCAGAACGTCGCCGTGAATGAGGTAACGATTCCTCTGGGCGACGTCACGATGAACGTCAAGTTCTATACTTACGACTCCTCGGGCGTGAACGTCAGGTTCTTTGCCGCAAAGGGCAGCGACGGCAATGCCCACGTGGCGACCGACGCCTGCGACGTGTGCTATGGACAGAAGAAGGGCTACAGGCAGACGGGGAACGTCCTGACCTGCAACAACTGCGGCAAGACCTTCGCCATCAACAGCGTGGGCACGGAGAACACCGCCGGCGGCTGCTGGCCGAGCTACATCCCGGTGCGCATTGAGAACGGGAACGTCCTCGTCAGGAAGGCCGACCTGGACGGGAAGCGGTTCATGTTCGCGTGAGGTGTGAAAATGGACGACCCTGCCTTGGCAGTATTGCACGTGGCCTCCCTGGCCGTGTCCGTCGCCGTGGCGCTCCTCCTTTATCCGGTCGTGAGGAAGGGGCTGGCCCTCAGGAGCGGCCTCGTCTTCGAGATGGGACGGGGCCTGCTGCTGCCTCCGATATTCATCGCGGCATTCTGCGCAATCTACACTTCAATGGAATTCGGCCTAGTCGGCGAGACCTACAACCTCCTCTTTCACGCCTTAGCTGATGCGGCTCTCATCGCCGCTTCGCTGTCGCTCCTGTACCTCGCGCTCAGGCTACGGTCGCATCTAAGAAAAATGGAAGAGTAGAGAACTATGAGCTTTGAGGGAGTGATCGACAAGATAGCCATCGACCTCACCAGCATATGGGGTGAGATGACGCCTTACATCATGAGGAAGAGGTTTGTCGATGTGGGAGCGTCCATCGAGAATGCGAGCAGGGACCAGATGGAAAGGGTCATCCTCCTCATCGAGGAGAAGGCGCTCGCCGTTACTCTCGGCAGGGAGATGGCCAGGAAGAGGGCACTGCAGTACATGAGGTGGTTGAGGGAGGCGCATCCGGATGAGACAAGATGATGATACCTCAAGGGAGGTGATCGACTGGATGAACGCACCATCTAGCCAGCGAAAATACGCCCATTTGAGAATAGCGAGCGCAGCTTTTAATAGCATCCCTCTGATAGCGAGAGCGCCCTGGAATATGGGCCTAAGAAAACGGAGTGTGAGAACATGGAAGACATAGCTCTGGCATTTCAGGAATTGCTGTAGGAGGCCGTCCATGACAAACGAAGGGGGCAATGGTCTGGCAACCTTGAAGCTCTACGTCAGGGGGATGACATGTACCTCCTGCGCCATGGGCATCGAAAGCGCCCTGAAAGAACTGGACGGGGTCAGTTTCGCAGGCGTCAATTATACGGACAGGTTCGTTCTTATTAAATACGACCCAGCGAAGCTCAACGTCGACAAGATTGCCGCTGCCATCAAAGAGGAGGGGTACGAGACATTCGGGCGCCCTTCCCAAGAGGCTTCTCCGAAAGCGGAGGACGGGAGCACGGCCATCGACCCCGTCTGCGGAATGAGCGTGGACAAGGCGACCGGCATCAAGCGCGAGGCCGGCGGCAAGGCCTACTACTTCTGCTCCGAGGCTTGCGCGGCCACGTTCCGGAAGGCAGAGGCGGAAGGGCAGCATCATTCGGGCTCCAAGACGGCGACGGTCGGGGGGATGCCCAAGGAGGAGGCCGTCGCTGACAAGCACGCCGCGATAGACCCGGTCTGCGGGATGAGGGTGGACAAGAGGAGCGCCATCACGAGGGTCATCGGCGGCAGAAGCTACTACTTCTGCACGGAATCGTGCGCAAGGACCTTCGAGGACCCTGACAAGGAGCTCAAGGATACGAAGAAGAGGGTGGGCATCGCGCTCGGAGGGGTCGTCCTGCTGGGCGTATTCCGCCTGGGGATGTTCCTCGGCCTCGCGGCGGGGGTGACTGTCCTGACGTGGGTGCCTTTCGACTTCCTGCCATGGTTCACGGGCGGGGTATGGATGTTCCTGCTCACGACCCCGATCATCTTCATCGGCGGCAAGAGCTTCTACGTGGGCGCGGCGAGGGCCATCAAGTTCCGAAGGGCGAACATGGACCTGCTGATCAGCATAGGCACGCTGGCCGCTTACTTCTACAGCGCGATAATCGTCCTTCAGCAGTTCATGCCCTCGATCGCCATCATCTCAGGCGCGCACACGGACGTTTACTTCGACGTCGCGGCGGTCATCATCGCCTTCGTGCTCCTCGGGAAGTACATGGAGGACGTCATCAAGAGGAAGAGCTCCGCCGCCGTAAGGAAGCTGCTCGACCTGAAGCCAAAGACGGCGACCGTCCTGAAGAACGGAAACGAGGTCGAGATTCCGGTCGAGAAGCTGGCCCTCGGTGACATAATCATCGTCAAGCCGGGAGGACAGGTGCCGACGGATGGCCTGGTCGTTGACGGCCTCTCCACCGTGGACGAGAAGATGATAACGGGCGAGAGCATCCCGGTCGAGAAGAGGAAGGGGGACGAGGTCATCGGGGGGACAATCAACGTCCACGGGACGTTCAAGTTCGAGGCCACCAAGGTCGGCTCGGACACGATGCTGATGAACATCGTGAAGATGGTCGAGGAGGCGCAGGTCTCGAGCGCGCCCATCCAGAGGTACGCGGATAATGTATCCGCCTACTTCGTCCCGGCGGTCCTCCTGGCCGGGGTCGTTACATTCCTCGGGTGGCTCGCGCTTGCCGGCTGGACGCCCGCGGTGCTCGCCTTCATCGCGGTATTGATAATCTCATGCCCCTGCGCACTGGGCATAGCAACCCCAACGGCCCTCATGGTCGGCGTCGGAAAGGGCGCCGAGGAGGGGATCCTCATAAGGGGGGGACAGTACCTGGAGAGGGCCGGTTCCCTCGACGTCGTCGTCTTCGACAAGACAGGGACTATCACCAAGGGCATGCCGGAGCTGGCGGACATCGTGAGGTTGGGTGACCTCTCGGAGAGCGAGGCGTTGAGGTTCGCCGCGGCGGCGGAGAAGGGGTCCGAGCACCCGCTGGGGGAGGCGATAGTCCGGGCCGCGGAGGCGCGCGGCATCGGCCTCCCTGCCCTGGCTGCTTTCGAAGCCGTCCCGGGCCAGGGCATACGGGCGTCATGCGAAGGGCGCTCCATATTGCTGGGGAACAGGCGCCTCATGAAGGAGAACGGCATCGCCATCGGGGAGACCGAGGGAGCCCTGGGGAAGCTGGAAGCGGAGGGGAAAACGGCCATGATGCTTGCCATCGATGACGAGGTCTCGGCAATTGTCGCCGTCGCGGACACCGTCAAGGAACGCTCCGCCGAGGCCATAGCCGAGCTAAAGAAGATGGGTGTCGAGACTGCGATGCTGACGGGCGACAACGAGGTCACGGCGAAAGCCGTCGCCAGGAAGGTGGGCATCGACCGCGTGATAGCCAACGTCCTCCCCGGAGAGAAGGCGAGCGTCGTCAAGGGGATGCAGGGCGAGGGGAAGGTCGTGGCGATGGTCGGCGACGGCATCAACGACGCGCCCGCGCTCGCGCAGGCGGACATCGGAATAGCGCTGGGCAGCGGCTCCGACATAGCCAAGGAGACCGGCGGCATCATACTGATAAAGGACGACCTGATGGACGTGGTCAAGGGCATCAGGCTCAGCAAGCTGACGATGAGGAAGATAAAGCAGAACCTGGCGTGGGCGCTGGGCTACAACACCGGGGCGATCCCCTTCGCCGCGCTGGGTTTTTTGAATCCCATCATAGCGGCCGCGGCTATGTCGGCGAGCTCCCTGTCCGTGGTGTCCAACGCCGCGACGTTGAAGTTCGCGAGGCTGGGCGGAGAAAAGGAAAGGAGGTGAGCAAATGGCCATAGACCCTATATGCAAGATGGCTGTCGACGAGAAGACGGCGAAGTTTGTAAGCGAGTACAAGGGCAAGAAGTACTACTTCTGCGCTCCCGGTTGCAAGAGGGCGTTCGACAAGGAGCCGCAGAAGTACGCCTGAAACCCTTTACTCTTTCTTCTTGTACCGTTCATAGAGATATCCCAGTATCCCCGGCACGAACGATATTATTATTATCGCCAGCAGGACGAGTGTGAAGTTGTGCTGCACGAATGGCAGGTTGCCGAACCAGTAGCCCAGCGCCATGAAGAGGCTCACCCACGCCGCGCCTCCAGCGACGTTGTACGCGATGAAGCGCCTGTAGTTCATCGTTCCCATGCCGGCCACGAAGGGGGCGAACGTCCTGATGATGGGCATGAACCTCGCCAGGAATATCGTCTTACCGCCGTGCATCTCGTAGAACGCCTTTGCCTTTTCAAGGTACTCCTTCTTCAGGAACCGCACCTTCTCGCCGCGGAATATCTTCGGCCCCGTGTACCAGCCGATCCAATAATTGACGGTATCGCCGAGTATCGCGGCGGAGATGAAGACCACGAGCAAAACGAGCGGGTCCATGGCGCCCATGGCCGCCAGCGCCCCTGCGGCGAAGATGAGAGAATCGCCGGGGAGGAACGGGAAGACGACGATGCCCGTCTCCAGGAAGACTATAAGGAAGAGTAAGGCATAGGTCAGCAGGCCGTACTGGGAGATGAGCGCGCTCAGGTGGTCGCCGAGATTGACTATGAAGTCCACGAGCCAGAGGATGTCCATTGGGTTGAGAACAAGGGTGGCGTATAAAAAGCTGGCGCCCTAACCCTCGTAGTAGTACTCGCCGCTCGACTTCTGCTCCCTGTCGAGGCGCGACCCTTCATTGTTGATGCGCGGCCGCCTGGAGTCCATGTCCCGCCTGAAGGTGATGCCCACGGACTTAAGGAAGCGGTTCATCCCCTCGCGCATGGGGAACGGGCCGTGGCATTCCCCCTTGACCGAGGGCTCGCCCTCGAAGTTCATTATGCTATCCGCCACGAGGTCTATGAAATATACGTCATGGTCGACTATGAGCGCCGAGCGCCCTATCTTCTCCATGTACCTGCGGATGGCGCGGGCGACCTCCATGCGCTGGTTCGAGTCCAGGTAAGCCGACGGTTCATCGACCAGGTAGAGGTCGGCCTCCCTGCCGAAGCAAAGCGCGATTGCCACGCGCTGCAGCTCGCCACCCGAAAGGGTCTTGAGCTCCTTGTTCGCGAGGTTCCTGATGTCCAGGGGTCCGAATATCTCCGCGTTGAACGTGGGGTCGCTCGACCTGTTGCCGAGGAAGGTGAAGAGCGCGTCCTGCACGGTCCCCTCGAAGTCGGGCTTGATGTACTGGGGCTTGTAGCTGACCTTGACCCTGGCGGCTATCTCCCCCTTCGAGGGCTCGATCTCGCCGGCGAGGATGCGCACGTAGGTCGTCTTCCCCGTGGCATTGGGGCCGACGATGCCGACGACCTCGCTGGAGCGTATCTGGCCTGCGTCTATCTTCAGCGAGAAGGTGGCGAAGCGCTTGGAGAGGGCGCCGTACTCCAGTAGGACGGGCGTGCCCACCGTCGAGCGCGGGGCCTTGGGCTCGAAGCTTATCCTCGTCTCCCTGAACCTCATGTTCTCCTCCTTCAGGTAGCCGTCGAGGTAGACGTTGATGGCCGTGCGCACGGGCCTGGGGTGTGAGATGACGCCGAACGCCGCCTCGGAGCCGTACATGAGATGGACGTTGTCAGCGAGGAAGTCCAGGATGGCCAGGTCGTGCTCGACGACGATGACGTTCCTGTCGTGCGCGAGCTTTTTTATGGCCGTGGCCGTGCGCAGGCGCTGGTAGATGTCCAGATACGACGACGGCTCGTCGAAGAGGTAGAGTTCCGCATCCTTCAGTATCGTGGCGGCGATGGCCGTGCGCTGGAGCTCGCCGCCCGAGAGCTTCTTGAGGTCATGTCTCAGGATGCCGGAGAGCTCGAGAGCTGCCACTGCCTCGTCCAGCCTGCCGGAGTGGTCTGTCTTCTTCAGCAGCTCGCCGACCTTGCCTTTGGCCACCGTCGGTATCTTGTCCACGTACTGGGGCTTGACAGAGGTCTTTATCCCCTTCTTCGACAGGAGCTGGAAGTGGTCGTGCAATTCTGTCCCCGCGAAGTGCGCCAGCACCTTCTCCCAGGACGGCTCGTTCTTGAAATCCCCCAGGTTCGGAAGGATCTCGCCAGAGAGGATGGACAGCGCCGTCGTCTTGCCGATGCCGTTGGGCCCGAGGATGCCGAGCACCTGCCCCTGGATTGGCGTCGGCAGCCGATAGAGCCTGAAGCCGTTCTCGCCGTACTGGTGGATGATCTCCCCCTCCAGCTCCTCCGGTAGGCCTATGATCTTGATTGCCGCGAACGGGCACTTGTGGACGCAGATGCCGCAGCCGACGCACAGGGGCTCGGAGATGACGGGCTTGCCCCGGTCCCCGACGACGATGGTCTGGTCGCCCATGCGCACGCGCGGGCAGAACTTGATGCACTCCATGTTGCACCGCTTCGGCTGGCACCGGTCCCTAATCAGGATTGCAATGCGCATCGGTTCCCCAAATCGGCGCGTGGGATAAAAAGACGATGCCCTGCCCAGAAAGATTGCACAGAGGCACTATACCCGACAAAGAAAATGTGGTAAGCCCCCCGCCTACCCCATTATAGCCTTGCCGTTCTTCCTCATGACGCCTATCCATTCCATCAGGTCGCCGAGGTTGTGGAACGGCTCGCCGACGACCTTGCTCGGCTCGACGATGCAGTGCATGTAGCAGCTCTTGCAGTCCTTGACTGCCTTCCTCGAGGCGACGACCTCGGGCATGCGCCAGATTTCCCTGAGGCTCTTTCCGTCGAGGAGCGAATAGAACTTCGTTATCTTGGAGTCCCAGCAGGGGATGGCGATCTCACCCAGGCGGTTGACGCAGCAGAACAGGTAGGGATGGCAGGTGTAGTCAAAGTCCCCTGTGAGGAAGGTCTTGAGGTACGACCTGCTGGTCAGTATCGGGTACTCCTTCTTCATCGCCATGAGCTGCCTGACGAGCTTCTGCACCCCCTTCGAGTCTCGGCGCCAGTCCATCTTCTTTGGGTCGTAGGTTGAGTGCTCGTCGGTCATTGTGGTCCAGTAGTCGTGGAACGTGGCGAAGTCGACCATGATGCCGCCCGCTCCTATCCTCTTCGCGTACTTCACGATGTCCGGGATCTCGGACATGTTCGCGCTGCAAATCACCGTGTTGAGGACGACCACGCACTTGTTCTTCTTCGACACATTCACGGCGGCCTCGATGCCCTCGACCACGTCGTCGAACTTGTCGACGCCGCGAATCTCCTTGTACTTCTGGGGGTCGAGGGTGTCGAGCGAAACGACGAGATTGTCTATGGCCCTGGTGTACTCGTCCGTGTGGTCGGCGAGCGTGAGCCCGTTCGTAACCGCTTGGGTGATGAGCCCCTTCTCCCGGGCGTAGTGCCCGAGCTCGGCGAAGTCCTTTCGGAGGGTGGGCTCGCCTCCGAGGAAAGAAGTGACAATCAGATCGAAGTCCGCGAACTGGTCGAAGACCTTCTTGAATTCCTCGGTCGTCATCTCCCCCTTCTTGAACTCCTGCCTCTCGTTCCCTATGGGGCAGAAGGAGCAGCGGGAGTTGCACCGGCGCGTGGCCTCGACGGACCCGAAGAACGGGAGCTTGCGCCCGCTGACCCTGTTGTGGAGGAACCGCTTGACGAACCGCCTCTGTACGCCTTTAGGCATGGGATTGCGGGTGAAGTGTAGGATGAAGATAATAATTTCCTTTGGCTATCAGATAAAAATAAGAAAATGTAAGGGGTTTTATTGAGGAGATTCCTTCTTTACGATGCCGTCCCTGCCCAGGGTGCCCGCGATTCCGTAGGTGCCGATGGGCGACCTCATCTGGAGCGCCGTCTCGGTCGGCACGAAGATTGTGGTCGCCTTGCCCTGCATGCACATCTCGTAGAGCATGTTCATGCTGCGGATGGAGAGTGCCACTGGGTCGCGCTCGTAGGTCTTCGCCGCCTCCATGAGCGTCTGCGCGATCTCTTTCTCGGCCATGGCGAGCTGCGCGCGAACCCTGCGCTCCCTCTCTGCCGCCGCAACGCGGCTGATGGCGTCCTCGAGGTCCTTCGAGGTCGTGATGTCCCTTATCTCGACGTTCTCGACCACGACGCCCCACGGGCTCGTCATCTTGGCCAGCGTCGTCTGGATGGTCCCGGCGACCTCGTCCCTGCGCTGCAGGAGCTCGTCCAGCGTCATCTTGCCTATGACGTCCCTGAGCATGGGCGTCGCCGCGAGCCAGATGGCCGTCCCGTAGTCCTTGACCGTGAAGACGGCCTTCTTCGGGTCCAGCACCTTGTAGAAGATCACGCCGTCCACGGTCACGGGTATGTTGTCCTTCGTCAGGGCGCGCTGCGGCTGGACGTCCATGGGTATCGTCCTGATGTCGACCACGAACGGTATCTTGTCCATCATCGGCACGACGAAGAAGAGCCCCGGGCCCCTCATCGCCAGGAACTTGCCGAAGCGCAGGACGGGCATCCTCTCCCACTCCTTCGCTATGCGGTACGATGCCGATATCAGCCACAGGACTAGTATCACCACGACCAGCAGCACGAATACCAGCAGTATCCATTCCTCGGTTGTCATCTCTTCCGCCTCCTTTGTCCGGTTTTTTCACCTCTGCAATGTATAGGCGGGGGCGCGGATATGAACCTTCCCTGGGTATCCCCTAGAAACACCCTCACTCCAACTCAGCGCTCGACGATTCGTCCCTTTCAACGGGCTCCGAGCGTCTGGATGGTATGTCTTTTCCCCTTCCACCTTTGCGCCCGCGCCCTATCAGCCAGAAGGCCAGGACTGCCACGCCAGGTAGCGCAAGGATATACATCAATACGGGGGACGCCCCCCAGATGCCCTCCGCGCCAACCCCTGAAGCGCCAGTACCGTTTGAAACGGTAGTAGGGCTCGATTGCGCAGAGGTTTGCATCTCTGGTGTCTCGGCTGTAACGTTCGTCAGTTCCAGGGATATCGAGGTCGAGTTGGCGTTCCCCCATCCGTCCGTGACGTTCAGCGTGACCTCGTGCTCGCCTGGCGTGCTGAAGACCCACTCGATGGTCGGAGCCTTGCTCGATGCGTTCACGCCGTCGATTTGCCACGAGTAGTCCCTTATCCCGGCGTCGTCGCGCGAGCCGTTGCCGAGGAAGCAAATGGTCGTGCCCACGCACGGCGTCCCCTCGACCCTGATTTCGGGCACCGGGGGAGAGAAGTCGTCGCGCCAGTCGTATTCGAAGACGCGGGCGAAGTACCTCGCCGCTTCCCCGCTCTCGACGATGAGACCCGCCTCGCGGTTGTCCATGACAGAGTTCCTGTTCCAGTTGATGCTTGAAACCAGGACCGAGCTCTCGTCGACTATCACGCCCTTGGCGTGTATCTTGACGAAGTCGTGGGCCTCGAGCTGGACGAGCTTGGCCTGTATCTTCAGGCCTTCCAGGGCGGCGAGGGTGTTCAGGTAGCGCACGGCGTCGTCGTTGTCGTTCTTGTCCCCGCTCTCGACATTGTAATACGTCGAATCGAGGAGGACGCGAACCTCGCAGCCGCGGCGCGCGGCCGCAACCAGCGCATCGACGAATGGGTTTGTCTCGGAAGCTCCGCCATAGGCGCTCGATCCCCACTTCGCGTGGACGTAGAACTCCTCGACCATTATCATCCTCCTCGCGCCCCCGAGCATGCCCAGGATAGTCTCCTGCGAGAGGGCATTGTCGGGCGCCAGGACCGGCGTTACCCGCGCCGATTCCGTGGAATTCATAGGCGGGAAGAGCGGGCGCGCCCTCTTGGACATCAATGGCGTTTCCTCGGACGAGATTTTGACGCTCCCGCGGGACGCATTCCACGGAATCGATGAGTTCCAGTCGCTCTCGAACACGCGCATGAAGTAAGACGAGAGATTGGCGTCTCGCACGGCTACGGCCCAACCCCTGTTGCCGCTCATCCCGGCGGCGGGAAGGCCGCTTGCGCCCCAGTTCTCCGTGCTGAGGAAGAGCGTGCGGTTGTCGATGACCATGTACTTGGCGTGGTTGTAGTCGAATGTGTCGTTGATGGCGAGCCTGACGCTACCGCCGGCCTCCGTTATGGCGTCGAAGCATTCCACCGACGAACCGACCAAGCCCGATACAGGCTTGCCTTCGGACAGCACTCTGATGCCCACGCGTCCGGCTGCGCGGGCCAGCGCGGCGGCCGCGAGGGGGCTCGAAAGTTCGTAGACGTTCAGGGAGATAGAGGAGCGCGCCTCGTATATCAGGCTCTCGACGGCCTGGAAGCCCGCATCTGGAAAGGCATAGTAAGTGAGGTTCGCTGCGGTGAATGCGACGGAAGTGTTATTGCCAAAGATGGGGGCGCTGACCGGTGTTTTGTCCCAGTCCCTGGCTGAATCCGTATCCGCGTATTTTCCACAGTCTATTGCGCGCATCGAGACCTTGCCAGGCCTCAGGACGGGGACGGGCTCGCCGAGCCACCCCTCGCCCTGGTAGTTAGAATCGCCGTAAGCGTATGCGTCGACCTTCGCGCCCCAGGGGTCGAGGAGGAAGACCTCGTCCCCGGCGTTGGCGAGCCTGAAGCCCGCTTCTATCGTCGTCATGTTCCCCCATGTTATGTCCGGAAGCCTTCCGAAGGAGATGTTGAAGCGCGTGGCGTTCTCGGCCATCGTGAGCGCCTCTCCCGGGGAGAGGGTCGCGTTCCTAGGGAATGCCAGCACGCCGGAATCGTCTGCAATGGCCCACCCATAGAGATTGAGGGGCTTCGTCGAGTTGCTGACGACCTTGACGTACTCGCTCCCCTTGCCGGGGTCGTAGCTGACCTCGGTTATGAGGGCGGACGAGATTTTAGCGGGCTCGGGGTTCCTCGCGCCCGGCGTCGGGACGCTGAATCCCCATGCGTCGTCGCTCTTCAATGCGAGGGAGATGCCTTCCTTGGGCAACGCCGAGATGTTCGGCCAGCTCCCCGGCGCGGGGCAGGGGTCGACGGCGCTGCCGTTCCCGTAGCAGATGTAGTCGGACACGTTCCCGGTTGAGTTCAGCAGGAGGACGTCGTCGCCGGGATTGTTCCAGACGGAGGTCGTCCGCCCAATGTGGAACTCATAGGGGGAGCGCGACGTCTGGTTCGTCCCCGCGCCGGTCCAGACCACGACGAGCTCACCCGGAGCCAATGTCATGTTCGGGAAGGTAATTTCAATCGGGCCGTCCTGGTCGGTCAGCGTCCAGCCACCGATGCTGGCCGAGCGGTTGGAGGCGCAGACGAGCTCGACGAACTCCCCCTCCGTTTCCGTGCCTACCGGGTCGAAGAGGGCCTCTGATATTACCAAGAGGTTCCCCTGGCTCGGGGCCTTGTCTGCGTTCCCTGCGCTGGTACACGTCATCATCGCCGTAAGGGCGAGGGCCGCTATCGCGGCTATTGCGAAGAGCTTCATGCCTATCACGGGGTTTGAGACGGCGCCGCCTCTTATATCCCCCCGGGCTACATGCATATTACAAGACGAAGAACAGGATTGTCGGGACGATGAGCGCTCCCATCAGGTGCGCCTTCTTGACGCCGAGCCTGTGGGGGAGGAAGCCGACAAGGGTCGCAGTCGGCAGGATGGCCAGGCCAAGGGTCCCTGAGAAGACGGACACCATTGCGATTATGAACCCGATTGCGCACAGCGCCAACACCCTGTAAGGTATCCGCGGCATCAGCTTCGCCGCCCGCCTGCCCACGATGAGCAATGCGGCGAACGAGAGCGCGCCGGCGGCGAGCGCGACCGCCAGCAGAGCGAGGAGCGCCTCCGGGACGGAGAAAACGGAGGCCCAGCCCTCGATGTTCGGATACATGACATCGCTCACGGCCTTCATCGCCCCGCTCCGGGCCTTGCCGATGACGAAGAGCGCGATGAGATTGAATATCACGTTCGCCGCGTTCACGGCGGACATCGCCACGATATAGCTCTCCGGGCTCCCCTTTCCCTTTCTGCCGCGCGAGACGACCGTCGCGGCCGCGCTCGAAACGCCGGGGAGCCATCCGGTCATGCAGCCCGCGAGTGCGCCCGAGACGCTGCTCCGGAGCTTGCCGCCATTGCCCATCCCTTTGACCTTTTTCGTCGATTGCGGCGGTATCCTGGCGCACCCCTTGATGCTCGTTATGAGAGTAGGCAGCCCGAAGAGCCCCGCGAAGAGCGGGAGGAGGATGACCGCACCGGAGTCAACAAGCCCGGTGGGAAGGAATGTGCAAGTCAGCGATGCGGCGTTCTCCGGGACGAGCAAGGCTGCCCCGAGCGCGCCGGCTGCGAGGAAGGCGCACATCGCCTTCGCGCGCTGCCAGTGCCACGCCCGGCCAGAGCGCCTGCGCCCGAGCTTGCCCATGATGGTGATGCTGGCGCCTATATCCGGCATGGAGCCGAACTCGAGGACGACGCGCATCTCCCCCGTCCCGCCGCGGAGCCAGAGCTCTTTCTCGCCGCTCGATTTCACGACAGCCCCGCTGATTCGCGCCGTCCCCTTGCCTTCCGCGATTGCCTCGTCGATGCTGATTGAGGGTTCTGTCCCGCCTTTGACCACGATGCCCTTGATGACGACCTCGGAGCCCCTCCCTTTCGGTCTCTCGTCCATGACGAGCATGGCGACGATTGCAACGAGAATGAAGGCCACCGAGCCCTGGATGGCACCTGAGTAGAGGTTGAGCGGCTCCCCCATGACCATTTTCACAGCGCCGATGAGAGAGAGCGAGATGAGCAGTCCCGCTAAGCCCCCGATAGCAGAGAGGCGCACCGCCTCGTACCCGCGCCCTTCCAGCACCATCCTGTGGGCCGGGAGCACTGACAGGGACGTCTTTTCGTCCGGAGCCCCGAGGAACGAGGAGGGGATGAAGGTTATGAAGGAGTGCGTCACGGCCAATGCCACGATGAACGAGGCCATCGCCAGCGCCATGTCTGCCGCGAGCGCACTACTGACGATGAGCGCAGCGAAGGCGCAGAGAGCGTCTTGGCCCGCCAGAAGGATGAGGACGACGTTGTTCAGGTGCAGGCCCGGCACCATGCCCGTCAGCAGGCCCACTAGGAATCCCAGCAACCCGAAGACGGCTATGAGCAGCATCGCGCCCGAAGACATGAAACGGGGAGCGCGCGGGCGGTTATATCATGGAAGATTACATGCAGGCTACAGGGGCCGCTTTCTGTCCATCATCTCCCTGTAGGCGGAGATTGCCTTGATATACGTCTCGTAGCCGTCCTTCCCCTCTCCGTATTTTCTCCTGATGACGCGCCCCAGGGCCTTCTCCAGGGACTCGTCCTTGAGGCGACATGCCTTGGCCTCCTCGACGAGGCTGGCAATGTCCGGCGGCAGCTCACTGCCTGCAGAGTGCGAGGAAGTTCTTGAAGACATCGTAACCGTGCTCCGTGTGCTCGACCTCGGGGTGGAACTGCACGCCGAATACCGGGCGCTTCCTGTGCTCGAATGCCTGGACGGCGCAGCTGTCCGACCACGCCAGGAGCCTCAGGACATCGGGGATTGGCATCTTGACCTCGTCGTTGTGCGACTCCCATACCACGAACTTCTTCGGCAGGCCCTTGAAGAGCGCGCCCTCCGTCTCTACGTTCAGCTCTGTCTTTCCGAACTCCGGCACCTCCGCAGGGCCGGCCGTGCCGCCGAAGTGCAGGGCGATGAACTGGCATCCAACGCATATTCCGAGGACGGGCACGTCCGCCCTGTCGATGTAATCGGCGGTGTTGCCGAGCTTGGTGGCCTCGGTGCCGACGCGCGGTGCGCCTCCGGAGAGGACGAGCGCGTCGGCGTCGAGCTGCTCGAACGGCGTGGTGTTGGGCACTATCTTGGCCTCCGTGCCCAGGTACTTCAGCACGCGCCATTCCCGATGCGTCCACTGGCCGCCGTTGTCGATGACTATGACCTTCATCGGGGGAGAGAAAGCGCCGCAGAGTATATTCTTAACGGTCTGAATCCGAAGTCGTTAGGTGGATTGACTCCAGCGACCTACATGCAGAAATCCGCCAATGAGTGCTCCCCACCATAAATGGTGGGGTATCCTCAAAGGTTAGTTGGCGAAGTCGTTCAGAGACCTTTGAGGAGTCCCCGAAGCTGATTCTTCCGTCGCTGGCCATGTCAATAGCGGTCTGCGGCTCTCGGTGTGG
>JACRNV010000061.1 GCA_016214785.1 Methanobacteriota archaeon
AGCGCGCCGCTTCGCGGCGCGCACCGCCGAGACGCCATTGCCATAGACACCTAAAAACATAGCCCGGTTGGCCGGTGCCCGCTCGCCCTACATCCCCAACCTAAAAGGATGGGGAATTAGGGCGCGGCAATCATATTAATGAAGGAAGCAGAAATAGCTGTGGGTCGAAGTAAACCACGCAAAGCACAATTTATTGCAGAAAAAATATCCAAAGAACAAATCCCTATTCAATTCAAAGAAGTAATACAAAAAATGGCTCGTATTCAATCAAATAAAAGTTACCATTGAACGAATTAAATACGTTTAGGATAGAATAGTACTTACGCATATCCTCCAAGATTCTCCTTCTTGGGCATCCCTCTGTCCACGTTGGACTTCACCGAGTCGTAGTACTTTATAATTTCAGGCGTGGCGCTCGGGCGCACGACCTTCAGCGCCTCCCTGAAGTTGTCCATCGTGACGCTCTTCACGTTGCCGTCCTTGCGAAGGGCTACGAGCCCCGCCTCGCGGCAGAGCGACTCGAGGTCCGCGCCGACGAACATCTCCGTCTGCTTGGCGAGCTCGTCGAGGTTGACGCCCTTCAGCGGCATCTTCTTTGTGTGGACTTTGAGTATGTTCAGGCGCGTGGCCTTGTCCGGCACGCCGACGAGCACGAGCTGGTCGAACCTCCCCGGCCTGAGGAGCGCGGGGTCGACTATGTCGGGCCTGTTTGTGGCCGCGATGACGACCACGCCCTCGAGCGATTCGAGCCCGTCGATGGATGTGAGGAGCTGGTTCACCACGCGCTCGGTGACCCCCGAGTCGTGGCCAGAGCCTCTGGTCGGCGCGATGGCGTCGATCTCGTCCAGGAACACGATGGTCGGTGAGACCTGCTTCGCCTTCTTGAATATCAGGCGCACGGCCTTCTCGCTCTCCCCCACCCACTTGGACATGACCTCTGGCCCTTTGATCGAGATGAAGTTCGCCTGCGACTCGTTGGCCACGGCCTTGGCGATTAGCGTCTTGCCCGTTCCGGGGGGGCCATAGAGAAGAATGCCGCGCGGCGGTGTGATGCCGAGCCTGCTGAACGCCTCTGGGTTCTTCAGCGGCAGCTCCACGGCCTCCCTCAGGACTCTTTTAACGTCTTCGAGCCCGCCGACGTCGTCCCACCTCACCTGCGGCACCTCGACCATGACCTCGCGCATGGCGCTGGGCTCCACGTCCTTCATGGCGTCGCGGAAGTCGTCGTGCGTGACCTCCATCTTGGACAGCGTCTCGGTCGGGATGGGCTTCTCCAGGTCTATGTCCGGAAGATACCGCCGCAGGGCGCGCATCGCAGCCTCCCGGGACAGCGCTGCAAGGTCCGCGCCGACGAAGCCGTATGTTATGGAGGCGAAGTTGTCCAGCAGCGTGTTCCGTTCGTCCTCGGTGCCGGCGATGGGCATGCCGCGCGTGTGTATCTGGAGTATCTCCTTGCGCCCGTTCCTGTCAGGGACGCCTATCTCTATCTCGCGGTCGAAGCGCCCGGGGCGCCTGAGTGCGGGGTCGATTGAATCTTCACGGTTCGTCGCGCCTATGACTATGACGTTCCCGCGCGAGGACATGCCGTCCATCAGCGTTAGCATCTGCGCGACGAGCCTGCGCTCCACTTCCCCCTGCACCTCGTCGCGCTTCGGAGCGATTGAGTCGAGCTCGTCGATGAAGATTATCGAGGGCGCGCTCTTCTCCGCCTCCTCGAACCTGTCGCGCAGGGCCTTCTCCGTGTCGCCGTAGTACTTGGACATTATCTCCGGCCCCTGGATGGAGTAGAAGCTCGCGCCGGCCTCGTTCGCGACGGCCTTTGCGATGAGCGTCTTCCCCGTCCCCGGCGGGCCGTAGAGCAGAACGCCCTTGGGCGGGTCTATGCCCAGGCGCTGGAAGAGCTCCGGGTGCTTCAATGGTAGCTCGATCATCTCGCGCACGCGCTGGAGCTCGTCCTTGAGCCCGCCGATGTCCTCGTAGGTGACGGTGGGCTTCGAGACCTCCTCCTCGCTAACGGGCTCCTCGCGCACCTGCACCTCTGTCTGGTCGTCGATATATACAACGCCTTTGGGCGACGTGCTGACGACCATGAACGGCAGGGCGCCCCCCATGAGCGCGATGCCGGGGATGATGACGGCGTCCCCCTTGACGAGCGGGCGCTTGGCGAGCCCGCGCTTCACGAACGCCTCGATGCCCTCGCCGAAGGAAACGCGCTTGTTGTCCCCGAGGACCGGAGCCAGAACGGCGCGCGACGCGGGCTGCATCTCGGCCTTCTTGACCGTGACCTTGTCGCCTATGGAAACGCCTGCGTTGCGCCTGACCAGGCCGTCAATCCTGACGAGGCCCTTCCCCTCGTCCTCTGAAGGCGTCCTGAAGGTCTTGGCCGCCGTGCCCTTCTGGCCCGTTATCTCGATGACGTCCCCCACCTCGATGCCCAGGGCGAGGCGCGTCCTGGTGTCTATGCGCGCCCGGCCCAGGCTCACATCGGACTGAGTGGCCTCGGCGACCTTCAGCGTGACGCTCTTTGCACCCATGTCGATCGGCTGTAAAACGCCAACCGATAGTTAAACCCTTTCCCGATAGTATCAGTAAACTTATTAACCCCGATGCACGTGCAGGATACGGTTGGTGTTCCAATGGAAGACCGCGTGCGGCTGTTCGTGAAGGGGCTCGACGAGCGCATGGAGGGGGGCGTGCCCAAGGGGCATCTGGTCCTCGTCTGCGGCAGGGCCGGGACTATGAAGTCCACATTCTGCTTCAACACCCTGTTCAAGGGGGCGAAGTTCCAGAAGACCAGGGGCATCTACGTCACGCTGGAGCAGAGCCGGACGAGCCTCCTGGAGCAGATGATAAAGCTCGGCATGGACCCGCGCACTCTCTCGGAATCGGGAATCATAGTCATCGACCTCACCAGGCTGCGCAAGGAGACGGCGGGGAAATCGACCTCGACGGACATCAACTGGCTCGATTCCATCGTCACGACGGTCCAGAGCTACAAGAACAAGTACGGGTGCGAGATCCTGGTCCTGGACTCGCTTGCTGCTCTTTACTCGCTGACGCAGATGAAGAACCCGCGCAGCGACGTCTACTTCACCTTCGAGAGGCTGCGGGACCTGGGGATGACGACGTTCGTAATCTCGGAGATGCTCGACCCCGACAAGCAGATATTCGGCATGTTCGGCGTCGAGGACTTCCTCGCGGACGGCATCCTGCACTTCGAGCTCGAGAGGGACGGCAGGCGCGTGAACCTCTTCCTCAGCGTCGTCAAGATGAGGAAGACCAGCCACGAGCGCAACTACAACCCAATCATATTCGACAAGACCAACGGCTTCGAGATAGTCCCGGACTGAGAGGATGAAGATTGTAGTCGGGCTGACAGGCGCATCGGGGATGCCCTACGCCCTCGCGCTCCTGAAAATCCTGAGGAAGAAAGGGGTCAAGGTCACGCTCATATCTTCGAACACCGGCAGGCGCGTCGCCGCCGAAGAGTTGGACGGCGGCGCCGCATCGCTCGAGAGGCTCGCCGGCGAAGTGTTGGAGAACTGCGACATGGGCGCGTGGCCGGCGAGCGGGAGCAACGACTTCGACGGGATGATAGTCATCCCCTGCACCACTTCCACGTTGTCGAAAATCGCCTACGGGATAGGGGACACGCTCATCACAAGGACGGCGGCAGTGGCGCTGAAGGAGCGGAGAAAATTGGTGCTCGTGCCGCGCGAGACGCCGCTCAGTTTGCCGATGATAGAAGCGATGCGCGCGGCGACGCTGGCGGGCGCCGTCGTGCTGCCTGCGATGCCCGGCTTCTACCACCGCCCGAAGGAGGTCTCGGAGCTTGTCGATTTCGTGGCGGAGAGGTGCGCGTCCGCGCTCGGCGTGAAGGTAAAGGAAGGGGTAAGATGGAAGGCGAAGAAAGGCTCCACTCAAAACCCTTAAATAAGCACGGAGAGAAGTAATGTCAAGAAAAAACGAGGACTCAAAGATTACGCTGAGTATCGTCGCAGTGATTGTTGTCAGTGTAATAATTGTAGGCGCAATCAGTTTTTCTTTATTCTATTATTTTATAATGGAAGAACCGTATTATAAGATATCTGTGACAACATCACCCTCAAACCAGTCTGTTATTTTTACCTTCTCTTTCAGGCATCGATTCAATTTGAACGAATATGGGGATGGATGGACCTATCTCTGGATTGAGGATGAGTCTGGAAAGAAGATATGGGAGACTGGAGAACTTCTAATAAACAGTTCAACACCTTACTCTACTCAAATATTTTGGAATGAAATGAATCCAGAACCCACCTCACAACAGATCTTAACTGTCTGGCTATCATTCAATTGCAACGGCAGGCATAGTTATGGTTCGGACACCTTCTCAAGACCATAAAGGTGAGGGAAGGGGTAAGGTGGAAGGCGAAGGTTCGATGAAACTGTTGCGACTCACATGGCTGCACCTAAATAGCCTCCGATGACTGAATTAAATTCCCTTGTATACCTTAAATCCTGAGCCGGCGCAAGCCTCACATTTAATTTTACCACTTCCCCCACATATAGTACATACGCCAGTGCTAGCACATAATAGGCAATGTCCAGTCCCTTTACATTTTTCACATTTACTTTTAAACAAGATACCGGCTTCCCCTGATCCTTGACACGCCACACACATTCCGCCTTTACACCAATTGAAATTTGCGATCGGTGGAAGACACCCTAGTTTTTCAGAACCGTCCTCTCTAATAGGATCATCTTTATGCCATTTAAATATATATTGTGAGTGGCATTTTCCAGATCCATTGCATCCGGTAGCTCTCATAAAAGAAGTACTTTCCCAATTTCCAGATATTTCAATTATTTTATTTTTATACTTCGGTAATATCTCATTAGTAAAGAGGTGTTCACTAGATGGAATATTCAATTCCTCTTCACATAAAAAATAACCTTTGCCTTTGCACTCAGGGCAAGCAATTACAGGTTTAGAGGATTGATTATCGGAGTCTATTAATATTATCTTACTACCGCAATACATGCAATGTCCTATGGGCAATCCCTCTGGAAATTCAAGATCGGCACCACACTTAGGACATACCGCCGGAACTAGATTGAGCGTCATAGTCGTTCCTTTAATATTTCGCCAATCTGCTTAATAGCGCCAAACATAAAGGTGATGACGCCAATAAAGGATAGAGCTGTAAGAATTTTGACATTATTCATTGCGGCTATGTAATCGTTTAAATTACTGCTTGTGGGAGATGGATATGCAAACGAAATTATGATTGCCACGAAATAAATAATCGCCCCGACGATCAATGAGTGCTCCCCACCATAAATGGTGGGGTATCCTCAAAGGTTAGTTGGCGAAGTCGTTCAGAGACCTTTGAGGAGTCCCCGAAGCTGATTCTTCCGTCGCTGGCCATGTCAATAGCGGTCTGCGGCTCTCGGTGTGG
>JACRNV010000031.1 GCA_016214785.1 Methanobacteriota archaeon
CCACACCGAGAGCCGCAGACCGCTATTGACATGGCCAGCGACGGAAGAATCAGCTTCGGGGACTCCTCAAAGGTCTCTGAACGACTTCGCCAACTAACCTTTGAGGATACCCCACCATTTATGGTGGGGAGCACTCATTAGAATGTAAATATAGAGACCCAAGTAAAAAATGGATTTTTGCGCACTTTGAATTTGGAAAAGGCCATCTCTCAGGTAGATTTTTAATTATACCAACCGATTTTCATTGTACTTTTCCATTTGATGATAATAAAATGATGAATGCATTATTTTGTCTTTTCGAAAAAAATCAAGTGAATTTCCCGATGTGTAATAAAGGGATTGAATTATTAGAAAACGATATTAATTCTGAATCAATAAATCATGCTATTTTTCAGGTACTATTTGGTGTACCAAACAATACTATCAATGAAATCGCCTCAAACATCAAGTCTGGCGGTATAGGTGATGAAGTACAAGTTCACATTACGGTGCCAGTAGTTGTAACGACTGCGGAATTATATCTTCTTAATAAAGGAATATCTATTGAATCGATAAAAAAATCAAGTAAAACAGACATGATATTGACGAAAGTAAACTCAATTGAATACCAATTAAATCCGCCTTTACATTTAAAGGAATACTCTCGCTTCCTTATTATGAAATATCAGAAAAATCTCCCCGAAAAGCTTTATGAATGTTTAATTCATGACACCGAGTATATCCCTTCTAGGGTATATCTTTTTAATTACAACAATCTAACTTCAGAACTTAAAAAATTATTAAGGTCATATAAGTCAATTTGTAATGCAGCCGTTGAAAAATATATAAAAGTCACTCCGCCATGAATTCTACGAAATGCTCCAATGAGCGCGGTTTCAAAGTGTAGTTCGTGCGCCTCTCCTCCTCTATCGTGCACCTTGGGTGACTACATCTTCCCATTTGTGTGGTCACTTCTTCCCAAACCGATTCGAACTTCTCCGTCGTGCATTTTGGGTGACTACAATTTTACAAAAAACTCATTAGGTGACTACATCTCAGGCGTTCACTCCGCCATGAACTCCACGAACTCTTCCACGGTGCGCGGTTTCAACGTGTAGTTCGTGCGTCTTTCCTCCCCTATCGTGGAGCTGGGCCTAGGGCCGTAGTCGTGCCCCGGAAAGACTTTGACATCGTCGGGCAGCTTCATCAGTTTCTCGAAGAGCGAGCGCCACAGCGCCTCCGAGTTGGCCCCCGGGATGTCGGTGCGCCCGCACTCCCCCACGAACAGCGTGTCGCCGGTGAAGAGCGCCTTCCCGCCCGCCAGGACGCAGATGCCGTCCATCGTGTGCCCGGGGGTGTGGATGACCCTCAGCTCCAGCTCGCCCAGGCGCAGGACATCCCCATCCCTGAGCCCGATATCGTGCTTTACCTTCGATGAGTGATAAATGGCAACCTTCGCGCCCGTCTCCTTGCTCAGGATGGCGTTGCAGCCCGTGTGGTCGGGATGCCCGTGGGTGTTGATGATGTACCTGGCCTTGACTTCGAGCTCGTTGGCCGTCGCCGCGATGCGCTCCCAGTCCGCCGACGGGTCGATGACGGCGCCATCGTGGCTCCTCTCGTCGCCTAGGACGTAACAGAAGTTGTCTGCCCTGACCTTCAACTGCCTAAGCAGCATACGCCTACTTCAGCGTCTCCCGCAGCGTGCTCACGGCCGTGCTGAAGTGCTCGAGGCTCTCCGTGAGCTCGGCCAGGAACTCGCGGACTTTGGGCGTGGTCACAGCGCCCTCGGGCGTCGGGTCTATGATGCCGTCCTGCTGGAGTATGCGGAGGGAGTAGCGCACCTTGTGCTCCGGGAGCTTTAGCAGCTCCGACAGCCTGATGATGCCGATGGGCTCTTCCTTCCTCACGGTCTTGAGGAGCAGTATGTGGCGCTCCAGTATCCTGATTTCCTTTTCTATCTTGCTCGACAGCGCGCTCTTTTTCCTGTCTGTGGACACGATGTTCCCTCCGTAATGCCGTGAGATATGATAACAATGCGGGATTTAATGCTTTCCTCATACCCCTTTTTCCTCGCCTCGCTGCGCTGGCCTGGCCTCGTGGAAAAGGCGGTATCCGAAAGTGGTGAAGCCACCGGGGCGCGGACGAGCTTGCTCGTCCAGCGTATCGGAAAAAGGCTCGGCCAGGCCTGCTCGCTCGGCACTACTTTCACCCTCGCAACATATTTGTCCTCCTGCCCGTATCTACAGTCGATGGACAAGGGCGAGTTGTTCAGGAAGGTGTTCCACCTCTGCGCGCCGCTGTTCCTGCTCTACTATGCAGTGCCGTCGGACATGTGGGGGCTGGGGCCGACCAGGGAGATCGTGCTACTCGTGATTCTGCTGATGGTCCTGACGTTCGACCTGACTCGTTATGGCATGGGCGTCACACTGCCGTTCCTCAGGGGCTACGAAGCGCGGCGCATCTCGGCCTATTCCTGGGCGGCGATCGGGTTTACGATTGCAGTCACAATCTTCCCGATGCACCTGGTCGTGCCAGTAATCTTCGGTTTGGGATGGACCGACCCCTTGATAGGCGTGCTGAGGCGGCGCAAATCCAAGCTTTATCCAGCGCTCCCGGTTGTTGTTTATTTCATAATCTGCGCCATGGCCTTTGCATTGATGGGGGCCATGGGCGTATTGTATCTACTTCTAATGCCGGCCATCGGCGCGCTCACGGCAGTCGCAGCCGAATCCCCCAGGTTCGGATACGTCGACGACGATTTCCTCATGCAGATAGTCCCATTGGCGGCATTGTGGGCCATGGAGTATGCCTGGACAGCTCTCCTGTGACATTTGCCAAGCGGCCCTCTGCCTTCGAAAGCTTTATACCCGATAAGTCCTTTCACGATACGGTGACACAATGGCGGTAGGATTCGTGCTGATTAGTACGGCGCCGGCAAAGGAGCACGAGGTGTACAACGAGCTCCTCAAGGTCAAGGAGATAGTGGAGCTGCACCCGCTGTTCGGGGAGTACGACCTCATAGCCAAGATAGAGGCCGAGGACTTCAACGTGCTCGGGCAGGTCGTCGTCGACAAGGTGCGGACCATCGCGGGCGTCATCGACACAAAGACCCTGACGGGGATAAAGTTCTAGAGGTGTAAAAATGAATCCTATATCTATTGGCTGGGCGGAATTCTTGACCATCCTAATGTTGGTGTTCGCGCTATGCCTGCTCATCGCGGGAATATTTACTGCATACTTTGGCAGTGGGAAGAGCCGGAAAATCGGCATCGCGCTTTCTGTATTTGGAATTCTGATTGCCTTTATATGGTCAATATTAACGTACTGGCGTTTTGCTCAACTATTCGGTATTTCATCGACCTTTGTGTCCGTTGATATATATAGTGTTGTCTTGCAGTCTACACTCATTCTCGTCAGCGCCATCATCGGCGCCCTGGCGGCGGTCGGCATATTCCTGCTCGCGATAATGAAATCATAAACGAACTCCGAAGTTAAAACCCTTAACTCGATTTTGATCCTTCGATTCTACAGGACGCGCTATCGCCAACAATCTCCGGCAACCTTATTATCACCGAGCGCAGTTCGGGAGCCATGGGCGCCGACGTTCTCATAATCCTCGGCAGCAAGAGCGACATCGACGTCGCCAAGAAGGCCGCCGAGCGCCTGAAGGCTCTGGGCATCGAATACAAGGTCGAGGTCGCCAGCGCGCACCGCACACCCCAGAGGGTCGAGAAGCTGGTCAAGGAGAGCGGGGCTAAGGTCTTCATAGCCATCGCGGGGCTGTCGGCCGCGCTCCCCGGAGCCATCGCTGCCCACACGGTCAGGCCAGTCATAGGCGTCCCCGTCAGCGGGAAGGTCAATCTGGATGCAATCCTCTCGATAGTCCAGATGCCGCCCGGCGTGCCCGTCGCGGCCGTGGGCGTCGACATGGGCGAGAACGCGGCCATCCTCGCCGCTCAGATACTGGCCGTGGATGACAAAGCGCTCTCCAAGCGCCTGTCCGAGTTCCGGGACGAGATGGCGCGCAAGGTCGAGGCTGCCTCGCGCGAGGTCGGAGGGATATGATTGTTCGACCCGGACGCGTTCATCAGGGACAAGGTTGAGGAGCTGAAGGGCCAAATAGAGGGGATGGCCGTCATCGCCTGCTCCGGCGGCGTGGACAGCACTGTCGCTGCGGTGCTCGTTTCCAGGGCCATCGGGGAGAGGCTCTTCGCCGTGCACGTGGATACAGGCTATCTGCGCAAGGGCGAGGCCAAGAAGGTCGGCAAGATGCTGACGGAGATGAAGGTCAACCACCTTGTCGTCGACACGAGCGACGAATTCTTCGCCGCGCTGAAAGGGGTCTCGGAGCCCGAGAGGAAGCGCATGATAATCGGCGAGAGGTTCATCAGGGTCTTCGAGCGCGAGGCGAAGAAGATAGGCGCGAAATATCTTGTGCAGGGTACCATCGCCCCCGACTGGATAGAGAGCGGCGGCGGCCTCAGGGACGTCATCAAGTCGCACCACAACGTTGGCGCCCTCCCCAGGGACATGAGCCTCACGCTCGTCGAGCCGCTCCGCGACCTTTACAAAGACGAGGTGCGCAAGGTCGGCAAGGCGCTGGGCATCCCCATCTACGACCAGCAGCCGTTCCCTGGCCCCGGCCTGGCTGTGCGCATACTCGGCGAGCCGACGAGGGAAGCGGCGGAGGTGGTGAGGGAAGCGTGCGCCATCGCGGAGGAGGAGATCGAGCTCGCATCCGCCAAGGGGGAGATGGACCTCCCGTGGCAGTACTTCGCAGTCCTGCTTCCGGTGAAAACCGTCGGCGTCCAGGGTGACGTGCGCGCGTACGGCTACACGGTGGGGATACGCGCCGTTCACTCGATAGACGGCATGACCGCCGCCTACTCGCAGATGCCGCACGCGGTCCTGGACAGGATATCGAGGCGCATAACGAATACGATGAAGGACAAGGTCAACCGGATAGTCTACGACATAACCAGCAAGCCGCCGGGGACCATCGAGTGGGAATAGTAAGGGCATCCTCTATAGGGGCATTCTCCCGTCGTAAATTACTAGGAATCGAATTCCCCTATCACCCCGGACGGAGATTGCTTAATATGATTGCCGCGCCCTAATTCCCCATCCTTTTAGGTTGGGGATGTAGGGCGAGCGGGCACCTGCCAACCGGGCTATGTTTTTAGGTGTCTATGGCAATGGCGTCTCGGCGGTGCGCGCCGCGAAGCGGCGCGCTTTGGACCCGCCAGGAGTCAAATCATATGCAAGACCAGTGGTCATTTAGCCATGCCTATGGATGTTGCC
>JACRNV010000063.1 GCA_016214785.1 Methanobacteriota archaeon
AGTTATCCCCCATGATTATCTAACCGACATTGCCGGAGAAGGATATAAAGTTGTTAGACCCCTCGCCGAAAGTGCCAAAAAGTCCCGTCACGCAACAGTCGCCCCTTAAAATATATGAAGTCCCGCGAACGCAACAGAACCAGCTGGCAGAACATGACGAACATCTCGTTCTGGGTTGGTAGCTACAACAATCTGTTCGAAGCGAACTTCACGGAGAATGTACCTACTACCGTCACCTACTACGTGAACTGCACGAACTCCGCGAATCTGACCACAACCACGGCGCAGCGCAACGTCAAGTTCGCCACGCAGGTCGAGCCGACCAACCCGCTGAACGTCGCCGGACGGGTGTTCCTCTACAATGGCAGCATCGCTGGAGGCTACAATCCTGGCAACGTCTCGGGCGCGACCGTCTCTGTGGCCACGACGAATTTAACGGGTGTGATAACCACCCTGGTGCAGACGACCGACATGGCGGGCAACTACATTGTCACCTTCCAGCCGAACAACTACACGGACGGCGGGCTGGTGTGGGTCAATACGACCACGCCGGGAGCGACGAGCGTATATGTAGGCGGTGGCAACTTCACCTACAACGCTCCCGATTGGAGGAACTGGACGACCGGAACGGCGGTGGATGGAATAGGTTTCGTTGAGATAAACGCAACTCTCGGCATTCCGTACAACCTGACGGTCGCATGGGTGCCGGACTGGACGCTCGGCTCCAATGCGTTCAACACTTTTCCGGCGGGAACGATGTTCAACGTTCTCGGAGTTGTTTACGACAACAGGAGCAGGGTCGCGCCAGGCTACTACGGCACGCTCGCGATATCGACGAACGAGAGCAATGCGGCTTCGCTGATATGGGGCGGCGTAGCGCCAGGCCCGGTGACTATCACGCTCGACGGGTTAGGTGGCATAGCAAGCCCGGCACCGTCAGGCGCGATAGTTGCGGCGCCATTCAATACCGTGACTGACGGCGTATGGAACGACACGGCCACGCTCTGGAACGGTGGCGTCTGGGCGCTCTGGGTGAACGACACGTACGCCCCGGCGAGCTCGCTCGCTCCGGGAATCCCTGGCTACTCCGCTTTCAACGAGACCGATAACACGCATGTAAGGATCACGGGCAGCGGGTTCTTCTGGAAGCCGCTCGCTGGCTGGAATATTATTTCCGTTCCGATGAACACGACCGCCGCGTACGGCGCCGCGTTCATGGCCTCGGAAGCGGGGCAGGCGGTCCAGGCCGCAGCCTCGCTCTACGGCGTGGCGCTGACGCAGGCGTTCCTGTCGCGGAGATTGCCTGGCTCCCCTGCGACGTATCAGACGTGGGATGTCATCATGGGAGCGGGCGTGGACTTCTCCCTGGACATCGACCACGCATACTGGCTCTATGTCAGCTCTGCTATTACTGCCGTCTGGGTGCAGGCCGACCAGCTGATGGTGGGCGACCCGCTCATGGGCATTGCCGCGAGCGGCGTAAACACCGTATCGCTGGACCAGGGCTGGAACATGGTGAACAGCGGCCTGAACGCATCGAGCAGGGAGTGGGCCGGGCACGCTCCGGTTTTCGTCGATGCGGCAGGTAACGTGGGCAACTGGTCGGACAATACTACTATCTTCTACACCGGTGGCGGGCAGAGCGCCGGCGCCTACTACGGCTGGTACGACCAGCCCGCCGGGGCGAGCCACGTAGCGGACAGGCAGGATTCGACCCCTGGCAACTACCTGCTACCGGGCGGCGCGCTCCTCAGGTGCGCGAACACATGGGACCCGGCAACACAGAGCTACGTGACAGGCTGCTCGTACGCGGACTGGTTCGGGCTCTGGAGGCAGGCGGACGGCTACAACAACTACGGAAGGCCGCTCTACTATGCCAGCGGGTTCTGGGTGTACGCGGAGCAGGCTGGAAATATTCAGTATGACATTAATGGATAATTCAATAAATATTTCATGTCGAACGTCAAAAACTAGTCTTTTAGCTACAGACTAGTTAGTACCATAAAATCAATGGAGCCAGTTTCATTGTTCGCGTGGGCTAGTAAGCCGATTTCGCAAATCACTCATGAATTTCTTACATAAATTTTAGGCGTTCAAGTTGTGGTAAACGTCTAGTTGGGGCTCAATTCTTTTCGATCACCAGTTGGTAGATGGCGCCGAGGATGAAGACGAGCCCGCCGATGCCTATCGCAACCCACGGGGCGATAGGGCTCCAGGCCGTCTGCGCTACGAGCACGAAGGCCCCTGCGCCGGCTATGACGCCGCCGGCGAAGGCCGTGAGGAATTCTATGATCTTCTCCATGAAGAAGTAGGCGAGGATGAAGACGACCGCGAAGACGGCTATGGCGATGACGAACCAATCCGGCAGGACGAGGAAGGCAATTCCCGCGGCTATGACGCCGATGAGCAGCGCGAGCGCGGCCTTGACCATCCAGGCGAAGAGGACGCTGCCGATTATGGCGAATATAATGCCAAGGACGATTGGGATAAGCCAGTCATGGAATATCGCGTAGCCGATGGCAAATCCTATCAATCCGCCAATCAGGCCGCCTATGACGGCGAGGGCGGCGCTCCAGAGGTCCTCGCCGAAGAAGGCCAGCACCAGGCCCACGGCCAGGAGTATGATTCCGAGAATGAAAGCGCCAGTAGAGCCGCCCAGATTGGATGTGATGCCCCCTATCTGAAGTGCGTCCATGAGGGAGTGAAGCCCCCTCGGGGATAAAAGGCTTTTTCCCTAGTAGTTGTAGGCGCTCCAGGTCGTCCCCGAGCTCATGTAGAGCCAGTAAGACTGTCCCGGGAGCATAAGGTCGGCGGGGGCCAGGGCCTTTGTGCGATATGTGCCGGCCTGGTCGAATCCCTCGATGAACGAGCACGAGGCCCCGATCAGGCCCATCACTTCCGAGGCGGCCATGCCATGCGCGTAGGGCATCGCGACGTGGTTCCAGCCCGCGTAAAGGGTGACCGAGTGGTTGGCAAGCTTTCCGGCGGTGGCATAGGTTTCATTGGCCGTGGCCCGCACCCACACGCCCTGGCATTCGCCAACGGTGGAAAGGTCGTTCAGGGCGTCGAGCCGGTCAGTGTAGTTCGTGCGCCAGGGGTTCGCCGGCTCCCCGGCCGCGTACGACATGGCATAGTCCCATGCCACGCTGGACAGGAATTCGTTCAGGGGAGCGCCAGCGGAGAACGGGTCGCCTACCAGCCCCCAGCCCGCCTGGAACGAGAACCCGGCCTTCCCGAGTATCGACCAGTGCTCGGTCGCATGGCCGACCTTGTCTATCGAGGAGACCTTGGCATAGAGGGGCGTGGCGTTCCCGTCCCCGGCGTCGGCGAGCGCGAGGCCGAGGGTGGCTGAGACGCTCTCCCCGCCTCCGGCGGAGAATGCGCTCCAGTTGCTTGAGAGCCTTATCCTGTATTCCGGGACGTCGGCTGAGAGCGAGGCGTTCCATCCCACGAGGACGTTCGACCGCTGCGTGGTCGCGTTTCTGGTGGCGCGGAGTATCCTGAAATTCCCAAACAGGCCGCTGTAATATATCCACGGGTAGCCGTCGACCATCAGGGCGCCTGGAGCCATAGCATAGGTGACGTCGTAATCGCCAGCGCTGCCGATGTTGACGCAGATGCCCTGCCTCGTCCAGTTCACGCCATCTTTCGAAGAGGCTTCGAGCACCCTGTACCTGAGCCCGTCGAAGCCCGAGTACCACATCAGGTATTGCGCGCCGTCATTCACCACCGACGGCTCGGACGCCCCCTGTCCGTCCAGGCTGCCAGGGGCGCCGATGCTGAGCGCCACGCCTTTCTTGTTCCAATACGTGCCGTTATCGGACTCGGCGTAGCATATCCGGTATGCCACGCCGTCCCATCCGGTATACCACATCCTGTAGAGGCTCCCATCGAGCATTACGGTAGGGGCGTATGCCCAGTACAGGTCAGAGCTACCGTTCGTCCCTATGTCCATGACGGTCCCCTGTTTGGCCCATGACAGGCCGTCGGACGAGTTGGCGTACATTATGCGCCAGGTGCCTCCGTCCGAGCCCGAGTACCACATCTTGTACTCCCCCGACCAGAGCACCGAGCAGTAAGATGCATGCTCGGCGTCATCGTCGCCCACCTGCCCTAGGTCGAGGACAAGGCCGTACTTCGTCCATACGGAGCCGTCGGAGGAGTTCGCATACAGGATGCGCTCGTGGTCATTGCTGTCGCCTCCGGTATACCACATCTTGTGCTCGCCACGAAGCATAACCGAAGGCTTCAGCATGCCATGGCTATCGTATGTCCCATTGTATGTGCCGTTTGCGCCAACATCCAGGACGAGACCGCGCTTGTCAGCCGTAGTCGCCCTCAAGGAAATCGAGACATCTGCCGGAGGCAATGGTGGAACGGCATCGACTGTGAAGTTCCAGGAAGTATCGAGCATGTTTCCGCGGCTGTCGTTGGCAATTACGCGGACGCTGATTACGGCACCGTCGGGAAACACGCCTGCGGTATTCGCTACGCGCCATCCAAGAGGCACGTAAGAGAGAGAAGGGACGACGGGACTTCCATTGACCCAAAGCGCCATGTCCGTGACGTTGACGCCGCTTATATCCCTCAGGTCGAACGAGACCGCGGGGCTCTCGCTGCCCCAACCGTCCGGCGCTGGCGCCCGGTTGGAGCAGAGCGGCGGCTCGGTGTCCGTCCGGTTCAGGCCGGCCAGTTCGGCGATGGTGGCCACGGCCACCTGCGTCGAGTTCGCTGCGTACGTCAGATTGAGATTGCTTATGGTGTCGGTCGGTTTGTGGTAATTGGTGTTCGACGTGTACCGGTCCTCGATGAGGTGCACCGCTTGATAACCATAGGGCCAGAAGGAGGTGTGGTCGCTGTTGGCGGTCGTGTCTACGACCTTGTTCATCTGCAGCCCTATGAGGTCCTGGTACTTGGCCGCAGTATCGTTCGTGAAATTCGCGAGGTTCTCGGAAGGGATGTTCGTCCTTACCCTTAGCAGGTTGCTGGCGGGCGCTGGGTTATATCCTACCATGTCCAGGTTGATGACTCCGGAGATATTCGTTCCGGCAGCGCTCTCGAGCATGGCGTAGTTCTTGCTCCCTATCATCCCTCTCTCCTCGCCAGCGAAGGCGATGAATCGGATCGTGTGGTTGAACCTGTACTGGCTCAGCGCCTCGGCCGCGGCGAGGACCGCGGCCGTGCCGCTGCCATTGTCGTCGGCGCCGGGGGCGTCCGTGAATTGCGTGCCCGTGTTAGTGATGCTGTCGTAGTGGGCGCAAATGATGAAGACGGCCGTGGAGCCCGTTGCCGTGCCGGGCAGGCTGCCGACGACGTTCCTCATCCTGAACCGGGTGTAGGGCGGGACCGAGCTCCTGAACTCCTTGTAGTCCACGGCCAGCCCCGCGCGGGACATGGCCCCATGGATGTACGAGGCGGAGTCCCACGAATACGGCGTTTCCAGATACCTGGTCTTGTAGTCCTGAAGCGCCTGGATGTGCTGCGCAACGACGCTCTCGTTTATCCTCGTGATGATTGACCTTATCTCCGCCTCCTGGTCGGTGTCAACGATGGGTTGCGGCTGCGCGGAGGTCTGCTTCGGGGCCGCGCCGTTCTCGGCCTTCAGCGCCATCCCTGAGCCGAGAATCGCGAGGGCGAGCGCCAATGCCAGAAAGGCCTTCCTCGTCACGGTATTCTATATTGAGGGAATCGATAGATAATACTTTGCCCGGGCCATCACAAGCCGGGGGCAGGCCCATCGAGGGCGCAACAGTTATCTCCCCCCTCGCCGATTGCCGCTACATGGGGCTGGACATAGCCGACATCGTGGCCGCGGAGCCGCGCGAGCTTGCCGACTTCAGGGGCCGGGCCGTTGCAATAGACGCCTACAACGCGCTGTACCAATTCCTATCGAGCATCAGGCAGCCCGACGGCACGCAGCTCATGTCCCCGGAAGGCAAGGTCACCTCTCACCTCGCCGGGCTGATTTACCGGAACTCCAGCCTGTTGGAAGTGGGCGTAAGGCCCGTCTATGTCTTCGACGGCAAGCCGCATCCGCTGAAATCGTCGACGATAAGCGAGCGCAGGTCGAGGCGCGAGGCGGCCGAGGTCGAGTGGCGCGAAGCCTTGGAGGCCGGCGACATGGAGAAGGCCCGCACGAAGGCGCAGCAGAGCACCAGGCTCACGGGGGACATGGTGCAGGAATCGGCCGATCTCCTCGGTTTGCTGGGGATACCGTGCATCATGGCTCCCGGCGAGGGGGAGGCGCAGGCCAGCCACATGGCCGCGCGCGGCGACGTTTGGGCAGCGGCCTCGCAGGACTACGACAGCATCCTCTTCGGCTCGCCGAGGCTCATCAGGAACATGACGTTGAGCGGCAGGCGGAAGGTGCCGCGCCGGGACATCTACGTCACCATCAGACCGGAGATGATCGAGGCCGAGAGAGCCCTCGCCCAGCTCGGCATGACGCGCGAGCAGCTCGTCGACCTCGGGATACTGATGGGCACGGACTTCAACGAAGGCGTTCGAGGCATCGGCCCGAAAAAGGGGATGAAGCTCGTCAAGGAGCTCGGGGACGCGAAGGCCGTGATGGCCGCCAAGGGCTATGACATCCCCTCTATCGACGCGGTGAGAGAGATATTTCTGAAGCCCAATGTCACCGACGCCTACGAGCTGAAATGGAAATCGCCAGACGTCGCAGGGATTGTCGCATTCCTGTGCGACAGGCGCGGCTTCTCGCACCAGAGGATAGAGGCCACTGTCGGGAAGATAGCGGCGGCGAAATCGGCATCGGCGCAGAAGAGCATCGATGCTTGGTTCTAAAAGTTTAATCCCCTCTCACTTTCTGTAAAATCCTTTTAGCTTCGTCGTCGCTTAATCCGACGAGGGGATAGAAAACTGGCAGCGGGCCTTTGAGAGCCTCGCGTTCGACCTTTTCCAAGCCCCACCCGAGGATCAATGCCTGCGCCCCTACCTTGTACGCGGCATCCCAGAGCATTTCCGTTTTCTCCGGAAGCGGCAGAATTTCAGGCCCCGGGCACCACTTTTTCAAGGGCCCAGAGAGTTGCTCCGAGGTCTGGGCGCATACGATCTCGCATCCCCGCTTTGCGACCAGCCAGGCAGCAGTTATGTCTTCTTCCCTCTCGATGATTGCCAGCGCGCGCCCTTGCGTGCCGTAAGGCATCCCGCCGGGGCCTTTGAAGGACTCTGTGAACGAGAATGCCCTGTTGTCCCTCGCCTCCACGAAAAGCTCGACGTCGGGCTCGTCCAGGTCGACGGAGATGTTCCTGCCCTTGAAATGCGCCATAACAGCGGCGCCTACCGCCTTCGCGAGGTCCTGGCTCGTGTAGCCCTGGCTCCCGGCCCTGGTCGCGCGTATGGCGAACGACGAGCCTTCCTTCAGCAGCGGCTCGGCGAGCTCGATGACCTTCTTTTCTATTTCAGCAATCTCGTGCGTCGTCTCGTGGACGGGGCTGAAGGAGACGATGCCAAAGACGCGCGATAGAGCCTTCGACGCCTTCTCGAAATCGGCGACTGTGAGAAAGATGCGGCCGCGCTCCATCCTCGTGAGGCACTCCAGCTTCTCGGAAAGGAAGAGCTCGTGTATGTTGCGCACGAGCCTGTCCTCGAACCTGCGCCTCACGTTCGGGCTCTTGAGGGCCAGCTCGCCGTAGCGCACGAGTATCAGGGGCATTTCGTGTCGAGACGAGTCATCGGCTCGCAGTAATTATGCTTTCCGGAGGTAGGGATGGGTCTGCCAACCCCCTCATTGATGAGACGCTTTGATAAACAACTCTTATATCATCTATATTGTTCGGCGCACACCCATTTTTATACCGGCAATGGCTTCACCGCTCGATACGAATGCCTGACGCAATAGACATGGCAACGCGCGCCCGCTCCTCCAAACTATCGGCCTCGATGGACGGGCAGGAAGTGACCGTCGCCGGCTGGGTGCAGGACACGCGCAACCTCGGCGGCATATCGTTCATCCAGCTCAGGGACCGCGACGGGACAGTCCAGCTCACATTACCGAAGAAGAAGATAGAGCCCGGGCTATTCAAGGAGCTCACCACCATCCCGCGCGAGAGCGTCATCGCAGTCCGGGGCACCCTCAAGGCAAACAAGGAGGCGCGCGCGGGGTTTGAAATCATCCCGTCGGCCATGGCCGCGCTGAACGTCGCCGAGACGCCGTTGCCGATGGGCGTCATCGACAAGGTGAACATCGACCTCGACACGCGGCTCAGCAACAGGTTCATGGACCTCAGGCGCGAGCAGGTCCTTGCCATTTTCAAGGTCAGGGACGCGCTCCTGGGGGGCTCGCGCGAGTACCTTTCCAGCGAGGGCTTCCTGGAGGTACAGACGCCGAAGATAGTCGCAGCCGGCGCCGAGGGCGGCGCCACCCTTTTCAAGCTCAGCTACTTCGGGAGGGAGGCGTACCTGGCGCAGAGCCCGCAGCTCTACAAGCAATCGTTGATGGGCGCGGGCTTCGAGCGCATATTCGAGATCGCGCCCGCATACAGGGCCGAGCTCAGCGACACCGTCCGGCACCTCTCGGAGTTCACGTCCCTCGACGTGGAGATGTCGTTCGTCAAGGATTCCGACGACGTGATGAAGGTGGTCGAAGGCCTGGTTGCCCATGCGATAACCCACGTTTCAAGGAAATGCACTGCCGAGCTTTCCATGCTCGGGATCGAACCCAGCGAACAGAAGCCCCCCTTCCCAAGGCTCACGCACGAGGAGTGCGTGAGGCTCTTGCAGGGCGCGGGGAAGAAGATAGAGGTCGGCCAGGACATAGACACCGACGGCGAGAAGATGCTCGGCGATATTGTGAAGAAAGAACACGGCTCGCGGCTCTACTTCATCACGCGCTTCCCGACCGAGCTTAAGCGCGGGACGTTCTACGCCATGCGCCTGGACGAGGATCCATCGCTCACGGGCTACTTCGATTTCGAGTTCGACGGCGAGGAGCTTGTCTCGGGAGGCCAGAGGGAGCACCGCCTGCCACGGCTCATCGCCCAGATCGAGGAGAACGACATGAGCCCGGAGGCGTTCGAGTTCTACCTCAAGGCCTTCAGGTTCGGCATGCCCCCGCACGGCGGCTTCGGTCTCGGCGTCGAGCGCTTCCTGCACATGCTCCTCAGGCTCCCGAACATCAGGGAGTGCGTGCTCTTCCCCAGGGACAGGGTGCGCATCGCCCCTTGACTTCGCGCACGTTTATATCCAACATTGCCATTTCGCCTTCCCAATGATTTGGATGGGCGCGCCGGGCAACCTGGGGAGGCGGTCCATGGCGCCCATTTTCTCGTCGCGGAGGCCGGGCTTTCATGGCCGGTGAACGCCACCCCGCCAGGCTCGTGCTCGAGGATGGGGCGAGGTTCGAGGGTTACGGTTTTGGCGCCGATGTCCCCGTCGCAGGCGAGGTCGTCTTCAACACGGGCATGATTGGATATCCCGAGACCCTCACCGACCCGTCTTACCGTGGGCAGATACTCGTCCAGACATACCCGCTCATAGGCAACTACGGCGTCCCGAACGATGAGAGGGACGGGGGCTTGCTGAGGAACTTCGAGTCCGACAGGATACAAGCCAGCGCCCTCGTGCTCACCGAGCATTCGGAGAAATACTCGCACTGGAGCGCGGTGAAATCGCTGGACGAATGGCTCTCCTCCAATGGCGTCCCGGGCATCCACGGCATTGACACGAGGGCGCTGACCAAGCACCTCAGGGAGCGCGGCACGATGCTCGGCAAGGTCGTTAGCGAGAACGATAAAATCGACCTCTCCGACCCGAACAGGAGGAACCTTGCCGCAGAGGTCAGCGTCCCCGAGCCGGTCAAGTACGGCAAGGGGAAGAAGACCATACTCATTGTCGATTGCGGCGTGAAGAACAACATCGTGCGGGCGTTCCTCCGCCGCGGGATGTCGGTCCTGCGCTGCCCCTGGAACCACGACCTGTCATCCGAGAGCCATGATGGCGTAGTCATCTCCAACGGCCCCGGAGACCCGAAGACGTGTGTGGAGACCATCGCGCAGGTGAAGAAAGCCATGGTGGGGGACACCCCGATCCTGGGCATCTGCCTCGGCTCGCAGATTCTCGGCCTCGCCGCAGGCGCCGATACTTACAAGCTCAAGTACGGGCACAGGAGCCAGAACCAGCCGTGCGCCGAGGCCGGTACGAGGCGCTGCTACATCACGTCCCAGAATCACGGCTACGCTGTCGATTCCGACACCCTGCCGGAGGACTGGCGCGAGTGGTTCTACAACAACAACGACCGCACGAACGAGGGCATCATCCACGTCTCCAAGCCCTTCTTCGGCACGCAGTTCCATCCGGAGGCGTCGCCGGGCCCCGATGACACGGAATTCATCTTCGACATGTTCCTGAGGTCGCTGAAATGAGGGGCGAGGTCAAGAAGGTCCTGATACTCGGCTCGGGCGCCATCAGCATTGGCCAGGCGGGGGAGTTCGACTACTCGGGGAGCCAGTGCATCAAGGCGCTGAAGGAGGAGGGAATCGAGACCGTTCTGGTGAACCCGAACATCGCGACTATCCAAACTTCTGAGCAGATGGCCGACCACGTCTACTTCCTCCCCATCGACGCTTTCTTTGTGGAAAAAGTAATAGATCGCGAGCGCCCCGACGGCATCCTCCTGGGCTTCGGCGGGCAGACCGCCCTGAACGTGGGCATCGAGCTCGCGGAGAGCGGCGCGCTGAAGAGGCACGGCATCGCCGTCCTCGGCACTCAGATAGACGCGATAAAGAACACCGAGGACAGGGAGCTATTTGCAAAGAAGGTGCGAGAGGCCGGGCTCAAGGTGCCGAAGAGCAAGGCCGTGGAAACGGTGCGCGAGGCTCTGGAAGCGGCCGATGAGATCGGCTACCCGGTGATGTGCCGCATCGCGTATGCCCTGGGTGGCCTGGGCTCGGGCGTGGCAAAGACCAGGGCCCAGCTCGAGGAGATGGTCGGCAAAGCCCTCTCATTCACGAAGCAAGTCCTCATCGAGGAGTACCTCTTCGGGTGGAAGGAGCTCGAGTACGAGGTCGTCCGCGACAGGCACAACAACTGCATCACCATCTGCTCGATGGAGAACGTCGACCCGATGGGGATACACACGGGCGAGAGCGTCGTCGTCGCCCCGGTGCAGACGCTCAGCGCGGAGGAGAATTTCAGGCTCCGCTCCATCGCAATCAAGCTCATCCGCCACATCGGCATCGTCGGCGAGTGCAACATTCAGTACGCCCTCGACCCTCGAAGTGGCGACTACCGCATCATCGAGGTCAACGCACGCCTCAGCCGCAGTTCGGCGCTTGCATCGAAGGCAACGGGCTACCCGCTCGCGTTCATAGCGACGAAGCTCGCGCTGGGCAAGTCGCTGATGGACGTGCAGAACCCTGCGACGAAGAAGACATTCGCGTGCTTCGAGCCCGCGCTTGACTACATCGTGCTGAAGTACCCGAAGTGGGACATGCAGAAGTTCAGGAACGCGAGCATGATACTGGGCTCGGAGATGAAGTCCATAGGCGAGGTCATGGCGATCGGGCGCACGTACGAGGAGGCACTGCAGAAGGCCATCCGCATGCTGGACATAGGCATGAACGGCCTCGTGTGCAACGACGTCTCGTTCACAGACCTCGAGAAGGAGGTCGGGCAGCCGACGGAGCGCAGGATGTTCGCAGTCGCCGAGGCCCTGAGGCAGGGCTTCGACGTCGAGAAGATAAACAGGCTCTCGAGAATCGACAACTGGTTCCTTCAGAAGATGGCGAACATAATCGAGCTTGAGGGGAGGCTCTCCGGAAAGCGCCTCGACGACATCCCGATCGAGCTTTTGCGGGAGGCCAAGAGGAAGGGCTTTTCGGATTTGCAGTTGGCCATATTGACGAAAAGCACGGAGCAGGAGGTCCGGCGGGCTAGGAAGCGCCACGGCATCGTCCCCGTGAGCAAGCAGATAGACACGCTGGCCGGCGAGTATCCGGCGAGCGTTAATTACCTCTACCTCACATACAACGGTACGGAGGACGACGTCGAGCCTGGAGATAAAAATCAAGTCATCGTGCTCGGGGGCGGGCCTTACAGGATCGGCTCGTCGGTCGAGTTCGACTGGTGCTGCGTCAATGCCGTGAACGCACTGCGCAAGATGAAGTTCAGGCCCATCGTCATCAACTGCAACCCCGAGACCGTGAGCACCGATTACGATGTGAGCCACAAGCTCTACTTCGAGGAGCTGAGCCTCGAGCGCGTCCTGGACATCTGCGACAAGGAGAGGCCGCTCGGCGTCGTCGTTTCGATGGGAGGACAGGTGCCGAACAACCTCGCGCTCCCTTTGCACGATGCAGGCGTGAAGATATTGGGGACTTCTCCCGCGAGCATCGACGTCGCCGAGGACAGGCACAAGTTCTCCGCGCTGCTCGACAGGATGGGCATCGACCAGCCGGCCTGGCAGGAGCTGACGAGCATCGAGGAGGCCGAGAAGTTCGCGGAGAAGGCCGGCTACCCGGTGCTGATTCGCCCGAGCTATGTCCTGAGCGGGGCGGCGATGAGCGTCGCGCTCTCGAAGGAGGAGCTGAAGGGCTACCTGAAGAAAGCCTCGATGGTGAGCAAGGAGCATCCCGTCGTCATCAGCAAGTTCATCACCGAGGCCAAGGAGATAGAGATTGACGCAGTCGCCTCCAAGGGGGAGCTCTACTGCTACGGTATCTCCGCGCACGTCGAGAACGCCGGAGTGCACAGCGGCGACGCCACCCTCGTCCTCCCGCCCCAGCGCACTTACTTGGAGACGATGCGCCAGATAAAGAAGATAACGCGCCATATCGCGAAGGCGCTGAACATCTCCGGGCCCTTCAACATCCAGTTCATCTGCAAGGACAACCAGGTGAAGGTCATTGAGTGCAATTTACGGGCGTCGAGGAGCGCGCCCTTCGTCTCCAAGGTATTCAAGGTCAACTTCATAGACCTCGCCACGCGGATAATAATGGGGAAGCGCGTGCCTAAGATAGACAAGTCGTCGTTCGATCTGGATTACGTGGGCGTGAAGGCGCCGATGTTCTCGTTCACCCGCCTGAAGGGCTCCGACCCGGTGACGGGGGTGGAGATGGTCTCCACCGGCGAGGTGGCGTGCCTGGGGGACGACTTCCGCGAGGCGTTCCTCAAAAGCCTCTTATCGGTGGGCTTCAAGCTGCCGAAGCGCAGCGTCTTCCTCTCAACCGGCCCGACGCACAGCAAGGCCGAGCTGCTGCCGGGCGTGAGGGCGCTCGCCGAGATGGGCCTCGACCTCTATGCCACAAAAGGCACGGCGGAATTTTATGCCGTCGAAGGCATCAAGTGCAAGGTCCTGAGATGGCCGCTGGAGAAGGAGGAGCCGAACGCGCTCAGCGCCATCTCAGGGGGCAAGATAGACCTGGTCATCAACATCCCGAAGAACATAGAGAAGCAGGAGCTTGAGAACGACTACCTCATCCGGCGCCAGGCCGTGGATTACGGAGTCCCCTTAATCACAAACCTGCAGATAGCGAAGAGGTTCGCCGAGGCCATTAGCGAGACGAAGCTGGAAGACCTCAAGGTCAAGAGGTGGGCGGAGTACGAGTAGATTTTTCACAATACTTCCGCTCATATATTTCTCCCATTCCCTGGAGTATATGTGGTAAAACTAATACATCATCTCGATTGTATTCGAGGAGTTGGTTCCAATCAATACAAATAGATTTATCTCTCTGATATGCTTCATATCTTAATGCAACCAAAAATCCGTCAATCTCATCTTTATGTGTCCATTTATAATTAAAGAAATTGCCAATTGATTTTAATTGATAATTTTGAACCTTTGCGATAAGCGTTTGTTGAATCTCCAAACCTAAATCGATTTCTATACTATTTTCAAAAGATGAGCTTCTTATTGCATGATGATTTAATCGTTTTTGTATTACTCTGCGGTCAAACCAACTTCCGCTATAACTGCACAACTTCTCACATGCTTGTCCATTTTGATATTTGACAAACGCCTCTAGTATTTTTCTTTCATCTTTCGTATTTTTTGCTAAAAATTGTTTAAATTCATCTTTATTAGGATTATATATTCCAATAAGCCAAACAAGATTCTGTTGAATATTTGTTTCTATATCGTAATATATGAATTCAGATTGGTTTGGTGGTTTCTTCAAAACCGACGATTGATTGTTTAATAAAAATTTCGCTTGTAGTTTCCATCTACAAACATGCCAATCATATACACCAGGCAATTGTTTTATACGATTATCATCTGAGTTTAGCAAGTCTCTCAAATTAAAAATCCCGATAGAATTAAATTGCTGAATCCTATTGAATCCACATTGTTGAAGATATAGTAGATCTGATAGCTAAGGACATAAATAAGTAAACATTTTGGGCATAAAAAAATCATTCTTAAGGAACCGTCGGACTGCCTGCCGTATGGCAGGCACAGACTTGAAGTACTTATTATGCAGCGGTTTTTTGATCTCCTTATTGCATTG
>JACRNV010000062.1 GCA_016214785.1 Methanobacteriota archaeon
CCACACCGAGAGCCGCAGACCGCTATTGACATGGCCAGCGACGGAAGAATCAGCTTCGGGGACTCCTCAAAGGTCTCTGAACGACTTCGCCAACTAACCTTTGAGGATACCCCACCATTTATGGTGGGGAGCACTCATTCTGGTGATATCCTTTAAGTTACAGGGGGATGAACGGGCACATTTGAGATACGGATCACTTCAGGGTTTTAACCCATTCATAGATCGGTTCCACCAGCTTCTTTATCCTCTCCTTCTCAGGCGTCATCGGCCCCGGCTTCCAGCCGTCCGCGGGCTCGAAGTGGAAGTCGGTGACGGCGCCCACGCGCTCGTTCTCGGGAACGAAGACGACCTTCAGGGGCATGTCGAACTCGGCCTCCCATGGCTTGATGCCCTGGAGGTAGTTCGCAATTGCGACTGTACTCCCCTCTATCTTCGCGTAGGCCAGGACGAACGGCAGCTTCTTCAGGCTCGACCTGCCGCTCCAGCCCGCGACCGTCCACGTGTGGACCTTGGCCTTGAGCGGGAACTCGACCCACTTCGTCTCCTGGAGGTCGCAGTCTATGTCCCAGCAGTTCGTCCTCGGCGGAACCCAGGCCGCGCCGCACTTCGGGCACTTCGTGCCCATGAGCTTGCCCTTCAGCAGGTTCCTGAAGAACCTGCTGTTCTGCCCGTGCCTTATCGTGTAGAGCTGGTCGTAGTGGAGGAACTGGTTGAAGTTCTCGTCGTTGTCCGCTATCTCGTACCCGACGAACGCTAAGCCTGGCTCGTCAACGCCCTCGGGCCTGAACCACGTCTGCCTGTGGAAGCCGGGGCCCTTATCGAAGGCCTTGTCCTTCGGGTCCTTGACCTCCTTGGTCTCGCGCCTTGCCGTCTTCGCCTTCTTCGCCGCCATCTCAAGGCCTCCTGAGGATGAAGTTGGAGATGCTCGTCCCCGTGCCGGCGTGGCTGTTCACTATGCCGCACTTTGCATTCTCTACGGTTGTTTTCTTGCTCAGATGTTTCTTGGAGGCGAGCCCTGATAACTGGTAGTGCGCCTCGATGGAGCTCATCAGGCCGGTGGCCCCCACCGGATGGCCGTAGCCGATAAGGCCGCCGCCGGGGTTCATCGGGATGCTGCCGTCCATGGTGGTCTCGCCGTCCCTGATGAGCTTCGCGATGTTGTCCCTGTTGGCGATCCCCAGCGCCTTGTAGATCTGCGCCTCCGAGGTGCTGAACGCGTCGTGTATCTCCCCGAAGCTTATCTCCTTCTTCGGGTCGGTGATGCCCGCCATTTTGTAAGCGTCCTCGGCCGACTTGCGGCACGCGCCGAACTCGGTCATGTCCGGGTAGCCCTTGCCATATAGCTTCTCCCACGACGGGTATCCGATCCTGTCACCGGCCCTTATCGTGCAGCTCGATAGGCCAATGCCGTCGATGACCGTGTAGTGGTCAGGCGCAACCTTCTTCGCGTACTCCTCGGATGTCACGAGCATGAAGGCCGTCCCGCGCGACATGACGCAGCAGTCGTACTTCTTGATAGGGTATGCGATGAGGCCGGAGTTCATGACATCATCTACTGTGATATATCGGTGCTCGTTGCGGTACCATTGCGCCTTCGGATTGTCCATGGCGTTGTTCTTGTTCTTGACGGAGATGAGCGCTATATCTTCCTCTTTCATGCCGTTCTCCTTCATCCACTTGTTCGCCATGGAAGCGTAGTAAATCGGATAGATGCCGCCGACCATGAGCTCGTACCTCACGTCGGAAGCCATGGCGATGAACTCGGAGCCCTGTGACTGGCGCACCGAGTCCATCGTCTCCCAGCCCACGATTCCGACCACATCGTGGTGGCCGGACATTATGGCCAGGGCCGCGCCGTAGAGCGCCGACCCGCCCGTGTTGCCGCCGTTCTCTATGCGTATGTGCGGCATGCCGCAGAGCCCTAGATGGTCGTGCACTATCCACTCGGCGGCCAGCTGGTGGCCGAAGTGAACCGAGAAGTGCGAGTATATCATGAAGTCCAGGTCCTTCATGTGGAAATCAGGGACGTCCCTCTGCGTCTCCTTGATGCAGTCCGCAGCGCCCTTCTCGACGTTCTCGAGCCCCGTCGGCCCGTAGTCGAAGGGCGTGGTCGCTCCGCCTACTATGCACACTTTACGGCCCATGTCACTCCCTCTCAAACGCCGGGTTGCCGGCACCGGCGGCTTGCTGGCAACGGGAATGGGAGCGATTGATAAAAGGGTTTCGGTAATAAGGATATTCTTCGTTTCATAATTGCCGCAATCGAATCTCCTTATCACCTCCCAAAGTTGAACATATCCGCTTGCCATGTTGACTTCCTCCAAGGATCGAGGGAGGGTGGAAAAGGATATGAGGGTTTTGTTCATTCCACCCGTCATGGAATGCAAGGCCGCATCGAACAAATCGAAGTGCAATTGCACCTACCCGGGCTGCCCGCGCAAGGGGATTTGCTGCGAGTGCCTGCAGCACCACCTGGGGAGCGGGGTGCTGCCGGCATGCTGCTTCCCGAAGGACGTGGAGCGCACGTACGACCGGAGCGTGCAAAGGTTCGTGGAATGCATGCAGCGCTGATGCGGGGGCACGGGCCCGCTCCCATCATTCGGAGGCGAGGCGCGATCTTCGCTCGGCGATGTGCCTGTGCGCCCCTTCTGTGGCGAGGACCCCCTCCGCGGCGGCAGGCTGTATCAGCCGGGCCTTGCCGGCGTAATCGACGATGTCGCCGCAGGCGAATATGCCGGGCACGTTGGTGCCCATCCCCATGTCCTCAACCAAAATGTGCCTTCCGTCGTTCCTTACCCGGAGGTTCTTCACCAGGGAAAGGTCCGGGGCGAAACCTATGTTGACGATCACTGCGTCCACATCGATTTCCGTGGCGAGCCCGGTCCTGACGTCCCGCAATGCCGCCCGCTTCGCCCGCTCGTCTCCGGTTATCCCCGTTACCTCCGTATCGTAAAGGACCTGAACGAGGGAGCGCTTCAATATGGAGACGTTTGCCTCCGTGGCCCTGAAGGAGTCTCGCCTGTGCGCGAGCGTGACGCGGGCCACCTGGCTCAGCCCTATCGCGTTTTCGATGGCCGTGTCGCCGCCCCCGACCACGAGCACCTTCAGCCCCCTGTATATCTCCAGGTTGGGCACTGCGTAGCTCACGCCCTTGTCCTCGAAGCGGCCCTCGCCCTCGACGCCCAGGCGCATGGGCTCGAAAACGCCCATTCCGATGGCGAGTATGACGGCCTTTGCCCCGTATCGGTCAGCGCCCGCCGTGACGATAAATCCATCCTTCGAGGGCTCGATGCGCCGCACCTGGGCCCCCTCGGCCATCCGCACGCCTTTCTCCCTCGCATGGTGCACCATGAGGTCCGCGAGGTATCCCGCCCTGATATCGGGGTGCGATGAATAGTCAAGGACATATTTCGTGGGGTACAGCTGCGTCAGCTGCCCTCCGAGCTTTCTCGCTTCCAGCAACAGCGTCGAGAGGTTATGCGAGCTGCACCTGATGCCCGCGGTGATGCCGGCAGGCCCTCCCCCCACGATGATGACGTCGAACTCTCGCTCCTCGCTCATAGGGGCGCTATCTCCATGTTCATATAAGCCTCTTCTCGCCTTCTATCTTTTTTATTCCCGATATCTCCTGCGACACTTCCAGGCAGCCCATGTACTTCCCGTTCTTTCTCACGGCGAAGTACCTGATGTACACGAGCTTCGGGCCCATGTTTATCCAGAACTCCGCCTTGTCCATCGTCCCGGCCTTGAAGCCTTCGAGTATCTTGTTCACGGCCCCGTAGCTCTTCTGCGGGTGGCAGTTCTGGACCTTGCGCCCGATGATGGCCTTCGTCCTCGCGAATATCCTGTCCTTCGAGTTGCTGAAGTAGCGCACCGTGTCATCCGCATCCACGAAGGTCATGTCCACCGGCATCGCGTCCAACATCGCCTCCAGCTGCTCGGCCGTCAGTTCCCCCGTCTCGAATTTAATCATGCCGTCTTCCTCCATTTGCTTCTTCTGTCCATCCTCTGATGTTTTCTGCGATTCCGTCGCCTTCCCTGCGTCTCCCATCGCACCTTCCGGCGTGAAGCAGCAGTAGCCCATCTCGTCGAACTGCGCGCGTATCTCCTTCCACTCCATCTCGGGTATGACCTCAAGACCGGTCGGAAAGAGGATGTTGTTCTCCTTGTAGAAGTGCTGCGACAGCATCTCGGCCAGCGCCTTGGCCTGCATCTCCAGGCCCTTCATGTCCCCCTTATCGAGGCTGGCGTAGAGCTGTTTCTTTATCGCGCGTATCTGGTCGTGCTCCATCCACATGACTGCCGGGGGCTGCGTCACGCCGTGCTTCTCCAGGTAGGGAAAGAGGACGTTCTCCTCGCGCAGGTAGTGGCTCTCCGAGGCCTTGATGTGATGGACGATGTCCTCGACATCTTCGCTGGGCTTCTTTGCGCCGCAGACCTTGGCGTTCAGGTCGCTGGCGAACTTGAGCATGAGCGCGTGCTCCTCCATCAGGATGCGCACGGGGTGCCCCGGTTCGGCAATGGGCCTCGCCGCATCGAGCTCGCCCTTGAACATGGCGATATGAATGTCGCAGAACCTGTGGAGATCCTCGACTGGCATGCCCTCCTTGACGAGCTGCTCCTCGATATGCGCTATCTCGGCCGGGGGGGCTCCCTTGATGACCTCCTTGAAGTCCTCCCTCAACTGCTCGGGCGTCGCCCCCTTGTGTAGCTTCTTGACCAGGTCCTTCATCCCCTTCTTCCGGTCCACCTTGTCTGACGCTTTCCAGCTCATGGTTCACCCGAACCAAGAATCGGGCAATGTGTATATCAACATTGCCGCAGAATAAGTAGAGGGGGCAAATGGAGCGCCCATCGCTAGGGAGTTTAGCGATTCTGTCATGCGCGGTAAGGTTAATAATCCACCTCTCCTTCCTTCAGCCGATGAGCATCGAATTGGCCGGTAAAATCGCCGCGCTGAAGAAGGAGAGGACCGCCGTCGTCCTCGCCCACAACTACCAGCGCCCCGAGGTGCAGGAGGTTGCGGACTTCACCGGGGATTCCCTGGGACTCTCGATGGCGGCGACGAAGACCTCTGCCGACGTTATAATATTCTGCGGCGTGGATTTCATGGCCGAGAGCGCTCTCATCCTCAACCCTTCCAAGATCGTGGTGATGCCGACGAAGGCGGCGGTCTGCCCCATGGCGGCGATGATAACCAAGCCCGCGCTGCGCGAGCTCAAGGCCGAGCACCCGGGCGTGCCCGTCGTGTCCTACGTCAACACCTCGGCGGCGGTGAAGGCCGAATCGGACTATTGCTGCACGTCCTCCAATGCCGTCAAGGTCGTCAATAGCCTCAGGGAGAAGAAGATAATCTTCACCCCGGACAGGAACCTCGGGCTGTACGTGCAGCGGTTCGTCAAGGACAAGGAGCTTGTCCTCTGGCCCGGCTACTGCCCCACGCACCAGAACAGAATCACTGTTGAACTGCTCTCGCAGTTGAAGAGAGAGCATCCCTTGGCCGAAATCATCGTCCACCCCGAGTGCGCCCCCGAGGTCATCGACATCGCGAGCAAAGCGGCGTCGACCGAGGGGATGCTGAAATACTGCAGGGAGTCGCCCGTGAAAGAGTTCATCGTCGGGACCGAGCAGGAGCACGCCTACCGGCTGCGAAAAGAAAACCCCGGCAAGACGTTCTACACGGTGCCCGGCGCAATCTGCCCGAACATGAAGAAGACGACGCTGGAATTGGTTGCCAGGGCATTGGAGACCCTCGAAGACAGGATAACGCTTCCGAAGGACATCATCGAGAAAGCCCGCGTACCCCTCGATAGGATGGTGGCGATAGGGCGCGGGGATTAGATGGCGAAGGCCGTCCTCTTTGACCTCGGCAATACGCTCATCGATGCTCGGCGGGAGAACCACGAGGTGTTTCAATCAATCCTTGCCGCGCTTGGTGTTAAGCCACCAGATGGTGATGCCATTATCGACGCAATAAAGAAGACTGGCAAGGAGTTCAGAGAAAAGGGGTTGCACGCATACAATTGCGCAGACCATCTTGAAGATTTCTGGGTTCCATGGGACAAGGCAGTGCTGACGCGCTTGGGAATCGAGGGGGATCTGGCGCGCTACGCGAGAGAGATTCACTACCGGTGGTTCGACCACTTGTATATATATGCATATGACGACAGCGTGCCAACCCTCGAAGCATTGAAAGAGAGGGGTTACCTCCTGGGCATCATCTCGAACGGCCTCGAGGACGAGATATACGATGTCCTGAGAAGATCGGGTATAAACCATCACCTCTTCAACGCCTTAGTGGGTTCCGACACCTTCAGGTGCGAGAAGCCCGGCCAGCGCATCTTCACGGAGACTTTGAAGAGGATGGGCGTTGAAGCGCAGGACTCGGCCTTTGTCGGAGACAGGAGCGATACGGACGGTGGCGCGACGAAGGTGGGCATGCGTTTCTTTCTAATCGATAGGAAAGGGAAGGGCGGGATGCCCGGTTGGGCAGAGGGAATAGAATCCCTGAGCGAGCTTCTCACCAAATTGTGAATGCTGCAATCGATCACCCGATGTAGCTCGCGCTCGACCTGTCGAAGTCCTTCACGAGCTCGATGCTCAGGCTCTCGGGCTGCCACGCGACGTCCGGGTATACGAGGTTTGGAATGAACGTCTCCGTGCTCGCTGCAATCCTTGCCGTCATGTGCGCCTGCCCGAACGCGGCGATTGAGATTTCGAGCGCCCTCCTCCTCACGTCGCGCTCGTCCAGGTGCCCGAGGGTGTGCAGGTACTCGTGCAGGAGGACGTGGAAGGCGTACGGCCTGTAGAGCTCCGGCTGCGTGTCCTTGATTCGATTCAGTGGGACGCGGTTCATCACGATGATGTTGGTGCCGACGGGGAAGAAGGCCCCGAGGAACCCGCGAGGATGGTTGCCCAGGTTCGCAAGCCCGAGCATCAGGCCGCCCCGGCCCTGCCCCAGCGTCTGCCGAACGGCGGCCTTCACGACCTCGAATATGTCGGACAGGCTCCGCGCATTATCGTACATAGCTTTCAAGTCTGCTGGCATCGGTAAGGATATTGAGCGGCTAGTTTATCTTCATTTGCCCAAAATCACTATTGTTTCATCATATAAGAACATTAAAATAACATGCTACGTTGTGGGTATCAAATGACATTAGGCAGGTCCCTGGGGACTAAGCTGCTTCTGATTCTGACCATCCTCTCCATTCTCTGGACGGCGCTGATAATTTGTATAGGGTTCTCATACCAAACCAGCGGAGTGGGGGGCTATACGCCGGAAGAAAGCGCACAAGCGGCAAGGACGTTCCTGCAGGCATGTACGCCCGTCGACCTGGCCATTACCGCTATATTTCTCGGTGCTTGGTTCGTGAGAAGCAGGCACGAATCCATGCTAGAGGATACCGCTAGCTATCTCAAGATGTATAGGAGAATACAACTGAGTAAGGTTGCAGGCAGGCTTGGCCTCACGGAACAAAAAGCCGAGAAGCTAATGCTCGAATGCGTGACCAAGGGGATGGTCAAAGGCTTCATAGACCGTCAGACCGATGAGTTCATCTTAGAAGAGTCCATCAGCACGATGAATGCCGGGCTGCACTGCCCAAGGTGCGGAGGGTTCTCAGAAAAGGTTGCGCTCCCTGGAGAGGTCCTGAAATGCTCTTTCTGCGGGGCTGCGATTGCTCAAAACCAATTGGCGCAGTCCCGCAATGGTGCCGATATCTCTCAAAACCGTATAGGGCAGTCGAACCGTTGCAGAAAATGCGGCGGGGAAGCGCGCTTTATTCCGGAACACAAGGTCTGGTATTGCGATCGCTGCATGGCATACCTTTAATATGATTGCCGCGCCCTAATTCCCCATCCTTTTAGGTTGGGGATGTAGGGCGAGCGGGCACCGGCCAACCGGGCTATGTTTTTAGGTGTCTATGGCAATGGCGTCTCGGCGGTGCGCGCCGCGAAGCGGCGCG
>JACRNV010000064.1 GCA_016214785.1 Methanobacteriota archaeon
GAACGGATCTAATATAGTATCTCCATAAAAGGAAAACATTCGAACAAGTCTGATAGCTAATTCCAAAGGAAAAGGTGCAGGATGTTCAGCGGTTGATTCACCAGGAATGCGATAAATTTGATTAAACCATTCATCGTATAGTTTCTTAGGTATTACGCTGAGTCGACGTTGCTCTGGAGTTGGCTGACGATATCCACCAGGTTTTCTTTGCATCAGTATATATTCAATGTCGTTTTTAATTATTGCATTTGGTTCATATGGCTTACCTAAAAATTTTGATCCATTTTCGACCTCATAACTTGCATTTGATATTTTATACCAAATGATTGGAGCAAGATTGTCGAATCCGATGTGACGGCAATTTACTACAATATCAGCGTGTAATGGCATAACCCAATGGCGCCCATATTTTTTTCTAGATAAACAGACATCTCCGACGACACAAATTAAACGTCCACCGGGAACTAGAACCCTATAGCATTCTTTCCACACTTTATTTAACTCAGTAAGGAATTTTTCATAATCTTGTATATGACCTAATTGATCGGGATTTTCATTATATTTTTTTAATATCCAGTAAGGTGGTGATGTTACAATTAAATGAACTGAATTATCCTTAATAAATTTTAACTTTCGCGCATCCGCTAAATGTAAATGATGAGAAGTATATGCACTTTTTTGTGCACTTTGTACTCTTAGAAGATCGCTCTCTGAACTTGCCATCTGAGGAATATCAAGATTCAACTGTTCTGTAGCAGATATTGTTGACTCCATCGAGTGTAAATAGCCTAGGGATATAATGAAGCTTTGTATGAGGTCGGTGAAAGTGCGATTGAAAAACTATTACTTCTTGTGCATCTCCGGCGGCAGCAGGTTCGGTATCCCGTCCTCGATCGGATAGTCGAACGCGCACTTGCCGCACCGGAGGCTCCCCTCGACTATCTCGTCCTTGTCCTCCTTGTTGACTGTGAGCGCGAGATCCCCCTTGCACACCGGGCAGCAGATGATGTCCATGAGCTGGCGCCTCATCTACTTCTTCCCCCTGTGCATCTCCATGTCGTCCCAGTCGACGGTGTGCTTGAGCTTCTTCTGCGTGAGGAAGGCGCTGAGCGACTCGGTGACCTTGGCGACATCGGTGCTCTTCGTCGAGTGCTGGTACCTGTAGATGTAGAGCTCGATGCCACCCTTGGTCTTGATGGGGAAAATCATGCGCGTCTTGCCCTGCCTGTTGAAGCCCTCGGGCTTGCGGTTGTTCTCCAGGTCGATGAGGTTCTCGCGGATGAGCATGTACGTGACCTCCTCGTCCTCGGGCATCTGGCTGCTTTTATCGAGGAAGCGGAGGTACATGTCCTTGAAGACCGGCGCGAGGTCCTTGTACTTGACCTTCTTGTCGAACTTTATGTGGCCGCTGCGAACCTTGACGGACATGCCAATGCAATTAGCGGAACCGTATTTAAAGATATCCCGGGTTTTTTACCAATAGACAGACCAGACAGTATCCGTTGGAACGTACACCCAATATCCCTCCCCCGGTTTCATGATATAAGTCGGGCTCACTGCCCGGGTTCCATACAAGGCCATAGGATCGAACGCCTCGACCATGGTTGCGCCCGTCCCCCAAAATGCGTCGGCGACGGTCACAAGGTCATTCAACGTCGGGTATCCCACCAAGTTCCAGCCTGTCTTCAACGGAACGGAAATTGCGCCGAGCTTATGGCCGCTCAATGATATGAAACCGTCTCCGATAGTTGTTACGTTGAGCCAGATGCCCGTCCTGGGATCTACGGTCACAAGGTCGGTGAGGGTATTGTTCCAGTGAGAGTAATATTGCTTCCATGGATTGGTATTGTCTGAGGCATCGTACCACTGCGCCCTGTCCCATTCCGTGTCCATGGCTGTGTCCGTCAAAGCCTCCGGAAGCGTGTTCGGTTCCATCGCCATCGGAATTGAGATGAGATTCCATCCCTCAACGACCGGTATTTTAAAGTGCATGGGTTCCCCAGGAACCTCGCCAGGGAGCGGAACTGGCGTGATGTCGTCCGGAGGGGCGACCGAGTTTATAGAAGCTGCACCCACCTCGCTAGGATTCTTCTGAAGGAGTTGCGGTACGATACCCCGATTGTCAGTCTCATGTCCAACGATCAGTATGGGGGACACCGTCAGCATGAGGCACACAAAACCCGCAACGAACTTGGCAGTGGTTGTCAAATCTACACTCTCCAATATGTTGCTAATGAACTCCTGAGGTTATTAAATTGGCGTGGTGCCTTCGCAAAATGAGAATCATTCGCAATTGGTATGGGCGGCGTAACAGTCGAAAATATCAAGGAAGGAAAGGAGTGACGCGCCAGGCGCCGTACGCGGTGTCCCGCTAGGACTGCGTGGGCCACGGACCGGCCCTAGCTGCGGTTGGGTTTGATTGTCGGTGCGCTTATCCAAAGAGCGCGCCCAGGCCGGCTGCCGCCTCTTCCTCGGAGACCTTCTTCTCTTCCTTCTCCTCCTTCTTGGCAGCCTTCTTCTCGTCCGCAGGCGCGGCGGCTGGCGCAGCCGCTACCGGTGCCATCGCCGCGCTCTTTATAGCCTCGTCGATGTTCACCCCCTCGAGGGCCGCGGTCAGCGCCTTCACGCGGGCCTTGTCGGCCGCGACGCCTGCCGCCTTCAGCACGCTCGTTATTCCCTCTTCGGTCACCGGCTTCCCAGCGGAATGGAGCACCATCGCGCTGTATATATATTCCATCTTTCTACCTCCTTTTAATAGATTATCCTAACGTCTTCTTCAAGTCCTCGTCCAGCGCGTCCGGAACTTTGGACGCCACAGCGAGCATCTGCGCGTACGCCTTCCCGAGGACCGGCCCTGCCGTGTCCTTGGTTATCGTCCCGGTCTCGAGCGCGACGGCCATCGCCCCACGCACAGCTTTCGCTATCATCGGTTTGATGGTGTACGGGGTCGCATAGCCTATCTCCAGTGCGACCGCTAGGCTTCCTGCCGCGGCGAGCCTGACGTTGTTCTGGTACTGTACCGGGTCGATTGCCAGCACGCTGCCGGTGTATATCGTCCCGTCCTCGTACACTGCCTTCAGGTCGACCCCGACGGTCAGCGGGAAGATCTCGAGCTTGGTGAGCACTGGCGCGAGCGCCGCCGGTATCCTGTCGCCGGCCTTCACCAGCGTCTTGTCGGACTTGATGATGACCTTGCCTTCGGCTATGGCCGCCGGGATGCCCGCCTTCTGCAGCTCGCCGACGATTGGGCCTGGCTTGAACTGCGTCTCTCCCGCCTTGACGTCTATGTCCTCGGGTGCGACCTCGCCGCCCTTCGCGGCGGCCTTGGTCTTCGCCAGCTCGAGGATGCGGTAGAGCTTGAAGGGGTTCATCTTCGCGGCTATGACGGCGCTCTGGCCGTTCATGAGCGGTATGAGCTGCTCAAGGCCCGGCTTGGCCTTCGCCTGGCTCTTGATGGCGAGCTCGATGAGGTTCTTCTTAGCGACCTGTATGGTCACGTCGCCGCGCAGGTTCTTGCGCATCGTCTGCATCGGCGGGCCCGTGATGCCGCCGACGTTTACTATCGCCACCACTGGGTGCTGGCTGATGGCCTGCTCGACGGTCGTCAGCGCGTCGGCCTTCCACTTCGGGGCCTGCTCGCGCTTCATCTAAATCAGCCTCACTGCCGGCCCCATGCTCGTCTTCACGTAGGCCGATTTGATGTTCATCTTGCCGCGCTCCAGCTTGGCCGTTATCCTCTTGAGGACCGCTTCGATGTTCTCGGCGAGCGCGTCGGCGTCCATCTCCTTGCTGCCGACGAGCGCGTGGAACGTTGGCCTGTCTCTGGTCCTGACCTTGATCGTCATGCGGAGGTTCTGTATGAGCGGCGCCGGGTCCGCCGACTGCGGTATCGGGCGCGGCATCTTCCCCCTCGGGCCCATGATTGCGCCGAGCCTCTTTCCGATTGTTGGCATCAGCGGGGCCTCGGCTATGAAGAACGTGTACTCAGTGACGAGCTTCTTGGCTTTCTTCTTGTCGTCGGCGTACTCGCCGATCTGCTCGGGGGCTATGACGAGGTCGGCGCTCTTCTTGGCCTTGATGGCGAGCTCGCCGCTGCATATGACGGCTATCTTCGCCTCCCCGCCGCGGCCTTTCGGCAGGATGACCTCCTCGTCTATCCTGTTCTTCGGATTGGAGAGGTCTATGTCCTTCAGGTTGATGGCTATCTCGACCGACTCCTTGAACTTGCGCTGCTTGGCCTTCTCGAGGGCGGTCTTGACGGCATCCACTGTGGTTTTTTCAGGCATTGTGACACCTCCTGTAGTGCAGGCGGGCGTTCCCTCCTACATAGAGCGTGTATCTGAGATGGCGCAAACCGTGGTCGTAGATAAAGGTTTCGTGGAAGATGCGGAGCCTGCCTTATATATATATTAATGGGAGTTTACTACACGATATGGGCGCTAAGCAAAGCATTATTTTTGCTCTGGGGGTGATTGTTGGGGAAGTGGTTGGGATTCAGGTTGCCCCGATGTTGTGGAGTCAGATTGCTCTGAGGGTGCTTTCCATTCATGGATGCCCTTTGGAGTTTTGGGTTTTCGTAAGGAGAGATACATCATGATACACAATATGGAACCTATCACGACAATGACTAAGATCACCCACCAATAATTCTGAAAACCTTGGTCTGTCTCAGCTCCAGTACCAGCGGGATTGTTTGCTGAGTCATTTGGATTTGTTTGGGCTTGATATTCTTGTAAATTGGTATATCCATCCCCGTCAGGATCGTCATTTGCTACATATGACAGGATTCCGAAATAATGCAATTCCCAATAATCTGGGATACCGTCATTGTCTGTATCGTTAACATTGGATGAGCCCGAAACGCCTCTTGGTGTTGCATTGACCTCTTCGCTTAGCCGCCCATATCCAAGAGAGTCGCCGAATGCACTAATTTGATAATAATAGGTTTGATTATTTACCACGCCGGTATCGTTGTACCATTGAGCATTAACAACAACAAATATTCGAGACTTATTTCCACTGGGCGTCGTTCCGCGTAATATTTCGTACGCCGTGACGTTGATGCCAGCAGTGTGAAGTGGCGGTTTCCATGATAAGTTGACATATTCATAACCAGCAGATGCGGTGACATTCACTGGCTCTGAAGGTGGAAAGGCAACGCTGATTTCTTTAGATATTGGGCCGAGACCTACGCTATTGACTCCGCCGACTTTGTAATAGTATGTAAAACCGTACAAGACCGTTGTGTCATTGTAATAAGTAACATTTCCGATAGTCGTCAGCATTTCTTTAAGACCGGGAGTCGCGCTTCTGAAGATGGTGTAACCCGTAACTGCTGATCCGCCATTATCAATAGGGCTGTCCCACGTGAGATTGACATAAGTATTGCCTGATGTCGCCTGAAGATTCCGAGTAATAGAAGGAACAGTCGTAGTCGGAGCAGTCCATGTGAAAATGTTGACGGGGCTCGTCAATGGATAATAATCTAATCCTTCATGCGGGAGCTTTGTATCTCCAACTCCATCCCCATCGATGTCTGAACCGGTATAGTTATCCCAGTAGTTCCCCTGACCGTGCATGTCGTCCCAAATGTTTCTGTCTATTTGTTCGACCTCGACCTGGTCAATATTATTTATCATATTGTTGTGATGCAATTTATTATTTATTCCAAAACACCTAATCCCCAAGGGATAGCGTGAGATATTATTGGCATTAAACACATTATCCGAGGAATCGCCATTGAATTCTATGGCCCAACCCCCTGAATTTCTACCGACTCTATTTGTGTTAAATATATTTCTTGATATTGTATTATTTGAAGATCCGTATAACTCAAGGCCATCGGACTCCGTCATGTTATTATCACATATTTTTGTCCAATTTGAAAAAACCAAATAAATATTACCGCAATTCTGAATAGTATTGTTTTGAATAGAGAAACGTGATGATTGAGTAGACCATATTATTGACACCGTTATATTAAGAAAATTATTGTCCTCGATAGTTGCATTATCGCTGTTACTAAACATTACAAAAAGATCCCATTCATCGTGGAGGAAATTATTCCTTATAATGCAATGGGGGGACCAATCAAACTTTATTCCTCGATTGTAGTAAAATTCATTGTTCAGAATGTTGTTTTTTTCTGATAAGTTTAGCCAGATGCCTTCATAAGCACTCTGGCTAACATCATTATCCACAATTACATTGGTTGAAGAAGAAAAAAGTTGGATTCCGTAGGTGTTATTTGTGAAATAATTTTTTGAAATGTTAATGTTAGTGGACAAGTTTAAATATATACCTGTTACAACCCATGTAAAACTACAATTTGAAATAATCCCATTCTGAACCGATTTCAGATAAATTCCATAGTATTGATGACTAGCGCTTCCCATTGTTACATTCGTATCTCGAATAATAAAATAAACGGTGGTCGACTCGATATGTATTCCATGAGATGTGTTGGTTTGGATATTATACCCCTGAATAATGTAGGGATTTCCTTGTGTTCCATCTCCCGACCAACCTTCATTTGCTGCTTTTATTGCAAAATCGGCATTGCCATTAATATATATCTGATTGTGCGGGGCGATTGCTGTTGATTCATTATTTCCTACGAATATGAAAACGGATGTTAGTGTTAAACAACACAACCAGATAACTATGATATTCCTTATCAATTTCGTATTAACCATTGGCTATATTATCCCCCTGTTCTAAATGGATTTTTTTGAACTCTTACCTTTATCTGTAAGGGTCCCACAGTAATCTGTAAGCTCATCAGTCTCTCGGATAACGAGGTGAGTTATAAACCTTTCTTCGACCGGGCCGCAATTCTATTTGCGACCGTTAAGCCATTATCTCCCCTCGCCCTTACCTTCCCCGTGAGCATCGGCACTTTGGGCGAGCGCTCCCTCCACGCTTCCATAAAGGAGTGGTACGCGCAACCGGGCGACCTGCTGGAGGAGGAGATAGACGGATACGTCGTCGACATCGTGCGCGGAGAACGGCTCATCGAGATACAGACCGGCAACTTCGCAGGGTTCAGGCGCAAGCTCGCCTACCTGTTGCGGGAGCATCAGGTCCACGTCGTCCATCCCATAGCGCTCGAGCGAACGGTAGTCCGTGAGGGGAGCAGCGCCAGGCGCTCCCCGAAACACGGTACCGTTTACGATGTTTTCGACGAATTGGTCGCCATCCCGCACCAGCTCATGGAGCCCAACTTTACCTTGGAGGTGCTGCTCGTGAAAGAGGAAATAATCCTGCTCAACGATGGCAGGGGCTCGTGGAGGCGCAGGGGGTGGTCTCTCGGCGACAGGTGCCTGATATCTGTTGAAGGGAGTGTGACCTTCGGCCTGCTGAGGGACTACAAGGCGCTCGTCCCATCGTCGTTAAAGCAGCCCTTCACCGCCGCGGAACTCGCCAGGGCGGTGCCGTGCAATGTGGGTCTGGCGCAGAGGATGGTGTACGTTTTAAGGCACATATGCGCGATACAGAAGGCGGGGAAGAGGGGGAGGGCGCAGATGTACGAGGTGGAGGAGTAATATTACCAATTAACCGTCCACGTTGTATCAGCTGGAACGTAGACCCAATACCCGCAAGCCTTTTCCGATTCCACTCCGCTGGCTCGCCCCTCGGGAAAAGGCTTGCACCGAAAAGCTCGGGGCTCACCTGCTCGTGGAATTTTTACCAGTTGACTGTCCAGATTGTATCAGCTGGAACGTAGACCCAGTATCCCTCACCGGGCTTCATGACATAGCTAGGGCCGACAAACTTGGTTCTGTATGGCGCTGCGGGGTCGAATGTCTCGACCATAGTGGCGCCGGTGCCCCAGAAGGCGTCCCCGACCGTAGTGGTATTGTTCAGCGTTGGATAACCGACCATGTTCCAGCCTGCGTGGAGCGGGACTGAGGTCGAATTCGAAATAGAACCGCTGACGTTTAGGAAGCCGTCGCCCACGGCGGTGATGTTTATCCAAAGCCCCTTCTGGTTGTCTGCGCCAGAAAGGTCGTTGAGAGTGTAATTCCAGCCCGAGTAGTACTGCTTCCAGATGTTGGACGTGGCGAACGCGTCGAACCACTGTATCCTGTCCCAGGCCGTGTCGCCATCGCTGTCGGTGAGGGCATCGGGGACCGACGTGGACGTGGGAATAAGAGGGATGGATATCAGGTTCCAGCCGGCGACAACTGGAATCTTAAAGAACGGCGTAGTCGGGGAAGAACTGCCGTTCCATGGGGTCATCAACGGGTAATTGTCCTGTGAATCTGCATCGATAATAAAAGGTGTGTCACCGATGCCATCTGCGCCGGGTATGTTTTGGAGAGGGCCAGACATAGTGTCTGTTCCAGTGTAGTCGGACCAGTAGTTGCCGCCCGTGGGATAAGATGTATTCCACCAATTGTCATTGCGGTCGTCATAGGCTTGGTTTGTGTTGTTGATGAAATTATTGTAGTAAATAGTGTTATTACTGCTCAAGGCAGTAAGGTAAATTCCGTAGTTGGTATTCGAGGATGCGGTGTTGTTGAAAATAGTGTTGCTATTGGAGAATAATACCAAATAGATACCGTACTCGTTGTTCGAAGCGGTGTTGTTGAAGATAGTGCTGCGGTCGGAGAAGACCAAATAAATGCCGTACTGCCCGTTGTTCGAGGCGGTGTTATCGGTGATGTTGTTTCCGCTGGATGAATCGAGGGAGACACCTTTGTAAGTGTTCAAAGAGGCATTGTTGTTGGTAATGGTGTTGTAGTTGCTGGAGGTGTAGAGGATTATCCCCCCATCATAGTTGTTCGAGGCAGTATTGTTGGCGATGTTGTTACTACTGGAGGAGTAGAGATAGATGCCATAGTATGTGTTCGATAGTGCGATGTTATTAGTGATGGTGTTGCTGCTGGAGAAGTCGAGGCAGATGCCAAACCAGTTGTTCGAGGAGGCGATGTTATTGGTGATGGTGTTACTAGTGGAGGATGAGAGGTAGATGCCGTATTGGTTATTCGAAGCGGTGTTGTTGACGACGGTATTATTGCTTGAGGAGTAGAAGTAGATGAAATAGGTGTTGTTCAAAGCAGTGTTATTGACGATAGTAGTGTTGCTGGAACCGTCGAGATAGATGCCGTCGCCGTTCAAGGAGATGGTGTTGTTCGCAATGGAGTTACTGTTGGAGGAGTAAATGAAGATGCCAACACTATTTTTCGAAGCAATGTTGTTGGCGATTGTATTGCGGTCGGAGGAGTAGAGGCAGATTCCCTCAATGTTATTCGAGGCATAGTTGTTGGCGAGTGTATTGTTAAATGAAAAGCCAAGTTCGATGCCAGATGAGCCATTGGATACACTCTGATTCTCTACCACTACATTAGTGCAGTTAGCCAGTATCACTTGCCCTGCGCTTCCAGGTACAATACCACCGGTCTGATTTTTCCAATAATAAACTGATTTTCCATTCACAGTGTTCGAGGTGTCTATTGTGTGGGTGTTCCAGTGCTGAAGTGAAAGCCCTAAAATAAATATACCATCTTCGACCATCGTGTTGTCGGTAATAATATTACTCCTAGAGGAGGCAAGTGTAATGCCGCGGGTGTTGTACGAAGCGATATTATTGGAGACTATATTACTGTTGGAGGTGGCGAGGTGAATGCCGCGGGAGTTGTAGGAAGCGATGTTATTGGCGATGATGTTTCCGCTGGAGGAAACAAACACTATACCGTATGTGTTGTTCGGTGATGCAGTATTGTTGACAATAGAACCATTCTGGACACGGTATAAAATCAATCCCGAGTCGGAATAGTAGGGCCATGAGCCAATGCCACTTGCCTCATGTAAATAATTATTTCTCACAACAAAGTAATCGGTGGTGTTTCCAATATAAATACCATACCCGTACCCACTTCCATTGATATCCCAGTTTTCGATTATCCAAGGATTCCCCTGTGTCCCGTTCCCTCCAGTCACGCCATGCACTGCGTCGAAGTCCGCGTTCGAATTGATCCTGATGGGGGCCTGCGGCGTCGTTCCCGCCATGACTTGGAAATAAGTAACATTCGACGGATAATAGTAGTGTATCACGTTCCCGGTCTCCACCCGGCCGTACAGGGAATAATTGCCCGCTGTCAAGTAATTGGAATCTATCGTTATCGAATAGGACGCGCTGAATGTCGTCCCGTACCCGTAACCGAAATTGAAATCGTAGCCGTAGCCATATCCGTACCAGTAGCGATAATCGTAGCCGTGCATGTAGCCGTATCCCTCTGTGTACGTGAGCGTGAGCGGAGTGATAGATATCCAGTTAGGGCCGCTAATGTTGTTGCCGTTCAAACCAAATTGCTTGATCGCGTTCACGGGCCCGCCCAGGACTACCGAAAGGCAGTTGAACGGTATCGATTCGTCCCCCTGGGTGGAGATGTTGAGATGGAAATTAATCAAATCCCCTTTCACATATTGGCCAACTGGCGGGTCTGGAATTTCAACTAGAAGTCCAGAGCTGGACGGGAATACCAGGCTTAGCAGCGATGCTGTGAAAAGTGCCAGAATTCCCCAGCTAATCGCCTTTTTTCCCCTCATTTGCTGTCCGAATATAAATGGTAGAGCCGATATAAATAGGCATCGAGAGCACACCGTCATCATCAAATATGCATGGCGGTATGCTGAGCCATGGACGGGCTGACGGCGTCCTGGTGGGTCATTGCGGCAATTCTATACTTCGCGCTACCCGGATTGCCGATAATAGCCCTGCTGAGGCGAAGGAAGCTGATTTCAATCGCGGATGGGCTCGTCCTCGTCCCTGTTATTTCTATTTCAGTCTCTATTACAACAATGGTCATCAGTTATTTCACGCTCGGGCTTAATTTCGGAGCGATATCGTGGGCTATCATTACACTAACGATCGCCGTTGTTTGTACAGTTCTATACGCATTTTCTCTTCTAAAACGAAAGGAGAGTATAAAGAATCACATTCTTTGGATTGTCTCGGAAATCAAATCAAGAATCAAACCGTTCATACTCAAGAGAAATACAATGATTTTGCTAGGTATAATAGGTCTTGCGCTGCTCTTCTCTTACTTTCCTCGAATAGACTACGTTCATCCCCTCCATAGCGACGAGTGGCACTACTGGGGATATGCGGAAAACATGGTGGACAGGGGGACCTGGACGTTCACCGTGCCGTACTATGGCTGGGACATGAGCGGCCATGCCGAGTCCGGCTTCCTGCTATTCATCGGGACATTCCAAAATTTATCAGCGCTGGACTGGAATACGGTATTCATTGTACTACCATTGCTGATAACGTTGGTTGCAGTGCTGCTCGCTTACCGGATTGGGAAAGCTATCGAGGCGGGCTTGACGAGCGCCCTCTTCGTCGCCATGCTTCCGACGGGACTGAGGTTCCTGGGGATGGGCTTTCTCGTTCCCTTGAGCCTCGGGCTCTGCATTATTCTCGCATTGCTCCTGCTCGTTCTAAAACTGAATTCATTATTCCCTATTCCGGTAATTCTATTGACACTGGCTTTCCTACTGCTTGTCCATCCGCCTTCTGCACTCGTCGCGATTGTTGTCCTATTCTCCGGCGGGATAATCTTTCTCGCCTACAAGCGCTGGTGGGAAGGGGCATCGCTCGTTTTGATATGCATTTCAATCGTCGGCCTGGCGATTTCCCTGCCCTCGCTTTGGACGGGAAGTCTGTGGGCTGCGGGTGGATTTGAAATCCTAGATCTAGGTAACTTTTTCCTGCCAGAAGCTACGATGAACATGTATATCGAGACTTTCGGGTTCTGGCTCTTCATTTTGGGATTCATCGGTGGCCTCCTCCTCGCCAAGGAGCGCAAATCCGCTGGCTTCGCTGTTTTAACAGCAGTGGGTTTCGTGGGAGGCCTAGCGCTGGGACTCAGGTATGTTTTCAATCGGATAACTGACATCCAGGCGCTCCATGACCGCACGGTGTTCCTGTTTTTCGGACTATCGGCTTTTCCGTCTGGAAAGTCGGCATCCTGGCTATGGGGCACGAGCAAAACCGTGGCAGTCGCGGCGATATCAATATCCATCGTTGCCTCTGCGTACATACACGTATCGACTCCATACTACCACATCGTCACCGAGGACGAATACCAGGACTTCGTGTGGATAAGAGACAATCTGGGCGCGAACTACACGAAGGCTTTGCTCGATCCTTGGAAGGCAGTGGCGTTCGGACCCGTCACAAGAAAACTCGTTTATTATAAGATACCGCAAGGGCCAGACTCGAATCTGGAAGCGCGGATAGCGGCAATCCAAACCTTCTTCGGAGGTAATTGCACGGACACAGCTTTTCTGCTGGCTAACGGCATAAACATTGTCTATACCCAAACGCAAGTGGACAACCCGCTCCTCACCGAGGTCCATCCGCATGTTTACGTGCTAGAATCACAGAATGTCCACCGTGCATAGTATTATGCCCTCGCGACCCCATTGTGTATTTCAGGTAACACAATGGAGCATTTGACGTGCCCGCTGAAGTTCGGCAAGGAGCCGTCCCACTGCATACGGCAGGAGTGCGCGTGGTACTCGGGGGACAGGTGCGCGATCAACGCCATCGCGGAGAATCTCAGGGACAAGGGCGGCCTTTGATTCGCGGTCATTTATAAAGCGCGCCGCACCGTATCTGTCCTGCTGCGAGCGAAGGCATCACGGGTCGACCCACTTGGACCAGCGCTTCGCCAGCATCACCATCAATCCCAAGAACCCGAAGAGGTATGTCCATCCGACGATGACCTGCCATTCCGGTATGGCGATGAGACCGAGATAGTACTTCGCCAACTGCGCGGCGTGGGTGGTCGGGGAGAGCATGGCTATGGGCTGGAGCCAGACAGGCAGGACGCTCAGGGGGTAGTAGACCGGCGGCATGAACCCGAGGACGAAGCCGAGGACCTGGGGGATGGAGTTGGCCTTGCGCGTGTCCTTCAGCGACGAGCCGAGGGTGAATCCCAGGAAGACCGTGGACGCCCAGAGCAATAGGGACACGGCGACGAGCATCACGATGCCCAGGACGCTGACGGGCCATATGAACACGAGGATGGCGACGGCGATGAGCGTCGCCGGGAGAGCCCCTATTATGGTCGAGATGGAGAGCCCCATCGCGTACGATACCGGTCTTACAGGGGAGGCGACGTAGATGTCCTGGAACCTGAACCAGTGCTTGTTGAAATACGAGGACTGCGCGACCTGTATACCACCGAAGAAGAGGGTGAGTACGACGGCGCCGATGAGCGACTGGACGGCTATGGCCGTGCCGCTGGCCATCAGACCGATGAAGATGACGGGCATGAACGATATCAGCGATATCATGATGAGTATCATCGGGTCCCGCAGGAGCGGGAGGATGTCGAGCATGCCTATGTAGAATGCCTCGCTAAGTCTCCTCTTCAATGGAACCCCCCGCGAAGTGTATGAAAGCCTCCTCAAGCGTCGGAGGCTTGAAGGTCACGTGCTTCCCCTCCCTGATGCCCCGCTGCACGGTCTCGACTATCTCCTGCTCGGACTTCGGGACTATGACCTCGCGGTCGAGCGTCGTGGTCCCGGGCTTCTGCAGGATCATCTTCATCTCCGCGCCGGTCGCAGCCTTGGCCTCGTCGACGGTGCCGAAGAAGACCGTCCTCCCCTTGTCGATTATCAGGAGCTTGTCGGCGAGGTTCTCCGCCTCGTCCATGTAGTGCGTGGTGAGGACGACAGTGACCCCGACCCTTGTCATCTTCCTGATGATCTGCCAGATGATCCGCCGCCCGAGCGGGTCCAGCCCGATGGAAGGCTCGTCGAGGAATATGAGCTCGGCTTTGGGAATGAGCGCCATGCCGATGATGACCCTCTGGCGCAGACCGCCCGACAGGTCGGCGGTGAGCTTGTCCTTGTGCTCCCATAGTTCGAGCTCGGTCATTATCTCCTGGGTGCGTGCCTTGGCCTGCGAGTCCCCCAGGCCGCGTATCCGGCACATGTAGTAGATGTGGTCGTAGGCGGAGAGCATCATCAGCGGCCTGGCCTCCTGCGGCACGACGGCTATCTTCTCGCGCAGGGGGAGCGTCCTGGTGGAGACGTCGAAGCCCAGCACCTCGGCCTTGCCGGTAGTGGGCCTGAGCTGCGTGGCCAGTATCCTGAGGAGGGTCGTCTTGCCGGCGCCGTTTCTGCCCAGGAGGCAGAAGACGGAGCCCTTCTCAACCTTGAAGCTGACATCGATCAAGGCAACGACGCCCTTGGGATAGGTCTTTCCAATGCCCGCGGCGCTTATCGCATCCATCGCTCGAGGGAATGGGAGAGACTATTTAACCGCATCGCAAAGGATTATATTCGGGACGGCTTTCGGAACGTTGCCGCGCGGCGCCTCCACACGATGCAAGGAGCATTGCACGCGGCTGCATAGAACAAGGAGAGCATCCTAAATGCCAAAGACGTTCGCGGAACCGCCACCGAAGGTTTCCTTCCCCCAGCTCGAGCGCGAGATACTGGAGTTCTGGGCCAGGGAGGGGATATTCGAGAAGGCGCGGCGCCGCAACGCGCGGGGCCCGAGGTTCGTCTTCCTGGAGGGCCCTCCGACCGCCAACGGCATGCCGCACATCGGCCACGCCCGCGGGCGCGCGGCCAAGGACGCCTTCCTGCGCTACAGGCTCATGTCCGGTTACTATGTCACTCCGTACATCGCCGGTTGGGACTGCCACGGCCTGCCTGTCGAGATCGAGGTCGAGAAGGCGAACAACATCGCGTCGAAGAACGACATAGCCGCCTTCGGCGTCGGCAAGTTCAACGCCCTCTGCAAGGAGAGCGTGTTCAGGTACGAGGCGCTCTGGCGCCAGATGAGCGAGCGCATCGGCTTCTGGATAGACCTGGACCACGCCTACGTCACCCTCGAACCAAAGTACATCGAGAGCGTCTGGTGGTCGCTCAAGCAGCTTTACGAGAGCAAGATGCTCGAGCGCGGGCACTACGTCGTGCCGTACTGTACGCGCTGCGGCACGCCCCTGAGCAGCCACGAGGTCGCGCAGGGCTACGAGGACGTCAAGGAGCTGTCTGTCACGCTGAAGTTCAGGCTCGCCGAGCCGTACGCGCCCGTGGGAGCCAACGGCTTCATACTCGCGTGGACGACGACGCCCTGGACCCTGCCTGGCAACGTCGCGCTCGCGGTCGGCGAGGAGATAATGTACGCCATAGTCCAGCAGGGCTCGGAGCGCTACGTGCTCGCGAACGACCTCGTCGAGAAGGTCATAGTGGGCGACTACGACCTCGTCGGCACCATCAAGGGGAAGGACATGGTCGGCTGGAAATACGAGCCGCTGTTCGACTTCATGGACCTGCGCGAGCCGGGCAAGAGGGCGTACGAGGTCATAGCGGCAGATTTCGTTACCACAACCGAAGGAACGGGCGTCGTGCACACCGCCGTGATGTACGGCGAGGACGACTACAAGGTGGGGATGAAGGCCGGCCTCGCCGCGAAACATACCGTCGATACGGAAGGCAAGTTCAACGATCTCGTCAAGCCCTGGGTCGGTCGCTACGTGAAGGAGAAGGGATTCGACCTCGAGATCGCCACGTGGCTCTACGACAACGGCCGCCTCTATGCCAAGGGTAGCTACACCCACACATACCCCTTCTGCTGGCGCTGCGATTCCCCGCTCCTCTACTACGCGCTCGATTCCTGGTTCGTGCGCATGTCGCGCATCCGCGACGAGATGTTGGCGAACAACGAGCAGATAAACTGGGTGCCTGGCCACCTCAAGCGCGGGAGGTTCGGCAACTTCCTCGAGGAGCTGAAGGACTGGGCGGTCAGCCGCAATAGGTTCTGGGGCACGCCCCTGCCCGTGTGGAGATGCGCGCAGGGCCACGAGATCTGCGTCGGCAGCTTCGAGGAATTGGGGAAGCTCTGCGGCGGCCTGCCGAAGGGCTTCGACCCCCACAGGCCCACCGTGGACGAGCTGAAGGTCAAGTGCCCACAGTGCGGGGAGCAGATGGTCCGCGAGCCGTACGTCATTGATTGCTGGTACGACGCGGGTTCCGCATTCTTCGCGCAATTCCACTACCCGTTCGAGAACAGGGAGGAGTTCGAGAAGTCTTTCCCGGTCGATTTCATCACCGAGGCCATAGACCAGACGCGCGGTTGGTTCTACACTCTGCTCGCGATAGGCGTCTCGGTCTTCCACAAGCCCACGTACAGGAACGTCCTCACGCAGGAGCACGTCCTTGACGACCAGGGGCAGAAGATGAGCAAGTCCCGCGGGAATGCGATAAACCCGCAAGAGGTCTTCGATTCCATCGGCGCGGACACCGTGCGCCTCTTCTACTACAGCATACCGCTCTGGAACTCCCTGCGCTTCAGCAGGGAGAACGCGCTCGAGACATATCGCAGGGATATCAACACGCTGTGGAACGTCTACTCGTTCTTCATGAACAACGCCGGCATCGACGGCTTTGAGCCACCGGACGCGAAAGAGCTTACGCGTCTGGAGTTGGCTGCGCAAAAAGCGAGGGGAATGGACGGGCAGGACATACAATCGCCAGAGCAAACTTTGAACGAGCTGGATAAATGGCTCCTGTCGCGGCTCTCCGGAACGATCCAGGGCATCAAGGATGGCATCGAGGCCTACGAGCTCCACCGTTCCGCCGGGGCGATATCCGACTTCATCGACGATCTGTCTAACTGGTACCTGCGCAGGTCGAGGCGCAGGTTCTGGTCCGAGACAGACCCGGAGGACAAGGCGCAGGCCTACGGCGCGCTATACAAGGCTCTGACCGAGCTATCGAAGGCGATGGCGCCCTTCACCCCCTTCCAGTCGGAGTACATGTACCAGAACCTCGTGCACAAGGTAAAGTCCGTGACGCCGGAGAGCGTCCACCTGTGCGACTACCCGGTGCCGGGCCCGAGGGACGAGCGGCTCGAGAAGGAGATGGCCCTGGCGATAAGCGTCGCCGTCGCCGGCCGGAACGCGCGCCAGAAGGTCAACATCAAGCTCAGGCAGCCCCTTCAGCAAGTCATAGTCGCATGCAGCGCCGAAGATGCCGCGCTCCTTGGCCGGTTCGCCGACATCCTGAAAGAGGAGTTGAACATCAAGGAGCTCACGCTCACCAGCGACCCCACCGTCGTCTCGGAGACGAGGGCCAAGCCCAACTTCAAGAGCATCGGCGCGAAGTTCAAGAAGGACTCCAAGGCCGTGGCCGACGCCATCGCGGGCGCGGACGCCACGGCCCTCGCGTCCGCGCTCAAGGCCGACGGCAAGGCGGCGCTCGGCGGCTTCGATCTCTCCCCCGACGACGTCATAATCGAGAGCGCCGACAAGGCCGGCTACTCGGGGAGCGAATGGAAGGGGCTCAAGGTTTACGTTACGACGGAGATCGATGAGAAGCTGATGTACGAGGGCCTCTCGCGCGAGATAGTGCGCAGGGTGCAGATGATGCGCAAGGAGATGGCCCTCAGCTACGACCGGCACGTCGAGATCTGGCTCTCCGGCGGCGACGAGCTGGACAAGGCCGCGCAAACATTCGCCGACTACATCAGGCAGGAGACGCTGGCCGACTCCATCATCGTCGGGAAAGGGGAAGGGGATGCAAAGGAATGGGACGTAGGCGACAGGAAGCTGAGCGTATGGCTCAGGCCGGTGGGACAATGACGTTCGAGGAGAAGCGCGTGCGCTTGAGGGCGCTGGAGCGCTCCGACCTTTCCGCCTGCGTCAAGTGGATAGGCGATTCCGAGGTGCGCGAGTTCCTGATGTTCCGCTATCCGATGTCGATGGCCGAGGAGGAGCGCTGGTTCGACAACTATCTGAAAAGCTCCACCGACAGGATATTCGCCATCGAGACTAAGGACGGGAAGTACATCGGCAACGTCGGCCTGCACAGGATAGACCTGTACGACAGGCACGCCGAGCTCGGGGTTTTCATAGGCGACAAGGCGTTCTGGTCGAAAGGCTGCGGCACGGAGGCAATCATGCTCATGCTCGACTTCGCCTTCGCAGAGCTCAATTTGCACAAGGTCTACCTCCACCACCAGGCGCACAACGCCCGCGCCAGGAAATGCTACGAGAAGTGCGGGTTCGTCGAGGAGGGAATCCTCAAGGACCACATCTTCAGGAACGGGAAGTACATCGACGCGCCCGTGATGGGCATCATCAACCCGCGCGAGAGGAAGAAGTAGTCAAGCCTGGCCGCTCGCCTGGTACTGCAAGTCCTCCAGAGCGAGCCGTATCTCGTCGACGACGGCGTCGATGTCCCTGTCTACGTCGTGCTCCCAGAAGCGCATGACCTTCCACTTCGCGTCCTCTAGCCTGTGCGTCTCGCGCTCGAGGCGGGCCTGGCAGGCGGTCGGGGCCTTACCCCACGGATTCTCGGACGGCGCCGCCTCCTCGGCTGGCTGGAGGGCCTCGTAGTGCTCGGGGCACCCGCACCCCTCGCTGCAGAGGCTGACGAAGACGGCGAGCCGCTCCTTCGGGAAGGCGATGTGCACGCGCATGCCGGCGACGACCTCGTCCTCGGCGAACTCGAGCCCGTCCTTCCTCAGCTCCTCCTTCAGCTCCTCCAGGAACATCGGCCTGCGCATGGGAATAAGATGGGGGAAAGAGTAGATAATAATTTGGTTGCAGTCTTAGTTTAACCATCGCATTTACCACATCCCCTGTACCATAAAAGATATAACCATTTGAGATATATTGAGCGGCAGGTGGAACCTCTGCCTGATGACCATGCGGATAAAAGCGAGAAGAAGGATTCAGATAGATTAGAGGATTTCAGAAAAATTGCTGAGGGTATTTCCAAACCAATGTACTTAAAATGCTCACGATGTTATAACGATATGGAGTATCATCCCATCAATAGACAATTTTACTGTCATAAATGCCATTACAGCATCGATTTAATTGGAAACCCAGTTGAAAAGACCTCGGTTCAAGCAGCGAGCTACTTTTCCTCTAAAATTACTTTTCTAATCACCTTTTTCGGAATAATAGGGGTTTCTGTAATTATAACAAATTTTTTCTTACCTCAATATAATTTAACGACCAACCCGTATTATGGAATCGGATGTTGCCTTTCGTCGTTTATTATCGCGGCTATACTCGCGGGTTCGATCGGTGTGTGGATTAAAAAAGGCAGTTTTAACAAAGTAAAACCTGAGATATTACTTGCTGTACCAATTGAATACAGATGTTTGAGCTGTAATATACCCTTATTTGCTAATATAAAGGGCAATTTTTTTGAATGTAAGGTCTGTGGCAAGATGTATCTAGATACACAGAAGCCATCAGAGGTTCTCTATGTGCTTCAAAGCCCCATTTGCCACAGGTGCGGTAAGAGGTATACCTATATCGCACAGTACGATAGATGGTACTGCCATAATTGCAAAGAGTACAGAATTTGAAGTGGAAAAAAATCTGATGTATAATTTAAAGGTGAAACCGTCGCTCAGCGATGTCATTCTACCGTCTCAATGACCAATCACGCAAGCGTTTCCTTTCATCCATGTCTTTGCGTGATGAGGGGGGAGACTGTTGATTGTACCCGCTACTTTCTGTTCTTTTTATTCCTCTTCCTCTTTTTCTCCGTCAAGTTAAATCCGCACGCATCTAGCTGCTTCAGTTGCTCCCCTATGTCCGGGTGCCACTGCCCCCACTTGCGCGAGATGTGCTCCGTCCACGTGTAATCGTCGTATGTGAATGTCTCCCTGCGCCCCTTCTCGAGCCTTATCTTCGCGTTGAGGTTGCGGTAGTAGCCCGTCTCCAGGTAGTATGCGTCCATGGCCTCCATCGCGCGCCTTACCTCTTTCCTCCCCAGCCTCGGGTACTTCCCCTCGAAGAGGACGAAGTCTATGGGGTAGCGCGGGCGCACCGGCGGGTCCTCTGCCGGGTAGCCCATTGCCAGCATGACGAAGGGGAATACCTTGCCCGGCAGTCCGAGCTGCTTCTTCAGGTGCGCCGCGACGCCAAGCGCCCCGCCGAGGTAGCAGCTCCCCATGCCGAGGCTCTCGGCGGCGATTACCATGTTCTGCGCCATGTAGCTCGCGTCCTGCACGGCGAAGAGGAGCATGGTGAGGTCGTTGGAGACCAGGCCCCACCCTCGCTCCCTCATGAAGAGCCTGAGCTTGTGGCAGTCGGCGCAGACGACGAACTGGAGCGGCGCGCCGAAGGCGTTGCGCTTCCTGTCCTTTGAAAGAACGACGCTGTAAAGCTGCGAGGCGAAGGGCGCCTGCATGCCCGCGCGCACGACGGCCCCTATGACCTCGTCCGACGGCATGTCGGGCTTGTACTTGCGGATGGATTTCCTGCGCATCAGAGCCCTGACGACCTCGCTGTCAATCATGGAAGTCGAGCCATGAAGCGCGACAGGCGATTTAAAGGATTAGGCAATGCCATGTTTCTGCAGGAACAGCATGAACCCCAGGTAGACCCTATATGCCAGGAATATCAGCGCGAACTTGCCAGGGTCCCCGTGCCTGGCAAGGTATGACTCCCATCTCCGCGCGTATTGCCTGAAGATTTCCTCTCCGGTAATGTTAAAAAGGTGATCGAGCTGAACTATGTGCATCTTGTGATAATCCATGTCGGAGACAAACTGGTACTTGTTATCGTACTTCGACCATTGGAACAGCGGCATCCCGAGCTCGAAATCCCCCAGCTCGTCTATCAGCGTCCTAACCCCCAGGTCGAAAATCGCCTTGGCCTCCTCATCGCCCGTGACAAGGTGGAATTCATGCGCGCCGACTGTGGCGAGTATCATCCCATTCAGGACCTGGGCGCGCTCCTTGCCCGCATATTCCTCGAACCATGCACTGCCCCGTTTGGAATGGGAGAGCACACCCCCTTTCTCGATGGGGATTATTAACGCCTGCAATGCGTCTCTCGCGCAATCCAGGTACTTACGGTCCTTGGTGAATCCGTACACGCGCAGCAGGGCGCTGACTCCGATGCCCTGCGCAAGGCTCGAGCACCATGGCGGGTCGCACCTGTATCCGGCATTGATCCAGGGAAAATCATATTGCCAGACCGAGAAGCCCTCGCGATGGCTGGCGTTGTCCACGAGCCAACCGGCATGCCTCAGCATCGCGCATTTCCCTTTTTCGCCGCTGTGCCCGGATTCCGAAAGCAAGTAGAGCAGGTATTGGGCGACAGTCCCTGGATTGTACCGCTTCCCCAGGCGGGGGTAGACGGCCATGATTATTCCGTTGTCATCGAATGCGTAATCTCCGGCCTTTGGCTCCCTGAAAACAGCCGCTATCGCGTCGATCATGAAGTAATCGTTCAATGCTGAGCCGGTTCTTTCATGCAAGATCCCGCCACCCATTCAAGCCTTCATTAACAGCCATAGGGATTGACCCCTTCGGCCCATCTTTCTGGAGTCGCGTGACTCTCCCGGTCATCGAAGCACATAGATCCTCGGCTGTACCTCCACAAGCAATGGGTTATCGATGAGCGTTTCCGTGTAAACTATGCTTACCCCATTGTCCCTGAGGAAAGCTGTGTCCGAGCAATTGCCGCCGAAAAACGCGTCTATCGCGGATATCTTCTCCGCCATCCCAATATCGACCCCCTGATGCGTCGAATAGAAGACCAGCTTCCCGGTCACGGGGGCGAACGCAACTGCCTTCCATGGGTCCAGCACCGCCTTTGTGTAGTTGGCTCCAAGGTTGTCCCGTATCCAGATGAAATCCCTGTATTCCTCCTCCGATATGATATGGTAATACGGTGTTGCCACGTGTACGTATACCGAAGCGACCACGGCGGCCGAGAGGGCGAAAATTGCGGTCACCTTGCTCGCTCTCCACAGCCAGGTCGCCCCTCTGGCCGATGGCAATGCCGCCAGGCCGAAGAAAATGAAGGTCGTGCGGTCGTGCAGCGCCTGCACATTCGTGACCCTCGTCAGCACGTACCTGAAGGAGAGGGACAGGCAGCCGACGATTACTGTGATTGCAAGCAACGCCAGCCCCGGGAACTTGCGCTCCCCAGCGAGCAGTATGCCGCCGATGGGGCCGAGGATGAAAAGCCAGAACCCGAATATCTTCAGGTACGTTTCCGCAGCCACGTCGGCGAGGATGAAATTCTCGGAAGTCAGAATGTCGGAAAGGCCTCCTGCCCCGGTTCTCAGTACCCACAATGAGGAAAGAGCCAAAGCCATCATCAGAACGGCCGCGCAGGCGCATATCAGGGCTGCTCCCTCCTTCCAGCGCCTGGCCGTTAAGTGAGCGACGCTGAACACCAGCATTGCCACAAGGCCGGTCAGAGCGGACGCGGGGTGGACCAGAAGGAGGAATAAGAGCGCGGTGAGGATGGCTGGCAGCAACGCCAGGTTTTTCATCTTTGAAAGAAGGAGGATTAAGGCGAGCACGAGCGCGAACGCCAGTCCGAGCGGGACCAGGAGCCCGATACCCAAGAACCTCAGTCCCGTCGGAAGCATGGCGACGAAGAGGGCCGTCGCCAGGCCTGCGTCAACCAACCTCCCCAGCCTGTAGGCGAGCAGGACGCCTACCGCCGTCAGGATCAGCGGAAGGACAATGAAAACGGTTGGCCAGTCCATCGCTGAAAAGCCTTGGAAAATACCGATGAACATAATGAAACCAGACTCGGCGCTCCCCCTCACGTGCGAGCCGTAGTACGGCGAGGAAAACTCCCAAGCCCCCTGGCCCATCATCCCCTGCGAGTCGGCCCACATGTGCCATTCGTCCGCGTGGAGGGGGAGCGGGTAACCCAGATGAGGCATGTACGTGAACGACAGCGCGAGGCAAATGATTCCAAGAAGAAGCCATGCGCTTCTCTGCGCGATGACGGGCCTCGCTCTCTGCATTAAATCTGAAAACGCCCATGCAAAGTGCCCCTTGGAGCGTTCACCCTTCCTGCGCAAGGACATTAGATACATCGCGGTACAAACCGAGGTAATGGCCAATGTTACCGCACCCCAAGTGGACGCGCCCAGCCTGGCGCCAAATAGAAAGTAAGACATCAACGTCGCAGGAATCGAGAGCGAGAGCGAGGCCACTGGGACCAGAGGGAGGCCGTCCGCGAGACCGATTAGCCTCATGCGCTTCAGCAACAGGATCGCAGGCAATCCGGGAAAGGAGAAATAGAGGAGGGCCGAAACCGCCCACCAGACCGCCAGCAACCCGTCCATGCCCTCTCATATCGCATATTCCTATTTGATGTTAACGATGAGCCGTTGTGCTGTCCTGAATTAACTTCCGCTTCGGGATGCGGGGTCATAATGACCGACGAGATGACCCCGAAGGCATGCGGAAGCTGAACAAGCGGAAGGTTCGGTGGATCGTCAAGGAGATGGGTAAACGCGAACTGACGGCCCACGACATAGCCAGGAC
>JACRNV010000028.1:0-138473 GCA_016214785.1 Methanobacteriota archaeon
CGAGATAGGCGTTCCCGATTCTATCTGCGATATGATGGCAATCTTGAAGTCCCGAGTGTAACTAATTTTCTTTTTTGTCATGCACCACCTCCAATGTTTCAATTGCTATTCTAAGTGTCCATTGAACGGGGTGCAGTCCAGGGATGAGACGTTTCCCACAAACCTTTTTACTTTCCCCACTGTTCCCTTCTGTAATGGTTGAGAAAGAGAATGGCAAGCGCATCGTCGCCCTCGTCGTCAACCCCATCGCAGGGATGGGGGGCAAGGTCGCGCTCAAGGGCACGGACGGCGTCGCCGAGGAAGCTGTGAAGCGCGGCGCGACCCCCATCGCACATTCGAAGGCGCTCCACTTCCTCTCGAAGCTCAAAGAGCTTGGCATCCTCGACAGGTTCGAATGGCGCACCGCCGCCGGCGAGATGGGGGAGGGCGCCCTGAGGGAGTGCGGCGCTATTTCAACCGTTTCCTACTCGCCGCAAAAAAGGCAAACGACATCTGAGGATACACAAAATGCGTCCAAATCCTTTTTAAGCGGCGGCTGCGCTCTCGTCATTTTCGTTGGAGGGGATGGGACGGCCCGCGACGTTCATTCCGCTGTCAATAACAAAGTCCCGATCCTCGGCATTCCCTCCGGCGTCAAGATGCACTCCGGCGTCTTCGCCGTCAGCCCCGAAGCTGCGGCGGAACTCATGGCCGACTGGCTCGGCGGCAAAGCTGGGGCGCAGGAAGGGGAGCTCATCGACCTCGACGAGGAGCTCTACCGCAAAGGGGAGTGGAAGGTCATGAATTTCGGTCTCGCGCTGACGCTCTTCGAGCCTTCCTACGTCCAGCTCGGGAAGGAGATGTACGAGGCGGCCAGCCACGAGGACGTGCTCGATGGGATTGCTGACCATGTAATCGAGGCGCTGGCAAAAACCCCGGATGCGTTAGTTATTATGGGTCCTGGCTCTACGGTGGAGTTCATAGGCAAGAAGATGGGCTTCGAAAAGACGCTCCTCGGCGTCGATTGCGCCCTTGGCAGGAAGCTCGTCGCCAAGGACGCCGACGAGAAGACAATCCTGTCTCTCCTCGGCAAGCACCCGAAGGCCAAGGTCATAGTCAGCCCCATCGGCTCCCAGGGCTTCATCTTCGGGCGAGGGAACCTCCAGCTCAGCAGCGCGGTCATGCGCCTCATCGACCTCCAGGACATAATCATCGTTGCCACGCCGGCCAAGCTCGCCAGCACGCCGGACATCCGCGTGGACTTCGACGACCAGGAAGTCGTGGATAAGTTTAATAGAAAAAAGTACATCCCGATTGTCGCTGGCTACCACTCAAGCGTGATGCGGAAAATCGGGTAGCTGGCCAGAGGGTGAGGCGTTGCAGAAGATGAGAGCGTTCGTCAAAACAAAGGCGGAGCCCGGCGGAACGGAGCTCAGGGAGGTCCCGGTGCCGGAAGCCGGCCCCAACGACGTCCTGATAAAGGTCAAGGTCGCGTCCATCTGCGGCACCGACGTCCACATCTACGAATGGGACTCCTGGGCGCAGAACAGGATAAAGGCCCCGCTCGTCTACGGGCACGAGTTCGCCGGCGAGGTCGTCAAGGTCGGCTCCAACGTCCAGCACGTCAAGGCCGGCGAGTTCGTGTCGGGCGAGTGCCACATCGCCTGCGGCCACTGCTTCAACTGCCGCAACAACATGCAGCACGTCTGCCTCAACACCAAGATCTTCGGCGTCGACAGGGCGGGCGCCTTCGCCGAGTACATCTCGATTCCCGAGAACAACGTCTGGCACAACGACCCGTCCCTGCCGCCGGAGCTATGCTCCATCCAGGACCCGCTCGGCAATGCAGTCCATACGGTATTCGCGACGGACTTCGCAACCCGGGACGTGGCCGTCCTGGGCATCGGCCCCATCGGCGCCATGGCGGTCTCGGTCCTCAAGAACTGCGGCGCGTCCCAGGTCTTCGCCATCGGGCGCAAGAACCAGTACCGCATCGACCTGGCCAAGGCCGTGGGCGCGGACTTCGCCCTCAGCTCGAATACAGACGATGTGAAGGGCATCATAATGAAAGCCACGAACGGCAAGGGCGCGGATTGCATCATCGAGACCGCCGGCAGCGTCGAGGCCGTGGATCTGGGGCTGGACGTCATGCGCTCCGGAGGCACGTTCGCCATGCTCGGCGTCTTCTCAAAGCCGATGACGCTCGACCTCTCGAAGAAGGTCGTGTTCAAGTACGCCACGATAAAAGGCATCAACGGGCGCCTCATGTACGACACCTGGTACAGGATGGCCGGCCTCTTCCGCATCCCGAGGTTCCGCGAGGACATGAAGAAGATAATCACCCACAGGTTCAGGTTCGACGAGTTCGAGAAGGCCATGGCCACCATGCGCTCGGGGCAGAGCGGCAAGGTCGTCATGCACCTTGAATGAGGTGAGAGAATGAAGCGAGACCCGTGCGGATTCCTGAAGGCGGAGTACCAAGAGCTTGTGGACAAGTCGTTCAACTGGCAGCTGCGGACCCTCGAGGGGCCGTCGGCGCCGAGGGCGAAGGTCGAGGGCAGGAAGGTCATAGTGCTGTGCAGCAACAACTACCTCAACCTCAGCAACCACCCAAAGCTCAAGGAGGCGGCTAAGAAAGCAGTGGATTCCCACGGCGCGGGCTCGGGGAGCGTGCGCGCGATCGCAGGCAACATGGACCTCCATCTGCAGCTCGAGAAGAAAATAGCCGAATTCAAGCACCGCGAGGCTGCGCTTTATTACCAGACTGGCTTCGCAGCGAACGCAGGCCTGCTGCCGCAGCTCGTCGGAGAAGGCGACGCCGTGCTGACTGACGAGCTGAACCACGGCTCGATAATCGACGGCCTGCGGCTTACGAAGGCCAAGCGCGCCATCTATCCCCACAACGACCTGGCAGGGCTCGAATCGGCGCTGAAGCAGGCCGATGCGGAGAAGGCGCGGCGCATCATGATAGTCTCCGACGGCGTGTTCAGCATGGACGGCGACCTCGCGAGGGCTCCGGACATCTGCAGGCTCGCGGAGGATTTCGGGGCTATGACCTATTTCGACGACGCGCACGGCGAGGGCGTTCTGGGCGGAGGACGGGGCATAGGCACCCACTTCAACGTCGAGGGGAAGATACACGTCGAGATGGGGACGTTCTCCAAGGCCTTCGGCGTGGTCGGCGGCCTAATCGCCGGCAGCCAGGGCCTCGTCAACTTCGCCTACAACAAGTCGCGCACGTGGCTGCTCTCGGGGAGCGCCCCGCCGGCCACGGCGGCTGCGTGCATGGCCGCGCTCGACGTCCTCGAGAAGGAGCCCGAGCACGTGAAGCGCCTGTGGGAGAACACCGCATACTTCAAGAAGGAGATGCAGGGGATGGGCTTCGACTGCGGCCACAGCGAGACGCCCATCACGCCGGTGATGCTCGGGGAGAGCGCACTTGCGAAGAAGATGAGCGAGCGGATGTTCCAGGAAGGGGTCTTCGCGCTCCCCATAGTCTTCCCGATGGTAGCAAAGGACAAGGCGCGCATCCGCACGATAATGAACGCGGGCCTGACCAAGGACGACCTGAACGAGGCGCTGCGCGCCTTTGAAAAGGTCGGGAAGGAACTGAAGGCCATCTAAGGATAATCTTCAATAACACATTGCCTCAATCGATACTCCTTAGCACCTCCCAAAGTTGAACACATCCGCATTCCGTGATGAAATCCTTTTGGGGGTCAAGGGGGTTTGCGGTCAAACCCCTTGATCGATACTCCTTAGCACCTCCCAAAGTTGAACACATCCGCATTCCGTGATGAAATCCTTTCCGTCGCAGGGGTCCAAGGGGAATTGCGTTTATAAGAGATACGCAGCGGAGCAATGCCCCTTGCAGGCCAGCAATTAAATACAGTTAATCCGTTCAGGTATTAGGGTGTGAAATGGCCGCTGTAAAGTTCGTCGGCAGGTCGGTCGAGCTGGCCGCGCTCAAGGCCCATCTCGACGCCGCGCGCAAGGGGGGGAGCAGGTTCGCGCTCGTCTCGGGGGAGGCGGGCGCGGGGAAGGCCCGGCTCGTCGAGGAGCTCGTGGCCAAGCACGCGAAAGGGCTCATCGTCGCCAAGCACTTCACGCTCGAGAGGGAGCGCCGCGTGCCCTTCTCGGCCTTTGCCGACATCATCGCGCAGCTCTCCAGGGCCGGGCACGCGCCCGGCGACGCGGTCAGGGGGCTGAGCGGGGACGGGCGGCGCTCGTCCGAGTCGCTCTCGAAGGAGCGGGACCGCCTCTTCAGGGGCGTGCAGGAGTTCTTCGAGGGGCTGCCCGCATCCATTATTTTCATGGCTGACATGAACAACCTCGACGACGGCTCCACGGCCATGTTCCAGTACCTCGCATCGAACATGAAGGGCGGGAAGATGCTATTCGCCGGCACGTACGCCCCCGACATGCTCGAGGACCCGACGGGCGCGATGCACCCGCTCGCCGAGGCCCTGGCCTCCATCATGGTCGAGGGGAAGGTCGCCACGCTGCCGCTGGACAGGATGTCCAGGGACGATGTGTCCAAGCTCACCGCGGCCAGGCTCGACGTGAAGTCCGTGCCGGCCAGCTTCCTGGAGGTCGTATGGAAGGTCACAGAGGGCAACCCGCTGTACGTCGTCGAGACGCTCGACGCCCTCGTGGAGCAGGGGCTCGACGTTGCCCTGAAGGACTGGGCGCGGAAGTTCGACCCTTCCAGGACGCCGATCCCGGCGAGCATCAAGGACGCCATCTCGGCGAGGTTCTCCAAGCTCGACGACAGGGAGCGCGCGGTCCTCCGGACGGCTGCGGTAATGGGGGCGGAGTTCAGGGCCGGACCGCTGCTGGAGGTGTCGGGCCTTCCGAAGGACGATTTGCAGCAGGTCATGCAGTCGCTGGTCAGCCACAAGTTCGTCTACGAGGTCACCGAGGCAGCCGAGGAGACGTACCGGTTCGAGCATTCGCAGGTCAGGGACATCGTGTGCGAGAGCGTCGGCGCAGACGCCAAGGGTTTGCACGGCAAGATTGCGCCTGTCCTCGAGCGGCTCGCGGGGAGGAGGCCGTTCGACGACGCGTACAGCCTCGCGTACCACTTCGACCTCGCGGACATCCACGACAAGGCTGCGATGTACGGCCTCATGGCCGGGCAGAAGGCCTTCGGGGTGAGCGCCGCCAGCGAGGGCCTGCGCTACGCCGAGGCGGGGCTGAGGCACGTGAAGCTCGTCGAGCCTTCGAAGAACAACACCTTCCTGGAGCTCAGCCTGCGCAAGCTCGCCGGCGACCTCAGGTTCCACCTCGGCGACTGGGACGCCTCGCTGAGGGACCTGGACACCGCCTTCCACCTTGCGGAGAAGGTAGTCTCCCCCGAGATGATGTCCGCGGCCTCTTCGAGCATGGGGGACTTGCAGCGGTTCAGGGGCAACTATGAGGATGCCGAGAGAAACTTCGCGCGCGCCCTCGACATCGCGGAGGGCGCGGAGGATGCCCGTGGCAAGGCCATGGCCCTGAGAGGGCTCGGGTACTGCGCGTGGCGCACCGGCGACTACGGCGGGGCCGAGCGCAGGTTCTCCGAGTGCGTGCCCGTGGCCGAGAAGCTCGGCGACATGGCGCTGAAGGGCTCGCTCCTCCTCGAGATGGGGAACGTCCACACGTCGCGCGGGGACCTTGACGAGGCCGAGCGCAGCTACAAGTCGAGCATCGAGTTCACGGAGAAGGCCGGCGCGTTCTACGACATGGCCAGGGCGTACAACAACATCGGCGACATCTACCTCCAGCGCGAGAGGTGGGAAGAGGCGATAGGATATTTCGAGAAGTGCGCGGGCCTGGCCGATCGCCTGGGCAACAGGGACATGCTGGGGTGGGCGCACTTCAACCTCGGCGAGGCCTACGCCAAGAAGGGCGAGCTGGACAAGGCCGAGAAGGAGTGCCTCCTCGCGCTCGAGATACTGGCGAGGATGGACGACATGGTCGGCATGGCCGGCATCTACAAGAACCTCGGCATCGTCAACAGGTTCAGGAAGGACTGGGACAAGTCCGAGGCGATGTTCAGGAAGAGCGCGGACATGGAGGAGGAGATGAAGACCCCGCACCCGCTCGCAGAGACCCTCATAGAGTGGGGCGCCATGCGCATCGAAAGGGGCGACAAGGGCGGCGCCGCCGAGATACTGCGCAAGGCGGAGGACATCGCAGCCTCTATAAAGGCCGAGAAGCTCCTAGAGAGGGCACGCGCGGCCCTGAAGAAGGTCGGGTGATCTCAACGACGTCCGAGATAAGCCGGAAGGTGCAGAACATCATGGCGCGCGAGATGGGGCACCTCGGCAAGTTCATAGTCCAGAAGCAGTGCAAGGACATCGGCATGGACCCCGAGGAGATTGACGAGAAGCGCGTCCCCGAGCTCGCGAGGGCCCTGGGCAAGGTCATGCTCACCTTCGGGGGCGAGGAGAAGGCGCGCAGGATCGAGCAGGAGATCCGCAGGCTGGGAAAGAGCGAGCCGGTCCCCTGAGTTTGTGGTCCAAAGGCGCGATAGAACGCATCGATGCCATTGAGAACGGACCTCTTTTTGCGTCGAGAATTATGCGACAATTATTATTTATCATTTTTATTAAAATGTCATATTTTAATTAGCGCACAAAACGTTTATATGCAATCACGTCTATATACCCCGACGGAGGTATCACAAAATGCCAAAGAAGAAGGTCGCAAAGAAGAAGGCAGCCAAGAAGAAGAAGTGACGGCTGCCTTTGGCATGCCGGGGGGAGTCTGGTTTTATTTTAAACCCATTTTCCAGGATTTGAACGTCGCAACCTTATTATCCACAATGCGATACGCGCGCCGATGGACTACGGCGAGGCTGTCCGCTACCTGTACGATTTGCAGTACCTGGGAGTCAAGTTCGGGCTCGAGAACACGGCCGAGCTGCTCTTTCGCCTCGGCGGCCCGCACACCAGGTACAAGACCGTGCATGTCGCAGGCACGAACGGCAAGGGCTCGGTCTGCGCGCTCGTCTCCTCGGTGCTCACAGCCGCGGGATACCGGACGGGCTTGTACACATCCCCGCATCTGATAGATTTCACAGAGCGCGTCAAGGTCGACGGCAAGGCCGCTGCCAGGGAGGATATCGCCCGACTCACCGCGGAGATTATCCCGCACCTGGAGGCGATGCGCAAGTCCCCCGAGGAAAGGCTCTGCACGTTCTTCGAGGCGACGACGGCCCTGGCGTTCAAGCATTTCGAAAATGAGGGCGTGGATGTCGCCGTCATGGAGACGGGGATGGGCGGGAGGCTCGATTCAACCAACGTCATCGTCCCGGAGGCCTCGGTCATTACCCGCCTCGGCATGGACCACATGAAATACCTCGGGGGTACGCTTGCGAAGATAGCGCGCGAGAAGGCAGGCATAATCAAGCCCGGCGTCCCGGTCGTCAGCGCCGCGCAGGAGGGCGACGCCCTGCACGTCATTCGGCAAACCGCCGCGGAGCGAGGGTCGAAGCTTCGCGTCGAAGGGATTGATTTCCATTGCTCGCGCAAATCCTTTGGCATCGGAGGGCAGCGCCTTTCGTACAGGGGTTCGAGGGGGAGGCCGTTCGATGTCGATATCTCCCTGCTCGGCAAGTTCCAGGTCGAGAACGCCGGGCTGGCGCTGTGCGCCATCGAAGTTCTAAGAGAGCGGGGATTCGGCATTCCGGACGGCGCGATCCGCAAGGGCATGAAAGGCGCCAGGTGGCCCGCCCGCCTGCAGGTTGTCAGAAAGAATCCGCTCGTCGTCGTGGATGGCATGCACAACCCCAACGCCGCTCAGGCGGTGGCCGACAGCTGGGGCGAGGTCTTCGGGAAGCGGAAAGTGAGACTCGTCCTCGGCATAATGGCAGACAAGGACTACCCGAGGACGGCCAGCACAGTCTCGTCGAAGGCGAGCATGACGATAGCCACCGCCCCGGCGTTCCAGCGCGCGCTCCCGGCGGACAGGCTGGCGAGGGACATAGGCGCCGCAGAATATTACGATATCCCAGCGGATGCGATAGTCTCCGCCATCCGCGGGGCCGGGGATTCAAGCGCCGTCCTCATCGCGGGCTCGCTCTACCTTGCCGGCGAAGCGCTCATGTTCCTGGGGGATGCACCGCCGGACTCGGTCGACGTCTTCGAGCGCCTGCAGAAAGAATATTCGATCGGCGCGTTCCCCGGCCACGACGTCGGCGGGAACGAGGCCGTCGAGCCCGGCGGGCGCGAGCCGTTCCATGTTTTGATTTCAACGATACTCTCCCACCGGACCAGGGACGAGAACACGCACAGGGCGTCGTCGGCGCTCCTCGCCAGGTACGGGACGCCCGAATCGCTCGCGAAGGCGCCCGTCGCGGAGGTTGAGCGGCTGGTGCGCCCTTCCGGGTTCTACAGGATGAAGGCCCGCTATGTCAAGGCGGCCGCCAAAGCCGTCGTCGATGACTTTGGCGGCAATGTCCCGCGCGACATCGGGTCGCTGATGGCCATCCCCGCCGTCGGGCGCAAGACCGCCAACTGCGTGCTTGTCTACGGCTTTGGCATACCGGCGATTCCCGTGGACGTGCATGTGCACAGGGTCTCGAACAGGCTCGGCCTCGTCAAAACGAAAACGCCCGACGATACAGAAACCATCCTAGCAACCGTCGTGCCAAAGTCCCTCTGGATAGACATCAACAGGCTCCTCGTGCGCCACGGCCAGGAAGTCTGCCAGCCTCGGAGGCCGCGCTGCCCGAAGTGCGTGCTGAGGGGCGTATGCATGCTTTGGCGGAGGGAATCTCTCCCCGTTTCGCAGAAGAAGAAGGGAAAGGGAGGCCGGTGATGTGAAAATCGAGTCTATCGAATTACGGCTGCTGGAGCTTCCAAGGCGCGAGCGCTTCGTCATCGCGACCGGCTCTTCCGACGTCGTGCGCAACTGGCTCGTCAAAGTCACAGTCGATGGTTCAACGGGGCACGGGTGCGCCGCTCCCAACAGCGTCACGCGCGAGACTGCCGAGGGCATCGAGACATCTCTCCTCAGGCTGCGCGACAGACTGCAGGGGCACGAAGTCGATGGCCCAACCGACCTGAGCAGGCGGATGGACGAGGCGCTCAGCCGTGCATCCGCCGCGAAAGCCGGACTTGACCTCGCCTTCCATGACGCGCTTGCAAGGGGAAAAGGCCAGCCACTTGCTGAATTCCTGGGCGGGAAATGCGGGCCAGTGCTTACAGACATGACGATAGGTATAATGCCCCTTAAAGAGACGGTAGAGAAGGCCCGAGCCAACGTGAGCAACGGTTTCAAGGCGCTGAAGCTCAAGGTCGGCACGTCGATGAAGGACGACGTCGCGCGGGTGCTCGCGGTGAGGGCGACCATCGGAGAAAGCGTGGCCCTGCGCATCGACGCCAACCAGGGATATTCGGAGAGGAAGGCGCTACGGTTCATAGAAGCAATCAAGGGCGCGGGCGTCGAGCTTGTCGAACAGCCCGTGAAGGCGGCCTGGTGGAACCCGATGGCGAGAATCTCTGCCGCGTCTCCGATACCTGTGATGGCCGACGAGACCGTGCGTTCGTTCGAGGACGTTGAGCGCGCGTTCGACCTCGGCATATCGCACATCAATGTCAAGCTCGCGAAGTGCGGGGGCATCCACCAGGCCCAGCGCATCGCGGAGCTCGCGAGAGAGCGCGGCGGGAAAATCATGGTCGGCTGCATGGGCGAGTCTGGGATATCGCTGGCGGGTGCGCTGCACTTCGCGTCGGCTTACAGCGACGTCGTGAGATGGGCCGACCTCGACTCCCAGTTCATGCTCGTCAGGGACGGGTGCAGGCCGCTGGACTTCAGGGACGGCATGCTGTGGCCGAAGGGGCCGGGGAACGGCGCAGAGTTACAAAGTTAGAATGGCGAAAGGCGCCTCATTGATAATCAATGGGCACACTCGCCTTGTCTCATTCGCATTTCACAGCATTTTCCGAATTGCCTCGACGAGCTTCCCGCACCCTTGCCAGAGCGGGTCGCACGCCGGCAGGCCGTACTTCTTCTCCCATTCCTCGGCAGTTCGCTCGACCTCCCCCCTCGTCATCTGCTCGTGGTTGATCGTCAGCGCGACGACCTTCGAGCCCGAGAACGCCTCTATCAGCATCCTCTCTCGCTCGATGCCGGCCATCGGCAGCTTCAGCTCCGGGTGGTAATTTCGGGTCGTGCGCTTCGGCGCATGCTGGAGGACTATGCCCGAGGGCGCGCTCGCCGCCATTATCGCCCTGCTCCCGCACACGTAGGCCGGGTGCGACGCCGCGCCCTGCCCCTCGACGACTATGACCTGCGGGCTCTCCTGTTCGTAGGCTGCCATTATAGCGTTCTCGAGCTCCCCCACCATGTAGTCCCCGGGGATGGAATCGAGGGGCACGCCGTACCATGCGCCCTGCAGGAGCCCTGTCTGGCCCGTCGCCACGAGAACGGCCTTTATCCCCGCCTCGTTCAGTGCGTCCACCAGCTCCCAGGCGCTCGTGCGCTTGCCTATCGCGCTGTCCGTGCCCAGGATGGGGATGCGCAACGCGCCGATGTGCCTCGCCCTGTCGCCGAAGGGATGCCTCTTATCGAGCGGCGGAGGCCGCCGGATGTCAGTGAGGGTCGCGCCATGCTTCTTGGCAAGGGCTTTGAACTCCTCGTCGTCCGAAAGGTACTCGTGAAGCCCCGACACGACATCGATGCCCCGCACGAGCGCATCGGCAATCACCGGCCTGAACTCGGGCGGCAGCTTGCCGCCGACAGTGGCGACGCCGATGATGAGGCACTTCGGCTTGGTGTTCGAGAGCGCGTCCGCCACGTCCCTGAAGATGGGGATGCCATTCTTTTCGCCATTGAGGGACATCCCCGCGTCCTGGCCGGTTTTGGAGCTGTCGATGACGCCGACGATGCGGTACTTGTGGGACCTGCGCACGAGGCCGTTGGCCGTCTTGCCGGTGGTCGTTCCGAACTTCCCCTCGCAGAGTATGAGGGCGTCGATCATCGGGGGGTATATGGAGATGCAAATATGAAAGTTAGCGCTAATCTCACAAGTGGGCACCTAGAACATATCATTTCTAAGTTCAAAATATGAGAAAATGGAGATTGGTTTGTGTGGAATTTCAGGACATTTCCATATATCGATGTCTTTATATATAACAAGTCTTATACCTAATACGACAAATATGTTTACCAACACAAACGTAGGTAAATGAGGTCGTTGATATGAGACCACGTCCAGGTGGAATCCCTTCAGGAGAAGACTACTTCCCGAGAAGCGAAGAAGCTGAGCTCTGGCGACGCATAGAGGAAAATTCCGCAATCCTTATTGCGCCAAGACGTTCTGGAAAGAGTACAATGCTCAACCACATGAAGGAGAAACCTGCGTCGAATTGGCAGGTTTATAATATCTTTTGTGAGGATATCGATAAAGAAGAGCAGATACGAATGAAGCTTGCATCCGTTCTCGTGAATTCTTCTAAAAAATCCGGAAATGTTCTAATAATCCTGGACGAGTTCCAAACTATGATTGTGCGTATGGCTAAAGGCAAGAATAGCACGAGGAAGATGAGGGAACTAGTCCGTGCTCTTCCTAAATTGAAATCACTTTCCGCTCCTGAAAAAAAAATCAGATTCGTGTACGCTGGTTCGAAAAGTTTTGATCTGGTCGCAAGGAAATATAATCTCGATGACTCATTTAAGGATTTACCGAGAATAATCCTCGCTCCACTATCCCGAGCCGATGCACTACGATACCTGACAAAGGTTCTGGGTGACGCGGGTGTTACTAATAAAAATGAGATTCCCCAATGGATATATCGTGAAGTGGGGTGTGGGTTTCTTTACTTCCTTGCGATACTCGCGGATAAAGCGATAGGTGCTCATGTGGATGGAACGGAATTGACAGATGATGTGCTGGAAGAGCTCTATGAAAAATGTATTACCGGCGCAGTAGGTCGAGCCTATTTTCAGCACAACCATGAAGTATTGAAAATCTATAAAGAATTGGGTGGCGAGAAATATTTCGAAGCGGCTGAAGCAATCCTAGGGTACACGGCCACGCACTCGAAAATATCTCAGTCCACTGCCAATGAATTATTTAAGTTGCATTATCCGCACGCGAAGGATTGGCTATTTCAACAGCTCATGCTGGATCTTGAAAGTGATTTCTATCTTCGGTTAAAGGCCAAAGGAAATTATGAATTCCAGGTGCACATTTTAGGAGACTGGTGGGGGAGGTATTATCCCTCAATGAGCGCGAAGGTCCTTGATGTGCTTCTCATCTGGCGTCCGAGTGGGATTTTAATTTCCCATTTGCCATGTCCAGGTGGGGGGCTAAAGGGTGCTGATCAATCTGCGGCCCAACTCACCGCGACATACCAGGGACTGCGCAGTATAGAGTTCGAAGCTCCTGCGATCCAAGACCCTATGGGAAGAGGGACGTTCGTATTCCTGGAGAAAATGAAATATCTGCTTGTATGTAGAATAAATGGCAAGCCTACTCGAAGGCTTGATTCGAAAATGAGGGACGCACTTAAAGGAATAAGTAAGCGTTATCCAAAGATGGATTGGGATGGAGATCGTGCTGTCTTTGACGGCATTGAGGCATTTCTAAAGGAGCTATGTGGTGAGCATTAGCCGATGGAGGGATTGCAATGGAAAAATCAAGAGAAATCGTAACCGCCATGAAGTGGGGCCCCGGGCAGGACGCCTTGTCCGCCAAAGCACGAGCAAGTCTCTTTGTGGGAAAAAGTAGAAAAGCACTCCTTGAAAAGTTTTTATTGGAATTAAAAGAATCGGCAAAGAGCAGAAGCATACAACACTATCTCGTTATAGGAACACGCGGAATGGGGAAATCGTTCTTCCTGTCAATCCTCTACGACAAGGTAAAAGAAGGGCATGCTGGCGACGTGTGGGTTCCCATCAAAACCATGGAGAACGAGGATCAAATTACGAGCGCGCAGGCATTCATGGCTTCGATTATGAGATATCTGGGCAACACTCCTTTGAGCGGGGCTGTGGAACTCGCAAATGACATCCACAGAATAAAAGACGAGAATACTGCGGTTCAGCAGGCGACCGAACAGTTAGAGGAACTGTGCAAGAAAAATAAAAAAAGGATTTTGCTCCTAGTAAACAATTTCGACGAGATATATGAGAATATGTTCAAGGATACATCTAAGGCCGCGCTACGGGGAATTCTCCAGCAACATTTCTGGCTCAAACTGATAGGTACAACCCGCAATATTACATTCTTAAAATTACTACAGGAAGAATACGAGGTTGAACTTTTCGGACAACTATCTACCGAGGAGCTAGAACAACTCAGCGGGGATGAAGTTATTACGCTTCTCTATAAAATAGCCGAGGTTGAGGGCGATAAGGAAGTTTTAGAGAAAATAGGTAGCGCCGAATGGCGCGAACGAAGGGTTAATGCAAAGGCTCTTGCAGAGCTGTGCTGCGGCGCGCCAAGAATGATTTACGTCATGTATCCATTTATCGTGGAGAGCCGAACCGAAAGCGGACTGACCGTACTTCACAAGACGCTCGACGATCTAACGACTTACTACGAAGCGCAACGAATGTACCTTTCATCGCAAGAGCGGGCTGTTTATTCGGTCATCGCAAAATTAAATGGAAGTGCTTCTCCAAGCGAAATCGCGGAGGAGCTCCATATGGACATGAATGTTCTGAGCACTTATTTAGCCCGATTGCAGGATAAAGATTACATTGAGAAGGTCCACGCTGACAGCGCAGATGCTCGAATCGTTCGATACCAGATACCAGATAAGATTTATGTCGTCTGGTATCAGAAGAATTACGGGGCGAAGGACGCGCGGTACAAGTGGCTGGTGGAGTTCTATAAAACAGCGTACAGCGCAGAGGAACTGGAACATGGCGTGGGCGAGCCGGAGGCTCCAGAGATCGTGAGAGAGAGCAAGCTCCGGGCGCTGTCGGAACTGAAGGCGCAGGTCTCTCAGACGATGATAGTTGAAACCGTACCAGAAGATAAAGAGTTAAGCGAATGGAACGCTGCCTTAGATAAAGGGATCGAAGCCTACCAGAAAGGAAAATTCAACGATGCTTTGTCAGAATGGACAAGAGCCCAGAAAGCATGTGAAATCCTTGTGAAGAAATACCCCGATAATTTAATGTATCAGGAAAAACTGGCAGGATCCTTAAACAATCTAGGCCTCTTGATGAATGACATGGGTAGATTTTTAGAATCGCTAAATTATAAAGAACGCGCACTAGCATTGTTCGAAGCATTATTAACCAGAGATCCAACGAACGCACGTTTTCAATCCTCTGTAGCTATGGCTTTGAACAACCTCGGCAACTTGTTGAGCGACCTCGGGAGACGGGAAGAGTCTTTGAAGCGCTACGAGTCCGCGCTTGAGATGAGAGAAACTTTATTGAACAGTGATCCAAAAAATATAAACTATCAATCAAGCGTCATAGGAACGACTACGAATCAGGTAGACCTTCTCACTACTATAGGAAGGCATCGCGATGCCATTAGGACTCTGGACGCGGCCATACGTATAATTCCAGAAAATCACGAATTGCTCCTCCTGCGCTCCTCGGCCAATCTCGCCTTGCAAAATGATGGGCTCGCAAGGGACGACCTCCGAGCCGCCCTTAATCTTCTCGAAAGCAAAGGCAATGGAGAATTTTTGACCGAGATACACCCTGCGCTCCTCTCGTACCTGAGGCATGGAACGCCCGGTTTTACCATTGAGGCTATCAAGATTGTCTGCGCGGTATTTGGGACGTCGCTGGAGGATGAGAAGGCAAAGCCATTGATCCCTTTCAAGATGGCCGCAGAGTTCCTGGCGTCCGACCGCAGTTCAGGCACGCTTTTCAATCTCGACCCGTTGACGCGCGATGCCACATACAAAGTGCTGCGCGATTCCGGTCATGAAGGGGATATCGAGGCACTGAATTACAAAGGGAAGCGGAAGAAACGGAAATGATCATACTCGACGCTTCTCACACCCACTCTATCGTGTACTCGCAGTATTCCTTCCCCTTCGTATTGCAGGCTGTTTCAGTGACAGTCCCCTTCAGCCTGCAGAGCGCCAGCATCCCCTCGATGCTCCCCTTGAAGTACATGCACTTGGCGCGCTCCTGCGGGAAGTCGTGGTAGCGCAGGACTACCTTCCTCGTGCCTTCCTTCACGTACTCGAGCTCGCCGAAGGAGTATACGGAGCGCCAGTTCTTGGCCGCGCCCTCTATGAAGTCGTGGATGTTGGGCGCGCGAGCCAGGTAGCTCAGGTGGCCCAGGTGCTGCACGGTGTGCGAGCCCATCTCCTCGATGCGCGAGAGGTCGCCCCTGCCGACGACTTTGTCGGCCATCTTCAACAGGTCCAGGTAGGCGTCGTAGGAGTACATCTCCCTCTCGTCTATCTTGGAGAAGTCGAGCCGCGCGCCCTTGGGTTTCTTGGCGTTGTAGCCTTCCAGCAGCTCCTTTAAGCCGGCAGCGCCGCGCTTCTTGCGGACGAATTCCGCCACGTTCTTCAGGTGGACGCCCTTTACCAGCCTCTCCGCCATTCCTTCACCCCCGCGCTCGCCTGCCTATGCCTTCTTCCTCCTCGCTATGAGGATCATCCCGATGAGTATCGCGGCGACTGCGACCGCCAGCACTACGCCGTAGAACCAGTCGAAGCCTTCCTGCTTGAGGTAGAAAGTCTTCGCGGTGTAGATGTCCCCCGAGCCCGGGGATACTACGCCGTCGCCGTCAACGTCCCCCTTGATGACCAGGGTGTGCGCCCCGGCCGGAGGGTTGGCCACTATCCAGTCGGCGGTTATGTTCGTGCTCTGGCCGGCGGAAATAGAGATCCTCTGCGTATCCACGAGCACATCATCGATATATATTTGGACGGGGAGGCTGTCTATGTTAATCTTGGAGGGGTTTTCTACCTGGCACGAGACGCTCAGAGGCTGGACGACCTGGATGGTCTTGACCGCGTCGCGCCATTCCGTGCCTTTCGAGACGTTCACGTAAAGGTCGACCGCGCCCTTGACGCTCGGCGCGGTGACGTTTATCAGCACGGACGTCTCGGTGACGTTCCCCTTAAGGGGCGTGTTCTTGGTCGGCGTCGCGTTGGTGGTGTTGCCGTTCGTGAAGTACGCCTCGTACTTCCAGTCCGGCCCCTCGGCGCCCACGACCAGTACCTTGTACTCCCCGGACTTGTTCAGCCCCAGGGCGTTCGGGCCCTCGATGTAGACCCGGATCGTGGCATTGCCGGCCGCATGGGCCGCGCCTGCCTGGAGGAGCGTCATCGACAGGAGCGCAGCCAGCGCCACCGACGCCAGGAGCCTCCCGCTCATCCGACCCACCTCCGGCGCTTGGCGATGTAGTAAAGCACGAGCACAATCGCTACCACAATGGCGGCTGTGCCGATGCCCTGAAGCTGTGCGTCCCACGGCGTCTGCGCCGTGACGAGGTCGCCCTTGACCTCCACCATCTGGACGTCGGCCGACATGAGCGGTACGGAGACGTCGAGCAGCGAGCGGGCGCCGTCCGGGTCGTCCAGCGACTTGCCGACAAGTTTTACGACCACTCCGGGCTCCGCATCGGCCCTGGCCTTCTTGAGGGTGAACCGGACCTCCTTGAACTCGCCGCCCTTCATCTGTGCCACAGTGGCCGTCGTGTTGTTAATCGTCCAGCCGACCGAGGGCTCCCACGAGAAGGTCCAGCCGAACCTTGCCAGCTCCTCCTCGTTCAGGCACGTTACCGAGCAGTTGTCGGGGCCGTTGCCTCCGTTGGTCATCGAGACGCCGAAGGAGACGTTCGAGCCCGAAACCGTTGGCGGGCTCGGGGAGAGGAAGGTGCTGACAGTGTAGTTGTGGTAGATGGGAACGTCTAGTGTCTTGGTGATGGACGCCGTCGAGCCGATGAGCTTGGACCTTGCGAGTACGTTGATCGGTGTGTGGTCGGTCTTCGCGTCAGCCGGGATGGTTATGACGGCGCGGACTGGCATGGACTCGCCGGATCCTAGGGAGATCTGGCTCAGGTTGAGCTTGACGTCCCAGGTCGGCTCCTGGGATGTGGAAAGTGTGTATGTATCAGGGACGTTTCCCTTGTTGTTGACGTCAAAGGTGTAGATGGCCTCGCTGCCCTGCACGAATGTCCGCTTCTGGGCGGTGTCCCACACTATCTCGACCCCGTAGGTCTTCTCCTTGGACAGCTCGCTGCTCAGCCTCGTCGACCGGCTCATCTCGGCGGTGCTGCTCATCGAGTACGGGACCGTAATGCCGCCTTCGAGAACGTCGAGCGTTGCCGCGACTTCGTACGTGGCCTGCGGCAGCCAGGTCTCGAAGTACCCGAGGCTGTCGGCGCTCAGCTTTCGCTCGACGCCCAGGAACTTGATGGATATGGACGCGTTGTCCGCCGGCGTCCCGGCCCCGTAATACAGGTTGCCGGAGAGCTTGAAGGCCTCCGTTGCCGCGAGGGCCAGTTCCGTGCCCTCCCTCGTCAAATTGAACGCTCGCAGCAGGCCCGCGCGCTCGTCCGGGGAGGCGAGATATGCCACGTAGCTGCCGGGCGCCAGCTCTGTCTGGAAGCTGCCGTTCGCGCTGAGATTGGCCTGCGACGATATTCCGCCACCGCCCGAGGCGAAAAGCTGCAGGGCCGCGCTGGCCGGCGCCGCGAGGCCGCCAACGGCGCCTTTGACGGAAGCGTTGACTATGTCGCGCTGCGCGCGAACCGGGACGAACTGGCTCCCCACGGAGGCCGTTACGTTGTTTGTGACCCCCTTGTAATGGTATTCGCGCTCGACGCTTCCGTCGGTTGAGTTCTGCTTGAAGTCGCTCGTGAAGTTGTAAGTCTGGCGGGTAGGCAGGTAGAGCTTGAAGTCACCCGTCTCGTTGTCCGTGACGGCCGAGAAGGTCGCGCCCGTCTTTGCCTCGATGGCGCTTACCGGGACGTTCTTCATCTTGGCGCCCTGGAAATCGACGCTCCCCGTGACGAGCGAAGATTCGTTCAGGGCCACCGTTACGTTGCCTGCCGTCGGGACGAAGAAGCGCTCGTACCCGGTGACAACCGTACCGTTGGTGCCCGCGACCGCCGTGGCCGTGTAATTCCCGCCCTTGAGCGAGATCACAGTTTCGCCGAGGGCCGAGAGAGACAGGCTCTCCTCGCCGGTGAACGTATAGTTTGTGATATGTTGCTGGCCCGCCATCGCCGCGCTGACATTTACGAGATACCGCATCTCGGCCAGCAAATCGATCATCACGGGCTCTTCGCTGAGGCCGAGCCGCAGCCCAAGGCTGCGCTCCCTGAGCTCGTACACAACGGTGTCGCTGACCTTGAAAGACAAAGTGAGGTTATATTCGGCCGGGGGAAGTTCTCCGGAGTACGCATTGCCGATTATCGGCATCTCGTATACCTCCTTGCTGAACAGCCTCTCGGCCACAACCTTTCCGCCGTCCAGGGTCGTCCCGTCGTTCGTCCTCACACCGCCCGAAACGGATATGCGCCGGGGCGAGAGGTCGAAATACCAGTACACCGCATTCTCCGGATTGCGAGACATGGGCCGGGTCTCATCCGTATATGTCATTGATGCGTAGCCCGGGGAGTAGGCGGTCATCGTCGGGTTCTCGCCCAGGTACTTGACGAGGAACCGGCCACTCAGGTCGGTATATATATCTCTCGTGCCTGCCGCATCGACGACCTGGCCATAGCCTGGCAGCCCCTCTCCCTCGTCGAAGGCGCCGTTCCGGGTCGTGTCGTTGTAGATGATTCCGCCGTATTCCTGGGCGGCGCCGACGTCGACTTCGATTGTCGTGGTGGCCGCGCTGACTGACACGCGCTGCTTCATGCCGAGCCATATCGCGCCGAGGTCGTCGTTCATGACCGTGACGTTGTACTGCCCGTACGGGAGCAGGGCCGTGAAGCGGTCCGCCGGGTTGGTTCTGGTGTAGAAAGTGCCGCTCCCCTCTATCTGGACTTTGGCGTCGGGCGATGGCTCGAATGAGCCGCCTGTCAGCAGTCTCCCGTTCAGCCTGCCCGCTGGCTGCAGGGCAACGTCGATCGAGACTGCGTCGGTGACTCTCAGGTTGCCCAGGTACGCGAACTCCGAGCCGGACACCTCCCTCGATGCATATACGGAGTAAAAGCCGAAGGGAATCCTGTCTTCCAGCTTGCCAGCCCCGTCGGCGAAGAGCATGACCGACCGCTTCGGATCGTTGAGGTTCTGGAATGTCACGGACAGATTGGCCGCGGGCGCGCCCTGTATCGTGGCCTGGACCGTGAGCGGCGCTGCCGGATAGACCGTGATGTTAAGCGTGGAGTTGGTCAGCTTGCGCACCTCGATCGGCGCCGGGATGCTCCAGTAGTTGCCCGAGGATGCGCGGTAGGTGTAATTCCCGACCACCAGGGAGACGTTGAAGTTTCCGCTGCCGTCCGTGATGGCCGATTCGACGTTGTGGCCCTGGCTGTCGGTGATGTTCACCAGCGCCTGCCCGATCCCGAAATTGAGCTCGTCCGCGACGTGGCCCGAGAGGTTCACCGGCGTCGTCCCGATGTTCTTGACGAACCCGGTGTTGCTGTAGGTCACAGACACGGAGTCCTCCGAGGCTATGTTGACGCCGTTGTACGTGACAATGAGCCGGTAGTTGCCCTGCGCCATGCCTGGTATGGAGTAGTTGCCCGCGCTGTCGGTCTTTGCGGCGTAGCTCATGTTGAACGCAAGCGCGCCATAGTCCAGGTCGGCGCCGGGGAGCGTGGTCTCATCGGGGTTCCTGTTTCCGTCCCCGTTGCTGTCGATGTAGACGATTCCAGACACGTTCGCGGGCTCGAGGACCGGGCTGTGGGTGATGATGTAGTCGGGTATGCCGTTCCCGTCCAGGTCGAGCTGCTCGCGCATGGCCTGGTCGTCCCTGATGAACATCTTCGTGTTGTTGAGCTCGGTGCCGACCATGGTCATCTTCAGCGGCTCTCCGGACGAGACGATTATCGAAACGTTGCCCATGGGCGCAAGGAGCGAGTACCTGCCATCCGAGTCCGTCAGGACCGAGTCGTGGGGTATCTGGTACATGTCCTGCACGGTCACTCGCAGGCCCTCCACGGGCGGCCCGCCCCTGAGCCTTATCTGGCCCTGGACGATGGCTCCGTCGTAATACTTCAGCATGTTCACGCCCTGATAAAGGCTGGACTGCGTAGACAGGTCGACGACGCCCTCGGCCTCGCCAGCCTGTATCTTGGCCTGGAGGGCGACAGCGTCGTCGTAGTTCATGGCCGTCCATGCGTCCGTGTGGTTGCGCACCTGTTCCATCGGGTAGGGGTTGTAGTATGCAGTGCGGTGGAATATCCTGAAATTCTTCATCATGTAGCCCGGCATCGCGGGCTGGTTCTGGAGGCTCCCGGAAAGGCCTGGTATGCCCGAGTCGTTCGACTGCCCCACGTCGGGGCCCGAGTATCCGATGAAGCACTTGTAGAGCATGGTCTTGTAGAACATGTCGTGGTACACTAGCTTGTAGTCCGTGATTTGAACATCTTTGGGAACGTCGTTGATGTCGTATTCGCCGCCGTACTCTCCGACCCCCTTGATCTCCCAGAAGTCGTAGGGCATGTTCGGGGTCTTTATCCTGTGGTCGGATAGCTTGGCCGGGGCGTAGAAGATGCCGGTGTTGTCGGCCGAGAACGGGAAGAGCCTGCTGTCGACTGCGAAGTACCTGATGCTCTTGCCGGTGGCGTCCCTCAGGTCGTGGTACAGGCCTGTTACCTGCGTCTGGTTCATGCTCATTGAGATTATGGCCATGGCCTTCAGGATCCTCGCGTTCTCGTCCTGCACCCTCGAGTCGCGCGGCCCGTATATCTCGGGGTGGGCGAGTATCTCGGCCTTGTAGTTCTGCGGGTTGCGGAAGGCGTCGTCCACGGCAGCGGGGTCAATGTTGTATTTAACGAGGACATCCCTCACTCCGGGGCTGAATGCCATGTCCTTCTTCTCGGTGTACAGCGGAGCGTACCAGTCTCCCTGCAGTAATCTCATGCAGAACAGGGATATCGCGTTGGACTCGTTCTGCGCCATCAGGAAATTGCCCGCGACGTTGTGCCCGCCAAGGAAGTTGTCCGCGACCGTGGGATGCTCCCCCTGGTTGATGACCTCGAACCCGTAGTCCCACCAGCTTATGAACGCAGGTCGCTCAGAGAACGGATATGTGCCGTTGTCCTGCGTGGCGAGCCAGCGGTAGGCAGAAGGCCAGTATCGATTGTTGAGCGGCATAGAGTAACCGTGCCCTCCGAGGTACCACGTGGACCCGTTAACTTCGTCGTATGTGGCCGATGCCGTGAATGAGGGCATGACCTGGTAAAGCCTCTTGTCGTAATCGGTCTTGACCTCGTAAGGCATGCCGCCGTCCAGCCCTGCCCAAACATTGGGGACGACGACCATGAACGCAAGGAAGAGGACGCCAGCCACCACCCGCACGCGCGTTTCCCTCATTATGAAGAACAGGACGCCCAGATAGAACGCCGTTATGACCGGCACCCATGCGTGGTCCACCGTGCGCTTGAAGCCGGAATAGTAGGCGATGTAGAGGGCCAGCGCCACCAGCAGCGGTATCATCGCCGCCAGGTAGTACCTGTCCTTTGCCCTGAGTCCGTAGGTGTACAGCATGAAGAGGATCACCAATACCGCGCTGACGCCGAGCGCGACCGGCGCGAGGTTGTTGAGGTAGTAGTACCCGGCGACCGCGCCAGCGATGGCTAAGCCCATTGCGAGCAGCGCCACCATTATCCCACTGGTGCCGAAGATGGTCGCGCCCCTGAACCTCGACTGGCGCGATATCTCGCCCTTCAGGTCGAGCTTGTCCAGGAGCATCGCGATGACCCATCCGGCCATTATTGCGAAACCGGGCGCGGCGTTGAACATGAAGCGGGCGGATATCACGGCCATGTATATCGAGAATATCATGAGGAGGATGATGAAGATGAAGTCCGGCTTGAGCTTCTTCGGCAGCTGGTAGAGGCCGAGGCCCAATCCCGCGATGGAGAGCCAGAACGTGATGAGGCCGAACGAGGTGGCGAGGTTGCTGAAGGGCGGAGCCTGCGCCTCGGCGATGGTCTCGTACTGCTTGCTCGTGATGAAGTAGCCGCTCGCGCTCGCAATCTTGTCGACGAGCGAGCCGTACAATGTCGGGCTGGCCACGAAAATCGCCGCGACGGCGATGACTGCCAGCAGGGCCATGGAAGCAAGGACCAATGTCCAGGGGTATTTCCGGGTGAGCATCAGGATTGCGGCTATCCCGGTCGTGCCCAGGTAAATGTACCCGGGCAGGTCCCACCACCCGGCAACGAGGCCGGCTATATGGTAATACGGGAATGCCAGAAGCAGCGGTAGGGCGAAAATCATCGTATAGATGACCATTAGGCCCAGTATCTCGCGGTTACGCAACCTGTTCATCAGCACCTGTACCAGCAGATAGGCGGTCAGGATGACATAAGCGTAGATGAAACCGGTCCATGTGAACATGACGGCGAGGAAACAGAAGCCGCCCATCATGGAATACAGCACGGAACTCCTATTCTCCTTGAAGAAGTCCCTGATGCCGCCAAGAGCCTCGCGCGGCTTGCCCCACGAAGGCACGTAGTCCCTCTCACCCAGCAGCTTCAGAGCCCTGAGCAGGAAGTAGAACCCCATCATGATCATGAGGAGAGCGAGCGCGTCGTGGTCGGCGTCGCTCAGGACGCTCCTCTGGAGGTGGCCGGGGCTGAGGGCAAGCAGGAACGCGCCTATGAGGCCCGCCTTCTTGCCGAAGCTCTCCTTCCCGATAAGGTAGGTCGGGAATATCGTCAGCGCGCCGGCTATGGCAGTGGAGAAGAGGAACGACCACCAGATTGCCACGACATAGTCTCCGCCGAAGAAGGGGGTGAGCATGTAGCCTGCGATTACAGTCGTGAAGGGGTACATCGGGGGCCTGGGGTTAACGCCGCTCAGCGGGTAGCTGAGCATCCCGTCCCGGTGCAGGTAATTGCCCGTCTCGTAAGTGTATCGGATCGTCCAGTGGTAGTAATAAGAATCGGACCCTCCCGACAGGAGGAACCCGTTCTCGCTCTCTGGCGCTATCCCGAAATACGACCGGATGAAGACGGCGAGGAGGAAGATGAAGACCAGCGCCACGATGGTGTTCCACTGCTCGGGCCTCAGGCCAATCTTCACCTTGCGGCCCAGCCTCTTGCCCAGGGACTCCCCTGCGGGGGATGCCCTGGATTGGGCCGGGCGCTCATCGGGCCGGGCGGCTCCTTCTGTGGATGCCTCCGGCTCTTCATCGGTGTCCTTACGCAGGTCAAAGCTCATCAGGTTCACCGTTTGGGTGCCCGTGCTCATAATGCTGGTTCTATATATGCCTTGCCTTTAAGTGAGATAATAGCTCACACACCACAACCATCTAAAAAGCATAGACCCATCCTGCCCTAGACCACCTGTGCAATTAGCGTTGGTCTGGGTATTGGTCAGGCAATAAATAGTATGGTTCTTCCTGACCTTCGGCTCGCTCGGCTCTTTCAGTTGTTTCTAGAAATCCTTTTGTCCTATGGCGCATTGTTATATGCGCAACACATGGATTGAGGGCGACCGCAATTAGAATAGGTAGGTGCAAAAAGTGCCTAACAGTATTAAGTCCTGCTACGGAAAAGAGGCTCGGAAGGAATGGAATAGGCTCGCGAAGGACACATTCCACAGGCTCGAGTTCGATACCACCATGCATTTCCTGGAGCGTTATCTCCCAAGGAAGGGGATAATATTGGACGCGGGCTGCGGTCCGGGCAGATATTCGATTGAGCTCACAAAGAGAGGCTACGATGTCGTATTGCTGGATATTACCCCGGAAATGCTTGATTTCGCTAAGCAGGAAGTTAAAAAGGCTCGCACCAGCCAAAGGGTGAAGGGGGTTGTTGAGGGCTCTATCCTTGACCTAGCGGATTTCCAGGACGGTGAATTCGAGGCAGTCCTTTGTCTTGGCTCGGTTTTAGGGCATATCAAAGGGGCTGGGAGGCGTGCGAATGCAATGTGCGAGCTGAGACGGGTCGCGAAGAAAGGCGCGCCCATCTTCGTTTCCGTTGTTGGGAAGGTGGCTGTGCTGAAAGCCATGCAACTATACTGGCAGGGGGAAATAATGGCAACGCGCAATTTCAAAAGGATTGTCGAGACCGGCGACGACCATCACTGGCACACCGGTTTCTACTGCCACTTCTTTATGCTGGACGAATTGCAGAAAATATTCGAAAACGCGGGGATTAAAGTACTGGCATCCGCCGGTCTTGAGGGAATCTCGATAAGGGGGGAGCACGGCATAAACAAACATTCTGGAAATGCGAAAATCATGGACAACTGGATGTGGGCGCATGGCAAGCTCTGCACCGATCCCACGGTCGCCGGAGGAAGCGAGCACATCCTGATTGTTGGAAGGAAGGTTTAAACGATGGATGTAGATATCAAGCATGCAATGCGCCCCTACGTCATCATCAACTGCGCCTCCTCCGCGGACGGCAAGCTCGCGTTAAAGACCAGAAAGCAGACGCGCATCTCCTCCGAACAGGACATAGAGCGCGTCCAGAGGCTGCGCGCGAGCTGCGACGCCATTCTCGTGGGCGTCGGAACCGTCCTGGCGGACGACCCATCGCTCCTCGTCAACCCCAAGTTCATGACGGGGGGGAAGCAGCCGATTCGCGTCGTCCTCGACTCAAGGCTCAGAACACCGCCTTCGGCCAAGGTCCTCTCGGGGGGCGCCAAGACGATCATCTTCGTCTCCGAAGGCCACAGAGGCAATCAGAAGGGCGCCGATGTCGTCGAAGCCGGAAAAGGCCCTGTGGACATCGGCGCCGCGCTCGCCCACCTATCTAGACTGGGGGTACGGCGGCTCATGGTCGAGGGGGGCGGCACGGTCATATGGTCGTTCCTCCGAAGCGGGTTCTGGGACGAGCTCAAGGTCTTCGTGGGCTGCATCGCGCTCGGCGGCGGCGGGCCGACCGTGGCCGATGGCGAAGGCGCGGCCAGCCTTGCCGGGGCTGTGCGGATGAGGCTTGCCAAATCCACGCCCATGGAGGGCGGCATACTGCTGGAGTACGCGCCCGCATGACGCGCCTTCTCGTCGACACCATGCTCGGCACCCTGGCGAAGTGGCTCAGGGCGGCGGGCTTCGACACCGCGTACATGCCCCACGCCAGGGACGACCGGCTCCTTCAAATCGCGGAGAGCGAGGGTAGAATATTGCTAACGCGAGACAGGGGGCTGGCGACGCGCGCGCCCCCTGGCAAGTCCCTGCACGTCCCGGCGGCGGACCTGGACGGCCAGCTCCGGTTCGTGATTGAAAAACTGCGGCTGGAAATGGACGCGCCGCTCTCCCGTTGCCTCGTGTGCAATGCGCCGCTCGAAACTCTCCCCAAAGAAAAAGCGAGGGGCATGGTCCCCGAGGGCGTGCTGGAAAAGCAGTCCGAGTTCTGGCGCTGCCCCCGATGCGACAAGGCGTACTGGCCGGGCAGCCACCACTCCGCCATGCAGGCGAAGCTTCAGGCCTTCTTCGGGCGCTCCTCCGAGTAAAACTCCTCGCTGACGACCTTGCCGGTTGCAGCATTCAAAATCATCACGCCGCGCAGCCCCTCTATGCACCACATCGGGACGAAGACCAGCCCCTTGGGCGAGAGGGTGATGTCCCCCCTGTCCGGGCGGACCACAACGCGCTCGACGACGGTGGAATGTTCCTTCTCGGTCAGCAGCTCGACGTTCTCGGTGTTGAGCTCGGCGGCCCGGACGAGCGCGGCCCTCTCCGCGCCCTGGGCGTCTATCTTGGGCTCCAGGCGGACATGCGCGTCCTGGACATCGGTGACGACGTCGCCAATCGCTCCCCACGCGCTGGCCTCGCCGGTGAGGCCGTTGACGCCTATCGTGCCCGCGCGCTTGTCCATGCTCTCGACGCCCTTGATGCGCACGACGCAGAGGTACTCGTAGAAGAAGAAGGGCACGAGCTCCATGTGCTGCCTGAACCCGGAGATGGTCTTGTCCCCTATCTCCTTGGCGTGCTCGGCCCCGAGTATGGGCCTCATTATCATCTCGCGCTCCGCCCCGCCGCTCTCGACGAGTAGCGGGAGCTTCGCCCCTCCGTTCGCAGGCTCGGCGGCCGCATTGATGTCGGGGGAGCTCAGCGCCTCGAAGATGCTCCCCTCGCTCCCGTCCACGTGCGAGACGATGGCCCTGCCCAGCTCCTCCTCTATCGCCGCCTTGTCCCATACAGTGATGGAGCGCTTCTCCAGGCGCTCCCTCGTCTCCTGCGTAACGTCATCCAGAAAGGCGGCGATTTTTCCCCCGTCCCTTTCCCGCACGGCCTCGATGAAGCGGCCGACATCCTCCTTGGCCGCGCCCTGGAAAACGCCAACGGTGACGGTCGCGCCGTCCTTCGTCCCCTCTATCAGCCCGTCCCGTGCGCTGACCTCGAATCCGTACCGCTGGAGGACGCGCACGACCAGGTTGTGGAAGCTTACCATGCCAAAGGGCGAAGGCGATTAAGGTTTTAAATGGTTTGCGCCGTGGCGTGCTGGAAGGCCCTCCAGAGCGTGTAATTCCCTTTCGAAATCTATATATATGAACCGACTATTACGATGCTTTCGGAAAGCGCCTCTCTCAAACCGCGCGGGTTTTTTGCCTGTAGGGGCTTGGGAAATGGAGGGAAAAACAATGAGAAAAGACAGTTCGAACTTGGGGGTTCGATGTATTGCGCTGGCGATCGCGGTTGTACTACTGGCAGGCCCTATCGCTGCATTTTCCATGCAGAGGGCGGCCGGGGACAGCGCCACCCTTGGCGGCAAGTACGGGGGGGTCCTCAGGGTCGCCTTGCGTGGAGTGCCTGGCCCCATCAGCCCGCTCGCCTCGAACGACGCGGACACGGGCAAGATCGTGGACCTCGTCTACGACTCCCTCGCGCGCGTCGATTCCACGTCTCTCGCGGTAATCCCATGGGTCGCAGACTCTTGGAACATCACGAACGAGACGTGGATGAACGTCACGGTCTTCGTCAAGAACTACGTCAAGTGGCACGACGGCTCCGCGCTCACTCTCAGGGACATCAAGTGGACGTACAACCTCTCCGGTTACGCCCCGTCCTATATAACGGAAATGCTGCTCAACGAGACGGCCAACACGATAACGTTCTGCATGCAGAACCCGAACGGCTCGTTCCTCGTCGATGGCCTACAGCTCAAGCTCGTCCCGTACGGGTTCGGCAACGGCAGCGCGCCAAAGGGGTGCGGCCCGTACAAGTTCAGGGCCAATGCGACAGGCTATGTCGAGCTGGAGACGTTCGAGGACTATTTCAAGGGACGCGCGTACCTGGACGGCATCAACTTCACCTACTACAACCAGCCGACGAACAGGACCGAGTTCGCGATGGTGGACCTCATGAACGACACGCTTGACACGATTGGCTGGAACCTCGACCCGCTCGAGGCGAGCCAGAACGTCCTCGTCAACGGCAACGCGACCAACCTCAAGGCGCACAACAACACGGCCGAGGTCACGCCGCCGAGCCTCAGGCAGCTCGTGCTCGGGCTGAACTGCGGGCAGGGGATGTACCTGAGCGAGCTCGCAGTGAGGAGGGCCATAGCCTACGCAACGGACAAGGACGCGCTCTGGAAGTTCAACCAGGGGGACACCCTTGTCGCGAAAACGGTTATCCCGTCCGAGGACTTCACCTGGTTCAACTCGACGACGGCGAGCATCCCCCTCGACACGACCATGGCCAACGACATACTCAACCAGGCCGGCTATTACGACGTTAACTTCGACGGATACAGGGAGCTCCCCAACGGAACAAAGTTCTTCATGAGGTTCCTTGCCCCGACGTCCGAGGAGAACCTCCAGATATACGGCTTCGCGGACATCATACAGAAAGGGCTCGACAAGATTGGCCTGAACGTCACGCTCGTATTCGACACGCCCGCCAACAGGACCGCGATGGTAAACGCCGACAACTACGACCTCTTCATTGGCTTCGAGGAGAGATTGACAGTGAAGCCGCTGTCGCTCTTCCCGATGTTCTACTCGCCCGACATCGCGGCGGGGTCGAACCTCTACAACTTCAAGGGTGCCGCGAACGTGACCAACGTGACGGTCAGGACCGACAGCGCTACCTCCACGGGCATGCTCGCCCACACCAACATAGTCGGGACCAAGCCCATCGTGGCATGGAGGAACGGGGTGCTGTGGGGCAGCGCCGTAAACCAGACCATCATGGCGTACAACGGGACGGACTACGTCCTCCTGCGGAACGTCAGCATCGCCTCCGCCAGTGTTTCATTCTACAAATGGGCCGGGGGCCTCTCCACGCTCGTCCCGACCACGAACTTCACTCTCAACCTGGGCACCGGGAACGTCAGCTTCTCGGCAGGCTATCTCCAGGCCGGCGACATAGTCACCGCTTTCTACAACTACACGACTTACCAGATGCTCGACCTCATAGCGGGGAAGATACAGATACTCAACAACTTCGACATCCAGAACGACACCCTGACCATGAGCTACTCGTACATCGCGTTCGACGACGCCGTCCAGAAGGTCTGGAGGGACAACAGCACGGCGGCCGTGGTCGCGCACTACAAGGAGGCGCAGGGCGCAGTCGCCGACCTGGTGCCGGTCGTCCCGCTGCTCACTTACAAGTTCGTCAACTCCTATGACAGGCGCGTGTACACCGGCTGGGTCGAGATGCTCGACGGCATTCACAACTTCTGGTCCTTCATACGCGTGCACGCGATAATGACCGACGCCGCGCTCATCTTCTCGGCGAGCGCGTTCCCCGGCTACGCGACGTCCGGCGGCACGCTCAGCGTCAAGATGAGGCTCGACGACGAGAACGGCGCGGCGGTCTCCGGGGCGCACATCAGCTTCACGCCGTCCGACGGCTTCTCGAACATCACCGACAACGGCGACGGGACATACACGGCGACGTTCACGGCGCCGGAGGTCTCCGAAGCGGAGACGATCACCACGACGGTACATGCGGCGAAGCGCAGCTACGAGCCGGTTGATGTGTCAATGCCGATAACGGTGCACCCGGTCCAGTGCTACTTCGCAATCGAGGTCAAGTTCGACAACAGCACCGCCGCCTCAGATACTTTGATGGGCGTGACCGTTACCGTCCGCGACGACACCAACAGGTCGCTTATAACGAACGCCAACGTGACGCTGACGATATCGCCGTCCGGGGTTGGCGCCACGCTCGACAACATCACAGGCGTCACGAACTCGGCCGGCCAGTTCAAGGCCAAGGTCAACGTCAGCAAGGTCACGGTCGACACCTACTTCAGGGTGACGGCGAGCGTGTCCAAGGCCGGATACCTCTCGGACAGCGGCACCGCGACGCTCTTCGTCCCCAAGTATGGCGGCGAGCAGCCGAACAACGGCATCCTCGGTCTTTCGGGGCCATCCCCGCTGATGGTCATTAGTGTACTTGGTCTGGTCGCGGTCGCGATGGCCCTGGCGCGGAGAAGGCGCAGGTAAATGGTATAAACAAGTACGCCTTCCCAGTGCCCTGATGGCGACGCTGGTCATAGCCGAGAAGAACGACGCCGCGAGGCGCATAGCCTCCATCCTTTCCCAGGGCAGCCTCAAGCGCTCCGCGATATCCAAGGTCCCTGTCTACAGCTTCGAGAGGGGAGGCGAGGAATACTCGGTCGTGGGCCTGCGCGGCCACATACTCAGGCTCGATTATCCCAAGCGCTTCGCGCGCTGGCACGCCGACGACATCTCCGCCCTTGTATGGGCCGAGCCGGAGCGCAACGTGGCCGCGCACTCAATTGTCGGCGCGCTCGAGGTGCTCGGGCAGAAGTGCGGGAAGGCGATCCTGGCCACGGACTACGACCGGGAGGGGGAGCTCATCGGCGTCGAGGCGCTGTGGATCGTCCTGAAGAAGAACCCGGACATCGCGGTCAAGAGGGCGCGCTTCAGCGCGTTCACGAGGTACGAGGTCGAGACAGCATTTTCCAGCCTGACCGAGGTCGACCACGCGCTCGCTCGGGCCGCGGAGGCGCGGCAGATAATCGACCTCGCATGGGGGGCGGCCCTCACGCGGTTCATGTCTTTGACGACGGGGCAATATGGCCGCGACTTCCTATCGGTCGGGCGGGTGCAGAGCCCCACTCTGGCGCTCATCGCCGACCGGGAGAAGGAGATCGCGGCGTTCGTCCCGAAACCGTACTGGGAGGTCATCGCCACACTCAAAAAGGAGCGCGACTTCACAGCCAAGCACGAGAGGGGCTCGATCTGGGAGAAGCCCGAGGTAGACGCGCTGATGGCGCAGTTGGCCGGCGCTGCGAGCGGCACGGTCGCTGCCCTCCAGGTGCAGGAGAAGAAGGACTATCCCCCGTCGCCGTTCAACACCACCACATTCCTAGCCGAGGCCAGCAGGCTCGGCCTCTCGGCCACGATGGCGATGTCCATCGCCGAGAAGCTGTACATCGACGGCTACATCAGCTACCCCAGGACCGACAATACGGTCTATCCGCCGTCTATCAACCTCGACAACGTGCTCAAGGAGCTGCAGGGCTCGGAGTTCAAGGCCGAGGCCGCGCGCCTGTTGAAGGAGCGCAGGCAATATCCCTCGCGGGGCAAGGTGACGGCGACCGACCACCCGCCGATATATCCGGTCGCGGCAGCCACCAAGAAGAAGCTCAAGGCCGATACATGGCAGATATACGAGCTGGTCGTTCGGCGCTTCTTCGCCACCGTAGCTCCCGATGCGTTGGCTAGGGAGACTCGCGCAGTCATCGACATCCTCGGAGAGAAGTTCGAGGCGAGCGGCAGGGAAATCCTCTTCAAGGGCTGGTACGAGTACTATCCGTACTATTCCCCGCGCGAGGCGTTCATTCCCGCGCTTTCGACCGGCGAGAAGCTTCCCGTCGCCAAGATGGAGGCCATCGAGAACAGGACCCGGCCCCCGAACCGCTACTCCCAGGGCAACCTGATACAGGAGATGGAGCGCCTCGGCCTGGGCACGAAGAGCACGAGGCACGAGATAGTCCAGAAGCTCTTCGAGCGCCGGTACGTGGAGGGGAACCCGCTGCGGGCGACGGAGGGCGGCATCGCCGTCGTGAACGCGCTCGAGACCAGCGCCGAACACATCACGCAGCACGAGATGACCGCCCTGCTCGAGGAGGAGATGACGCGCATAGCGGAGGGGAAGAAGGAGCTGGACGTCGTCGTCACCGAGTCTCAGGAGATACTCTCCAAGGCCCTTGTGGCGCTCGAGTCCAACAAGCACCAGATACGCGAGAGCGTCAGGGGCGCGCTGGCGGCGCAGAAGCGCATAGGCCGGTGCCAGTCATGCGGCAGCGACCTCGTCGTGCGCTGGTCGAAGAGGAAGAAGCGCTTCGTGGGCTGCTCGGCGTACCCGAAGTGCAAGACCACCTACCCATTGCCGCAGAACGGCCTCATCGTCCCCATGGACGACACCTGCGACCACTGCAAGGCGCCGATGATAAAGCTCGTCATGAGGGGCAGGAGCCCGCGCCGCCTGTGCATAAACATGGAGTGCACCGACGAGAGGAAGCAGCAAGCTATCAAAGCAAGTGCCGCCAGAAAAGCTTCCAAGTAATATTCGTTTTATGTGGACATAAATCCTTTATCGGGGTCCTAGGGGAATTCGCTTTTCAGCAAACACTCAGCGAAGAATGCCCCTAGAGAGGAAGAAGGATTCGAAAGCTTAATAATCCCTTCCGCGCATGTATATCGCACAGAGGGCATAAAAGTGGGCGGCGCAACGGGGAAGGGCATCGCGATTTCCGTCGGGATATTGATGATGTTGAGCGCCGTTGTTATAGGCAGCCAGCAGACAGGAGAAGGTGCGCAATCCCCGCCAGGAAAGGCGCCCGCATCTCTTTTACCGATATCTTCGAATTATGTGGCGCACGCGCCGATAAGGATAAACTCGGACGTAGAGTTCGCGAGCATGGCAGCGAGCGAGGGATGGGCAGGAGATGGAACACAGGGGAACCCGTATATCATCGAGAATTACGACATATCCGGCTCAGGATATCGAGGTTGCATTTATATCGGCAATACAACGAGTTACTTTGTCTTGAGGAATTGTTACCTACACCATGCTACCGGAACATTCAGTGAGCCGTACTTTACGGATTCCGGTTTGGCGTTGTGCAATGCTCAAAACGGTTCGATAACCAACAACATAGTTATGTACGATGTCGAAGGGATTTACGGAAATTTAGCATCACATAACATATTCTCCAACAATACAGTAAAACAGAATAGCGATGGGGGCATTTATTTCCTCTCTTGTTCAAGTAATACCTTCATGTATAATAACTGTTCAAATAACGCAGCGGGAATAAGTCTAAAGAGCGGTTCAAATTCAAACAATGTAGTTAACAATACGTTCAACTCAACTTCGTATTGGGGATTAGATGTGACGAGCTCACTCAATAATTTTATTTCAAATAATACTGCATCCGCGAATAGTAAATACGGGTTTTACCTTAGAACCTCAAGCAATAGTAATACTATCGTCAACAATACAATATCAGCTAACATTCAGTATGGCATCGTCCTCGAATTGTCGTCCAGCAACACCATCTACCAGAACAATTTCATCAACAATACGAACCACGCCTCTGACAATCGCAACGACAATTGGTGGAACGCATCCTATCCTACTGGAGGTAACTACTGGTCTAATTATGCTGGTGTAGACCTGCTCTCTGGTCCCAGCCAGGACCAACCTGGTTCCGACGGTTTCAGCGATACTCCATACAACATCGACGCCGATTCGAAAGACGCTTATCCTATTGTGATCGATGTTATAATTGCCTGCACATATCCCATTGACGGCTCGATTTTACCTAATACTGCTCCCAGTACATATATCATTCAATTCAACAAGGTTATGGACAAAATGGTCGGTATAATATCGACCAACCTGCCGGGAGTCACATGGACATGGAGTGCAGATGGGATATGGTACAACGGGACCTATGGAGCATTACAATTATCAACGACGTATTACGTAGACCTGATCGGCGGTGGTTTTATGGATTACACAGGGAGTCCATTGACTGGGGACAACTATAAAAATTTCACTACTTGGGATGGAATCCACTGTCCCCCTTTCAGGATAAACTCGGATGCAGAGTTCGCGAGCATGGCAACGAGCGAAGGATGGGCGGGGGACGGGACGCAGGGGAACCCGTATATAATCGAGAACTACGACATCGACGGGACTGGATTCGGGTATTGTATCTACGTCGGAAACACGACAGATTACTTCGTGGTGAGGAATTGCTACCTGCACCATGCAAGCGGTAACTCCGGAACTTACTATTGGAATTCCGGAATAGTTTTTTACAATGTCCAGAACGGCATCATCGCCAACAACACCGCTTCCTCGAACAACGACCTAGGCATCTATCTCTACTCCTCCAGCAGCAACATCATCGCCAACAACACAGCGTCCTCGAACAACTACTACGGCATCCTCCTCGAATCCTCCACCAGCAACACCATCGTCAACAACACAGCGTCCTCGAACAACGACCTAGGCATCTATCTCTACTCCTCCAGCAGCAACACCATCACCAACAACACCGCCTCGAACAATTTCAATGGCATTCTTCTGTCAACTAGTTCATATAATGTTATTGAAAATAATACTGCATTTTCTAATCTAGGGGGTGCGGGTGTCAACTTATCAACTAGTGATAACAACCTCATTACAAACAATTCAGCATGTTCAAATGGCCAGGGTATTTTCCTATCTCGTTCTAATTGGAATACAATTATCTTTAATGAACTATCAGACAATCAATATAGTGATGGGCCATGTGGAATTTGGTTCCGTGATAAATCAGATTATAATGACATTGCATATAACAATATAACAAATAATTTTTTTGGAATTTGGATTCAGTATCGTGGGGAGCCTATAGGAAGTAATGGTAATAATATAACTAATAACACTTTTCTATCAAATTACGCTGGAATAAACATTGCGGCAAATTTCGCTACAGCAAATCGTATTATTCATAATAATTTTATTAACAATATAAATTATCAGGCATCCACTGTGGCTTCCAATTACTGGTATGCTTCCTATCCCTATGGGGGTAACTACTGGAGCGATTACAACGGGCTCGATGTAAAGTCCGGTTCCAGCCAAAGTCTTCCAGGCGCAGATGGGATCGGTGACACGCCTTACACGAATATCCAGGGAGGAACCGGCGCGGCAGACAAATATCCGCTCATGGTTCCATGTGGCTCGACATCATCGTATTTCAAGATTCCAGTCCACCTAGGCTGGAACCTGATATCAACGCCACTTTTGCCATCAAGTAAATCTTTGCCCTCAGTATTTATAGATACCGATGGCAATACGTCCTGGGACCGCGTGCAATCTTACAGCCCTTCGACTCCGACCAATCTCTGGATGCAGTATTATACCGGTTGGGCCTCGTCGCTAAACGATTTGAAGAGCGCAGATCAAACTATAGGTGTGTGGCTCAACGTCACAAACCTTGGCGATGGTTATATCAATGTTAGCGGAAATATAACGCCATTCACGACTATTCCTCTTTACGCCGGTTGGAACCTCATCGGGTATCCCGCGAAGAACGATTCAGCGTACACAATTGCAAACCTGATGTCAGCAACGGGCGCGACCATCGTTGAGGGCTATGATGGGCTCGCCACTTACCGAACATCGCCACTTTCAGACACTTACGTCCTGAAGCGCGGGGAAGGCTACTGGGTCTATATGTCATCCCCAACGACGTGGGTCGTGGACTGGTAGCAACTGTGAGTCATGCATATTAGGTTGATTTAAGAGAATAAACTTCTAGCGCATTTGGAATGGCCTGGCTTACTTCTTTCTAGATTCCTTCGCCTTCGGTCTCAGTCCGTCGTAGCCGCACTTCCTGCAGCGCGTGGCCCTCTGCGCGTTGCGGGCGTAGCAGCTCATGCATATCTTCTTGTTGAACATGCGCGCGTCGGCTTCCGGGAATCTGGTCATCGCCGCCCGATGCAGGAGCCCGTATTTAAGCTGTGCGCTTGACCCTGGCAGACGCTATCCAGGCAAGAAGGGATTCTAGCTGTATGCGGTCGCTGCCGCCCTGTATCAGGCGGTACTCGACCTCCCCCAGGCGCTCGATTATCCTTATCCTGTCCTCCTCGGAGATGTTTATATCCCCCTCCAGGACCTCGCGGTGGAGCTGCTTGAGGATGTCCTCCCCGGAGAGCCCCAGGTCGATGAGGAGTTTGTCGAGCTTGCCGCGCGCCCCCGAGAAGTTCCCGGCCACGGCCTCCTTGACCATCGCGGCAATCTCCTCGGGCCGCGCCAGCGCGGACGTCTTGTGCACGACGTCGTCATCGATGCTCTTCGCCATCGCCGCTGCGGCTTGAAGCGAGTTAGTCGCCCTGCGCAGGTCGCCCATCGCGTGGTAGGCGATGATATCGTAAGCGCTCTCCGATACCTTGAGCTTCTCCGCCTCGGCGATCTTCTTCAGGTAGGAGATGACCTCCGCGTCCTCGAGCGGCCTGAACCTGAAGACGGCGCAGCGCGACTGTATCGGCTCGATGATCTTGGACGAATAGTTGCAGGACAGCACGAACCTGCACGTCGCGGTGTAGCGCTCCATAGTCCTGCGGAGCGCGGCCTGGGCGTCCGACGTCAGCGCGTCGGCCTCATCGAGGAATATGACCTTGAACGGCACCTTGCCGAAGGGCGCAGTGCGGGCGAAGTCCTTTATCTTGCCCCGGACGATGTCTATGCCCCTCTCGTCCGAGGCGTTCAGCTCGTGGAAGTTGTTGCGCCAGTTCTCGCCGAAGAGCTGGCGGGCGAGCGCGATCGCGCACGTGGTCTTCCCGGTCCCCGCAGGACCGGCGAACATGAGGTGGGGAAGGCTGCCGCCCTGCGCATAGGCCTTCAGGCGCTTGACGGCCTCGGCCTGCCCCACGACCTCGTCAAGGTTCTTGGGGCGGTATTTCTCGACCCAGATGTCGTTCATTATCTCCCCCTAGCCGACCAGGGCGGCGAACTCGGGCGTACCCTTCGCCGCCGCGAAGGCCTCCTCCTCCTTGGCCGTCTCCTTGTAGCTGGCGTCTATCTCGACGGCCCTCTTGAGGAACGGGATGACGAGCTTGGCGTTGCCCTTCTTGGCCTCTGAGCAGGCCTTGTAGTACCAGGCGGCGGCCTCGTTCATGTCCCTCTTGACCACGTTGTTGAGGGCGGCGATGGCGTCGTCCCAGCGCCCGAGCTTGTAGAGCGAGACGCCCTTCGTGAGCCACGCGACGGTGTCGTCCTGGCTGAAGGACAGCAGCCTGTCGAAGCATGCGACGGCGTCCTCGAACCTCTTCAGCTGGTAGAGGGTCGCGCCCTTGTTGTGCCAGACGTTCTCGTCGCTGGGCGTCAGGGCGGAGAGCTTCTCGAAGGCCTCCAGGGCCTTTGCCAGGTTCCCCTGCTCGTAGGCGGCGTCCCCCTTGGACGTTAAAAGCGCGATGTCGTCGGGCAGGAACTTGAGGAGCGCGTCGATGTACTCGAGCTTCGCCGGCGCCTTGGCGTAGAGAGTGCGCCAGAGCTTGATGGCGCCGGCCTTCTCCCCCTTGGCCTCTAGGAGGCCGGCCTTCTTCGCCAGGAGCCCCTCGTCGTTGGGGCGCTTGGCCAGCTCCGCGTCGATCACGGCCATCTCGTCCGGCTGCAGCTCCCGCAGCTTCGCGGCATGCTCCTGGTTTGCCGGGTCGAGCTTCGCCAGCTCCTGGTACTCGGCCAGCGCCTCCTCCTTGCGGCCGTAGACGACCAGCTCGGACGCCCGGCGCGCCCTTATCGCGAGGTTGTGCGGCTGGATCTGGAGGATGCGGTCCATGGCCGTTAAATTGCGCGGGTTGAGCGCGAGGATCCTCTCGAAATGCGCGGGGTTCTGCGGCTCGACCTCGCCCATCCTGAAATATATATCAATGGCGTCGGAAATGCGCCCCTTGCCCTTCAGGACCTCGGCCTTGCGGGACAGGTAGTCCATGTTCTTCGGCGATTGCTCCAGCAGGGCGTTCAGGGCGTCGACGTTGGACGGCTGCAGGGAAAGGGCCTTCTCGTACCAGGAGGCGTCCTTCTTCAGCCTGCCGACCTTGACGTACAGCTCGGCCGCCCCGGAGGAATCGCCCTTCCTGGAAAGGAGGTCGGCTTTCTTTGTCAGCGCGTCTAGGTTGTTCGGGTTCTTCGCCAGCGCGGCCGTCAGTGCCTCGACGGACGCTGGCGCAAGCTCGTCGACCTTCGCCGCGTACTTCTTGTTGTCGGGGAAGAGCTCGGAGAGCTTCCTGTAGCACTCGACGGCCTCGTCCTTCTTGCCGTCGAGCGTGAGGGCCTCGGCCTTGTACTCCAGGGCCTCGCTGTTGTCCGGCTTGAGCTTCAATACCTCGTTGAAGCAGAGGACCGCGAAGTTGAGCAGCTGCTTGGTCTTGAGGTGCGCGATGCCCTTCGACAGCCATGCGTCCACGTTCGCCTTGTCGAACTGCGTGGCCTTGTCGAAGCACTCTATCGAGCGGTCGATCTCGTCGACCTCGAAGTATCCCTGGCCGACGGCCGCATACAGCCTGGAGGAGTCCTGGGGGGTCTCGGAGAGCTTCTCCTCGGAGGCGAGGTACCTGTAGGCGCGGTTGTACTCCTTCGCTGCGTTGTCAATGTCGCCGTTCTTGAGAAACTTGTCCGCCTCGGAGATGATTTCATCGATCTGGGCGACGGCCTTGGTCTTCTTCTTGCCCGTGTCCTTGCCGGTTTCCTTTTTACCCCCAAAAAGAGGCATGGCCCTTATCTCCGATATGCGCGGAACTATGTGGATTGGAATAGAAATTGGGTTAATAAAGCCTTCGAAATCGTGGCGCGACCTTTTTATCACCCAGGCCGATTCGGAGGCGTGTTCGAGATAAGGCAAAGGGACGGGCTCGCGCGGGTCTGCCGCATGGTGACTGCCCACGGCACGGTCGATACCCCGGCGCTGCTGCCGGTCATCAACCCCAACAGGCCTCTCATTTCCCCGCGCGAGATGAAATCGACGTTCGGCGCCCAGGCCATAATCACGAACTCGTACATCATCTGGCGCACGCCCGGGCTGAGGGAGGCCGCGCTGTCGAAGGGCGTGCACTCGCTCGCGGATTTCGACGGGACGGTCATGACCGATTCGGGGACCTTCCAGTCGTACATGTACGGCAGGGTCGAGGTCGGCGCGAAGGAGATCGTGGAATTCCAGAGGTCCGTCCGCACGGACATCGGGACGATACTCGATATATTCACAGAGCCTGCGGCGACGAGGGACGACGTCGCCTCAGCCATAGAAGAAACCATCAAGCGCGGCGCGGAAGCAATCCCTGGCAAGGGGGAGATGCTCCTCGCGGGAACGGTTCAGGGCGGTGTCTATGCGGACTTGAGGGAGGATTGCGCGCGCAGGATGTCCGACATGGCCTTCGACATACATCCGATAGGCGGCGTTGTACCACTTATGGAGGGCTACAGGTACGCGGACCTCGTGGACGTCGTCATCGCGAGCAAGAAGGGGCTCAGGCCCTCCAGGCCCGTGCATTTGTTCGGCGCCGGCCACCCGATGCTCTTCCCACTGGCCGCGCTCATGGGCTGCGACCTCTTCGATTCGTCGTCCTACGCCAAGTACGCCGCCGACGGGCGCATCCTCACGCCGGCCGGCACTCTACGGGTCAACGAGTTGGCCGAAATGCCATGCGCTTGCCCTGTATGCTCGAGGCACAGCGCGAAGGAGATGGCGGAGTCTCAGCGCCTGATGGCCGAGCACAATCTGCACATCAGCTTCACTGAATTGCGCAGGGTCCGCGAGGCGATACGCGGCGGCCACCTCTGGGAGCTAGTGGAGGAGAGGGCGCGGGCGCACCCGTCGCTCATAGAGGCGCTGCGAAGGCTGGCCACGCACTCGGAATATCTGGAGCGGTTCGAGCCGCTGAGCAGGGCGTCGGCATTGTTTTACACCGGGCCGGAGACGATCCAGCGCCCTACGGTCAAGCGCGTCAGGGCGCGTCTGAGGGAGCGCGCCCTTCCGTTCGTGAATAAACCCCTCGTCGTCCTCCCCGAAGTCGAGAAGCCCTATTCGCGGCACCACATTGAAACAATAGAGAAGATATGGAAGGCTGCGGACGCGCGCATCGCCGTCGCCGGCTATTTCGGCCTCGTGCCGATAGAGCTGGACGAGGTTTATCCGATCTCTCAGTCCATCATCCCGCAACAGACCGACCTTGAGACGCAGGCCGACGCGGAGCGGGAAATCAGGGGCGAGGCCAGTGCAATCGACCCGGCTATGCCAGTGTTTTGGGACTGGCAGGAAGAGATGACGGGCCTGCGTGAGGGCTACCCCGCCAAGGGCGCGCCGGACCGCGACGTCGGGCGCGTGCGCGCCGTCGCGGACTACCAGTTCGGTGCCGGGGCGGGGGGCGCTTTGACGCGCGGGGCAGTTGCAATCGTTAAGTCGAAGCGCACCGGAAGAATAAGGAACGCGATGCTCGACGGCAAGCACGTCCTGTCGATGCGCGCCCACGACGGATTCTTCACCTTGAAACCGGCCGGCGCAACAGTCCTGCATGCGGCGCTGAAGGCCCCGAGGATGAGGGTCGTCGTCGCCGAGGACGCTGTCCCCTTTGTCAAAGCCGGCAAGAACCTCTTCGCCAAGTTCGCTTTGTCGTGCGACCCGGAGCTGAGGCCCGGCGACGAGGCGCTGCTCGTCGATTCCAGCGATAAATTGCTGGGGCTGGGGCAGGTCTTGCTGGTCTCGGGCGAGATAGGCGCATTCGAGCGCGGCGTGGCGGTCAGCGCGCGCGACGGGATTCCTTGACGGCCTTCTCCGCAGTCGTCGCGCAGGCCAGCCAGTCGTCCAGGGTGTGGAGGAGCGCCATCGGGTCCTTCGCCTCCGCGGAAGCGACGACCTCTTTCCCTTTAAGCTCCGTTTCGATGAATCCGCCGTCGTCTATCTTGAGCGCGGAGGCCACGGCAGACGCTTCCGCGTCGTCCTTGAACTGGAGTGATAGTGTGGCGCGGGATTTCAAGGGGCGCCTCCCTTTCCGAGATGCTCGGCCGCGCGGTGTTTGATTAGCGCGTTGGCGAACGCCGCCACGGCCCAGACCTCCAGCAGTGCGTCCGGCGGCTCCCCGTGTGCGGCGATTGCCCGGACGACCTTCACTTCATCATCTCTTTTATCTTGAGCGCGAGCTCCTCGACGCTCAACCCTGTCAGGGCCTTCACCAGCGCAGGGCCCTGGGCCGCGATGTCCACGACGTTCCCTACCAGCTGGTTCGGGCCGTCCTTGCCCATGATTATTATCTTCTGCGTGTTCTGGAGCGGGGACGCCGCCTCCCTGACTATTTCTGGCAGCTTCTCGACGATGAGCTGGGTGACCGCGGCCTTTCCGTACTTCTCCCAAGCCTCGGCCTTCTTCTGCATCGCCTCTGCTTCCGCAAGCCCCTTGGCCAGGATGGCCGCGCCCTCCGCCTCTCCCTTCAGCTTGATGATGTCCGCCTCGGCCGTTCCCTCCTGCCTGATTTTCTCCGCCTGGCCCTTGGCGACGAGCATCAGCCTCTCCTGCTCGCCCTCCGCTACGAGTATGAGCCGCTGCCTCTCGGCTTCCGCCAGCGTGATTTCCTTGCGCTTGTTCCCTTCCGCCTCGGCAGCCACGGCCTGCGCCCTGGCCTTGGCGGGTATGATCTGCTCCGCAGCCTGCTCCTGCTCCCTGCGGAGGACCTCCTTTTGCTGTATCTCGATCTGCTTCTCCTTCTCGCGTATCTCGATGGTCCTCTGCTCGACGATCAGCTCCTGCTTCCTCTTGGCGTCCTGGAGCGAGAAGGATATCTCCTTGTTCGCGCGCTCGAGCTCCACCTCGGTCTCGGCCTTCTGGCGCGTGATGTCCCTGTCCCTGTGGAAAACCGCCACCTGGGCCTCGGCGCTGGCGTTGGCCTGCTCCCCGTCCTGGGCGGCCTTCGCCTCGGCTATTGTCGCCTCCCTGTTCGCGGCGGCCTTGCCGATCCTGGCGTCCCTCTTGACCTCCTCGGTCCTCTTGATCCCCAGTGCGTCCAGGTATCCGTAGGCGTCCTCTATCTCCTTGATGACGAAGGACCTGATCTCTATTCCCATGTTCTTGAGGTCGTTGCCCGCCATGTTCTGGATCTTAGTCGCTATCGAGTCCCGGTCGCTGTTGATCTCCTCTATGGTCAGCACGGCGCAGACGCCACGGACGTGCCCCTCCAGGGTCTTGAGGGCTATCTCGTTGATGGCGATGTCGGTCTTGTGCAGCAGGTTCTCCGCGGCGGTCCTGAGGATGGCGACGTCGTTCGCGATCTTGACCTGGGCGACCGACTTGATGTTGACCTTCGCCCCGCTCCTCTTGACGTCGGTGACGATGTCCTGGACGTGCATCTCAAGAGTGCGCACGTCGAGCGGGAGGAACTCGTACGACTGGACGACGGGCCAGATGAACTTGGCGCCCCCGGTTATAAGCTGGAACCCCCCCCTCCCGTACACGACCATCGCCTTGTCCGGCGGCACTTTCTTCAGGCGGCTGGCGTATATCACGAAAATCGACATTATCGCGGCCGCTATCACTACCCCCATCAGCACTATCACTGGGTCCATTATCATCCCTCCTTTTTCTTCTCTACCATCACGGCATCCCCGGCGATGCCTATGACCTTCACGGGCGTGTTGGATTCGATGTCCTCGTTGGCGGTCGCGGGGATCGGCACGCGTCCGCGCTTCTCGGTGTTGACTACGACCTGCCCGGGCTCCTTGTTCCTTATGGCCACCGTGAGCAGGCCCTCGAGACCGACGAACTCATTGACGGAGATGTGGGTGCTCGCCTGGCTCTTGACCAGGAACACATACACCAGACCGTACATCCCTCCAGCGACGATGATGCCGATGATTACCGCGGCAACGACGGTCCATATCTCGTCGAACAGTACCTCCGTCAGTATCGCACCGACAGCGCCGAAAGTCGCCCCGAACGCCAGCAGGATCGGCAGGCTCAGCGGGCTGAGATGCGAACCCGTATAGTCTCCGTGCCCGGCGTCGTAGTGCCCCATGTCCATATCGTGCCCTCCGACACCCGCGTCGTGGTCCAGGCCGAATCCCCCGAGCGAGGCCATGACGACGAGCAGGATGACGCACACGATAGCTATTACCAGGTATACGCTGATCATCATTTCGTTCAACTATCTCACCTCTTGCTCCAGTAGTCTCTCTCTTCCTCCACTATCTTTAGTGGCGGCTCCTTCTTTTTCTCCGGCGTGCCGATTGTACGGTACCCGACCCCCTCGCCTCTGTAACTGACGGGGGGCTGGGCGTGTTTCCAGGCGTTCCCGCGAGCATGCGCCGAAATGGGGCTGCCGCATTGAGGACAGTAATCGCTATCGCTGGCCACCTTGAGGTCGCAGCCGGGACAGAAAACAACGCCCATTGCCGGTGGTGGCGGCGGGGGCGGCGCGCTGGAGCTGAAAAGGGTCCCGCACTTGCCGCATTGGCGAGCGCCGACTGGGAGAGACGCGTTGCAGCGCACGCAAGCGAAATACCTCGCCTTTTGCGCGGATTTTACCACATTGGGCGATCGAGGCGGAGGCACCCGGGCGGCATCTTCGATCACGAATAGCGTTCCACACTGGTCGCAGCTTTTTGCATCTGGAAGCACGGCCACGCTGCAAACCGGGCATACGTAACCGCGGAATGTAACGCCGCGCTTCCCGAAAGGCACGCCTCTCCTGAAATCAAAGTTGAGGGGGCGATTCGTGCTGAAGGCGAGTTCCCTTCTGAAATCGAAATCCAATGGCCTCGAGGTTTGGAAAGTAAGGCTGCGCCGTGTCTTGAAGCTTAGGTAAATCGCGCTGTCGTCCATTTGGAACCCCCTGCGGTGTGTGATTTACGTTCATGATTTTAATAGTATCTATGGAGTACCATGGGAATACCCAATCATCACCAACCCGACTCCCCGGACACGGACCGCCTACGCACGTTTGTGACAGGCCTATCCGGGATGTATTGCTGAATGATTATCGACTCCCGGACATCGATGCAAGAGATGGGAATCGTTTGCTAGAAATATATATTGAGGGAGACGCAAACGAGGACACGGACCCCTTGGTTAGTTATCCAGTTGGCTAGCGGTGGATGGTCCTATCCGGGAGTCTCGTAAATAATGGGAATATGGTCCCGACTCCCGGATTTGAACCGGGGGCCTGCTGATTTCAGCGACCGAGCCGGCCTGCGCCGGTTCTCATACTACAGTCAGCCGCTCCAGCCAGTCTGAGCTAAGTCGGGGCTATGACCAAAAACAGGCTCCCTGTATTAAATGTTTGCCGACTAAAGCGCCCTTTCGTTCTTCTTCCCCCTGGCTTTCAAATGGTATGCCAGCTCCAGCCTGACCTCGCACCTACCGACGTCGTCGTTGCGGTAGTTCGTCGCGTCCATGCCGGCTAGCTCGAAGCCCTGGCTGAGGTAGAAAGCGATGGCGCCGGCGTTCGAGGTCTGGGTCTCGAGCACGATCCTCCGCGCACCCTTTCCCATCGCCAATTCCTTGCACTTGTCCATGAGGGCCGCTCCCACGCCCTTCCTTTGGAATTTAGGCCAGACCGCGAAGTCCCAGACGCGCAGGCTGTTGTTCCACTCCTGCAGCTCCACTTGCATCAAACCAGCTTCCTTCACTCCGAAGAATGCCGCGAAAATTTGAGAACGCCCCTTGTAATCGCTCAGAAGAGGCTCCGCATCGCGCTTCCTGAAAGGCCTTGCGAACGGCGTTTTCACGAGGGAAATGGCCCATCCGTTCGCTCTTTTCTTTACGCTCGCCTTGTAATGACTGTCGGAAACGTACTCAAAGGGAATCTTCCTCCTCCTTAAGCGTCGTTTGGAAAGCTGCCTTATCTCTATCTCTTGCATTGCGGGGAGAATGCGATGGATGACATATCTGCCTTTTGGTCTCGGTATTCAAAGCTCCTTTGCCTGGACATGCGTCCCGTTGGAGCCGCTGATGCATTCCATCTGTACCTGGTGCTTCCCCGCGCTCAGGTAGAGGGCAGTTCCTGTTGGTGTCGTAATCTGCACGAAGGTATTGCCCGACGTCATGCGCTGCTCGGCGCCGCCGACCATCCTGTACCTGACCGAAGAGGCATCGAGCGTGCCCAACGCCCCGCCAATGGCGAAATATTCGACGTGGCCGAGGACGCCGTTCGGGATGTCAATGGTCAGCGTGTCGGAGTTGCCAGGCCCGCCGGCGTAGAGGAGCGCGGCCAGGCTCATCGCGCGGCTTGCCTCGGTCCTGGCCGCGGAATCGACGCGGCTCTTGTCGTAGTTGTCGAATCCTGCGTAGGCAATTGGCAGAGAGATGCCCAGGATGACGGCGACAATCAGCAGTTGGAGCGGCAGGCCCTCGAGCCCTCTCCCGTCCCAGCGCCTCATGACTACGGCGTGACCGTCACCTGGGCGGTCTTCTGGATGAGTATCGTGCCGGTGTAGGACGCGGTCACGTATATCGTAGCCGAAGATTGCCCCGATGGAATGGACGGACTTACCGTGAACGTGGCAGTGCCGGTGCTATCCGTCGTCTTGGCTTGAGTCACGATGCCGGCGCCTTCTATCGTCACGCTCACGCCGGAGAGCAGGTTGCTCTTCGAGTCCCATGCCTTGATGGTTATCTGCCGGTTCGAGCCCGCCTGCACCGAGGCAGGCGCTTCGATCGAGTTCAGGTCCACCTTGGCCTTCCAAGGCTGCATCCAGGCAACCAGGATTGTGATGGCTATGCCCGCTATCACTATCATGATGATCAGCTGCAGAGGCAATCCCTCAATCGCACCTTTCGCGTCCCATTTTCTCTTTATCATGGTATGTTCCCCCTGGTCATTATCGCAGGGAAAATAAATTCAGGGTATAAATAACATTATGTTCAGGCCTGTACACCGCGCCCCTGTCGGCATATTTTAATAGCCCGCCAATCTATGACGCGCAGAGTCTATGCCGATACGTCAGCCGATAGTGAGCGTCCTCGGTCATGTCGACCACGGGAAGACCACCCTCCTGGACACCATCAGGGGCACTACCGTCGCTTCCAGGGAGGCAGGGGCAATCACGCAGCACATCGGCGCGACCGAGGTCCCTTTGAAGGTCATCAACTCCATCTGCGGCGAGATGACTGGCGGAAAGAAGTTCTCCGTGCCCGGGCTCCTGTTCATCGACACGCCGGGCCACCAGTCGTTCAGGGAGATGCGCAGGCGCGGCGGCACCCTCGCGGACATCGCCGTCCTGGTCATAGACATCAACGAGGGGCTCAAGCCGCAGACGCAGGAGTCGATATCGATCCTCAGGCGCTGCGGCACGCCGTTCATCGTCGCGCTAAACAAGATTGACCTCATCCCTGGCTGGAGGCGCGGGGAGGGGGTCGGGCCGCTGTCGAAGTCGTTGGAACGGCAGACCGAGGCCATGCGCGGGCAGCTCGACGAGAGGATATACAAGATAATCGGGAAGCTCCACGACCTCGGCGTACAGGCTGACAAGTACACGCAGATAACCGACTTCAAGGCGATGAACGCCATGGTGCCGGTCGTCGCGCGCACGGGCGAGGGCATACCGGACCTTCTTCTGGTGCTGATTGGAATCGCCCAGCGCTTCATGGAGGAGTCGCTGACCATCGAGGAGGAAGGCCCCGGCGAGGGCACCATCCTCGAAGTCAAGGAGGAGAAGGGGCTCGGCCCCACGCTCGACGTCATCCTCTACAAGGGCGTCCTGAGGCTCGGCGACACCATAGCCGTGGGCACGGCCAGCGAGCCGAAGATAACCAAGGTCCGCGCCATCCTGAAGCCCAAGCCGCTCGACGAGATTCGCGACCCGAAGGAGAGGTTCGACCCCCGCAGCGAGATAAGCGCCGCCGCGGGGATAAAGGTCGTCGGCCAGGACGTCACGGGAGCGATAGCGGGCGGCCCCATCAGGGTCATGTCCGGCGACCTCGCGAAGATTATGAAGGAGATGGAGAACGAGGCGAAGGTCTCCATCAAGACCACCGAGGGCGGCATAATCATCAAGGCCGACGCGCTCGGCTCGCTGGAGGCGATTTGCTTCGAGGCCGAGAACGCTGGCATCAAGATATCCAAGGCCGAGGTCGGCGACGTCTCCAGGCGCGACATCGTGGGCGCGGGGACGTGCGGCGACGCGATGAACCACGTCATCCTGGGGTTCAACGTCCAGGTCCTGCCGGACGCGAAGGAGGAGATGCTGAGCTGCGACGTCCAGATAATCACCGGGGACATCATCTACAGGCTCATCCAGGACTACCAGGCGTGGCTGGGGAAGGCGAAGAGGGTCAAGGACGCCGACCTGCGCGAGGAGATAGTCCACCCCGGGAAGGTGCTGCTCCTGCCTGATTGCGTCTTCCGCGTCAGCAAGCCAGCCATAGTCGGCGTGCGCGTCCTCGCCGGGAGGGTGAGGCCCGGCCAGAAGCTAATCAAGAGCGATGGCAAGGAAGGGGGGAAGATAAAGTCCATCCGCAGCGGCGAGAACACCATCAAGGAGGCGCTACAGGGGGCGGAGGTCGCGCTCGCGCTCGAGGGGCCGACGGTCGGGCGCCAGATAAACGTCGGCGACGTCATGTACGTGGACATGCCCGAGGAGCACGCCAGGCGCCTGCAGACCGCGGCGCTGAACGTCGACGAGAAGGACGCGCTCGCATCGCTGTACAAAATCAAGGAGAAGGAGAAGAGGTACTGGGGCAGGTAGGCGTTCAATAATTGTACGCGAGCCAGGTCGTCTTCGAACTAACATATAACCAATACGCCTGGCCGGGCTGCATGATGTCCGTTCCGGAGAGGACGATGGTCCTGTATGTTTGCGACGGGTCGAACCCTTCGATGAGAGAGCAGGCTGGGCCGATGAGTCCCATCACGTCCGAGGCGAGCATACCGGTCGCATAGGGCATCGCTACGAGGTTCCAGCCCGACTCCAGCTCGGTCGTGCTGTTCGCTATCCTCCCCACTGCCACGTAAATTTCCCCGATGGCAGAGCGCACCCACAGCCCCTGCCGCGCCTCGACGAAGGTCAAGTCGTCCAGGAAGTCTTCGCGACCCGTGTAGTTAGTCTTCCAGTAGTTGGCAGGTTCGTGCGCGTCGTATGCCATCACATATTCCCAATAGACGGTAGCCAGATGCTCGGTAATCAGCGCGCCCGAGCCGAACGGGCTCCCCAGCAATGCCCAGTCGGAAACGAAGCCGTAACCGACCTTCCCAAGGATATCCCAGCTCTCGGACACGTGCCCGACTCTGTCCACAGAGGATACCCGTGCATAAAATGAGGACGAGTTCCCATCCCCCGAATTCGGCAGGGCGAAAGCATTGCCGCTGGCAAAGACCAGCTCTCCAGAGGCTCCCTTTATAGCTTGGAGAGACTGGCTGAAACGCACTCTATACTGAGGGACATCGGTGGATGTGGAATCGTCAAACTCTAATATCAATGCCGTCTTGGGCGACGTGGCATTCTGGGTAGCGAGGAAAATCCTTCTTTTTTGGGGCTCGAGATAGTCTTGCCCTGAGTAATATACATATGTTGTGCCATTCACGATAATCGCACCAGGCGACTCTATTCTGCCAGAATCTAGCTCTCCAATGGGTGCAGAGTTCACGCACAGCCCTTTTTTAATCCAATCAATACCGTTGGAGGATGACGCGTATAATACGTAGTCGGTGCTTCCATTGTGCCCCGTGTACCACATTCGGTATTGTGCGCCGGAGTGAAGCACCACTGGAGCAGAAGCTCCAAGGCGATCGAAATCGTTGAAGGCGCCAACGTCCAAAGCGACTCGGTTTTTAACCCACGTAAGGCCATCAGAAGACTCTGCATACAGGATGCGCTGCGCAATGCCGTCCCATCCAGTATACCACATCTTGTATGTTGTTCCATCTAGGATGACAGAAGGAGAGTATGCCCTCATGGAATCGCAATCGCTGCTATTCCCGATGTCGAGCACGACCCCGTGCTTGTTCCAGCTCAGGCCATCTGAGGAATTGGCATACATGATTCGCCAGGTCGTTTCGTTCGAGCCCGAGTACCACATCTGATATTCCGCGTTCCACAATACCGAACACCAGGCGACATGCACCCCATCCGGTGTGTCCGGTTCGCCGATGTCCAAAACGACGCCATATTTTGTCCAGGTAAGGCCATCAGTGGAATTGGCATAATGGATCCGGTATTGGTATGAGCCGTCCGCCCCCGAGTACCACATCTTGAACTCGCTGTCCTGATTGAGGACGGAAGGTCGCTCTGCGTGTAAAAGGTCCGAGTTGTCAGGGCCCCTATCTACAACCATCCCGAGCTTGTCTGCAAGGACTGCTTCGAGGCGTATCGTTAGGTTTTCCGGCGGTGCCGGCGGCACTCCATCGACCGCGAACGTCCAGTTATAGATCCAAGCTCGGCGAAAGATGGCGTCAGCCAGATCAGTAACCCAAACACTGCACCTGACGCTGGCGCCGTTCATGAACGCTCCTTGGTGCCAATATGAAACATTGTAACCGAGGGGTATTCTGGTCAAGTTAGGAATGACCCTGTATCCCTTCACATAAAGCCGGATGGACGAGGCATCGATGTCCGAGGCGTCGGAGACACAGACCGAAATTACCGGGGTCTGGTTCCCCCAACCACCCGGTTCCGGGAACATAGAATAATGAGAAGGGCGGGAATCATCTATACGGGCCATTCCCGCCATCTCGCAGAGGGTCGCCACGGCCATCTGCGTATTGTTCGCTGCGTAAGTCATGTTGAGTTTGTCGATGGTATCTTGTGGCGTGTGGTAGTCGTCGTTGAAATTCTGGTTGAATACTTCAATCAACATCACTCCGTCGTATCCAACGGCCCAGAACGAGGCGTGGTCGCTGTATGGAAATCCTACTATTTCCTGACCTTGAATCCCGATGATGTCCGAATATTTCTTGCAGATGTTTGAAGTGTTGTTCGCCAACCAAACAGATTCACTATTGGTACAGATAGACGTTGTATTGAATGTGGGGTCAGGATTGTGGCCGATCATGTCGAGATTGAAAACCCCGGCGATATCTGCCCCCTCGTTCAGCATCTTTTCAGCATATGGCTGGCTCCCCCTCATCATCAGCTCCTCTCCCCCCCAGGCAATGAATCGGATGGTATCGTTGAACCTGTAATCGCTCAATATCTCGGCCGCGGCAAGGACTCCGGCAACTCCGCTGGCATCGTCGTCTGCCCCGGGAGCCGCCCAGTACCTTGATGATGAGGAATAAGAGTCATAATGCGCGCATATAATCCATATTTGCGTCGAATTGGGGTCTGTTCCAGGCAATTCGCCTATCACGTTCCGGATGATGTGGTCGTTGTACAAGTTGTCGTCATAGGTTACATTGAGTTCGAAGCGTTCCATCACGCTTCCGATCCATCCAGCCGCTTCAATCGAATAATGCGTATATGCATATCTTGTGTCAAAGTCCTGCAAAGGCTGGATGAAACTGGCCATCAACCCCTCGTCAATCTGCCGGAGTATCGAACGGATTTCGGAATCCTGATCTATTGACGTGGCCAATGAAATGTCGTCACTTCCACCATCCTTGGAATGTCCTTGAGTGAACCCCAATGTGACGGTCGAGGTAATGAGTGCGAAGGTCAGCAACATGACCAATGTCTTCATGGATGCACATATGAAACCGACCCGTTATAAATCTTCCCCACAATCATCGAAGGCCATCCCCAGCAAAGCTCAACCTTTATATGGCCAATGATTTATGGGTTGGCCATGGTAGAATACAGGGCCATCATCGCGGACCCCAAATCGGGGAAATGCTACAACAAGGAGATAACCAGCAAGAACGCGAGCTCGCTCATCGGTAAGAAGATATCTGACAAGATCGACGGGATTTTCGTCGAGATGCCGGGCTACAAGCTCGAGATAACCGGGGGCTCGGACAAGGAGGGCTTCCCGATGCGCCCGGAGCTGCCGGGCCCGCGCAGGCGCCCGGTGCTCGTGGCAGGAGGCGTCGGGTTCAACCCGCGCAGGAAGGGCGAGAGGCGCAAGAAGGCCTTCAGGGGGAACACGATATCCGGCGACATCGTCCAGCTCAACCTCAGGATAGTGCAGTACGGGCCGCGGCCGCCCGAGGACTTGCTGAGACCCAAGGAGGCCGAGGCCAAGAAATGAAGGTCCCCAGGCAGCCTGAGGTCAATATCGGGATGATAGGCCACGTGGACCATGGCAAGACCACTCTGACAAAGACAATCACTGGCGAATGGACCGACCGGCACTCCGAGGAGATCAAGCGCGGGATATCGATAAGGCTCGGCTACGCGGACGTGGCTTTCTACAAGTGCCCGGCATGCAACGTGCCCGAGGCCTATTCAACCAAGGACAAATGCCCGCACTGCGGCGCAAAGACCGAGATACAGAGGGCCGTCTCTTTCGTGGACGCGCCCGGCCACGAGACCCTGATGGCGACGATGCTGTCTGGCGCGGCCATAATGAACGGCGCGCTCCTGCTAATAGCGGCCAACGAGAAGTGCCCGCAGCCGCAGACGAAGGAGCATCTGATGGCCCTCACCATCAGCGACGTGAAGAACATCATCATCGTTCAGAACAAGATCGACATCCTCACCGACGCGCAGGTCGAGGACAACCACAACCAGATCATCGAGTTCACGAAGGGCACCATCGCGGAGAACGCGCCGATAATACCTGTCTGCGCGCACCACGAGGCCAACATCGACGTCGTCCTAGAGATGATACAGGAAAGGATTCCGACCCCGCCGAGGGACCCGGCCAAGAGGACGAGGCTGTTCGTTGCGAGGTCGTTCGACGTGAACCCCCCAGGCACGGCTCCGGACAAGCTGCTCGGCGGCGTCATCGGCGGCACGCTCATCTCGGGCTCGATATCCGTCGGCGACGACATCGAGATCGCCCCCGGCAGGAAGGTCGAGGAGAAGGGGAAGACGATGTGGAAGCCAATAACGACCAAGGTGCGCTCCCTGTTCGCCGGAACGATGCCCCTCGAAAACGCCCACCCCGGCGGCCTCATCGCCATCGGGACGGGGCTCGACCCGTTCCTCACGAAGTCCGATTCGCTGATAGGGAACGTCGTGGGGAAGCCCGGCACGCTCCCTCCGGTGCTCTCGAAGTTCACCATGGAGACCCACCTGCTCGAACGGGTCGTGGGGCACACGAAGGAGATGGCCGTCGACAACCTGAAGAGCAACGAGCCGCTGATGCTCAGCGTCGGGACCGCGAAGACAGTGGGGCTCGTGACAAGCGCAAGGACCGGCTCCGCGGAAGTAGCCCTTAAAATGCCCGTCTGCGCGGAGAAGGGGCAGCGCGTGGCGGTGAGCAGGAAGATTTCCGGCATTTGGCGGCTCATCGGCTTCGGCGTGGTGAAGTAGGGGGATGCGATGCGCGCCATCGTGGCTGACGCGAACGGCCTCCTGATGCCATTCCAGTTCAATTTCAACCTGCAGGCCGAGCTCCAGCGCGTCATGGGGGAGTGCGAGCTTCTCGTCCCGTCGTCGGTCATGTGGGAGATGCGCAAGCTCGCGGAGAGGATGCCCGAGGCCCGCACCGCGCTCTCGCTCGTCGAATCCCTGAAAGCCTCGAGGGGCGGCATACGCGCCAGGGTCGTGGAGACCACCCTCCCTGGCGACGAGGCCGTCCTCCACTTCTCGGTGCTTTACAGGGCGCCGGCGCTGACTTCGGACAAGGGGCTGATAGGCAAGCTGCAGGCGCACGGCATGCCGGTCATCAGGCTGAAGGCCGGGCGATACCTTGAGATATCGGGGGCGCTCTGATGCCGCGGCTTGAGCCCAGGCTGCTCGCGGTGCTGAAGGAGCTGGCGCTCATGGGCGCGCTCGACGGCTGCGTCTCAATCCGCTCGGAAGAGCTGGGGAGGCGGATGGGAGTGAGCCAGCAGAGCGCCTCGTCGTACCTGTTAAAACTAGCGGAAGGCGGATATATATCGCGCCAGATGCGCGCCCGCGGCCAGTCCGTGAGGCTCGCGCCGAAGGGGAAGGGCGCTCTCGGCGCGGAGCACGAGGCGTACCGGCGCATATTCTCGGGGGCGGGTTCCCTGGAGATAGCCGGGCGCGTCGTCAGCGGCATGGGGGAGGGGCAGTACTACCTCTCCCGCGCACCATACAAGCGCCGGATGAGGGAGATCCTGGGGGCAGAGCCGTTCAAGGGGACGCTCAACCTCCGTATCTCGGGGCGGGACGGGGCCAAGGTGGAGATGCTGCGCTCGTCGGAAGGGGAGGCCGTCGCGGGGTTCGAGGAGGACGGCAGGACCTTCGGCGCCGTGAGATGCTTTCGCGCCGAGATTGGGGGCATCGCGGCGCTCGTGGTGATGCCCGTGCGCTCCCATTATTCCGACGTGCTCGAGGTCGTGGCTGCTGTGCACCTCAGGGCCGCGCTGGGGCTCAGGGACGATGACGAAGTCTCCCTCAAGGTGATTCTGCCAGGGCTGTCGGATAAAGAATAATAACGGACAAAGGATAAATAGAGGCCTGGCGATAGAGTATCAGGTGTGTCAAATGGCGCATTGCCAATTCTGCGGGACGTGGAGCGAGACCGGATACTGCCCGAACTGCGGGGCGCCTATGCCTGCCGCGCAGCAGCCAGCCTACCAGCCATCGCCGACGTACCAGCAGCCGTCCCAGCCGCCGCCGGTTTACCTGCAGCAGCCTTACTATCCGCCGCAAGGACCGGCCCAGGCGCTGCATACGCCGCCCCCTCAGAAACCGGGGCCGAGCATGAAGCTCTTCGCCATCATCATCGTCGCCGTGGTCGTCATAGCCGCGGTCGGCGGGGCCATCCTCTTCTTCATAATCCTAAAGTCGCCGATCTTCAACCCGTTCGGGAACGCGCAGGAGATTTCCAAGGGCTCCGTGATCGAGAAGAGCTTCGACCAGAGCGGCGCCGACCACTTCTACAAGATCAAGCTCCAGCCCGGCGACCTGCTGTCCGCCACGCTGACCGGCGCGGCCGGCACAGATTACGACCTTTACGTTTACAGGTACACGCTCTTCACAGATAGCGACATCATCGGCAGCAGCCAGAACCAGAGCAGCACGGAGAGCGTGAACGTCGTCGCGTGGGAGAGCGCATACTACGTCGTCGACGTGTATTCTTACAGCGGCACGGGCGGCTACAGGCTCTCCGTGGACGTGCCAAAAACCGTATCTATCGATGATGGGAACAATGACAGGGACAGCGCCGCTCCCGTCTCCAGCGGCCAGACAATCAGCCAGGAGGCCAACGAATACTACGACCAGGACGACTACTTCAAGGTGCAGGCGGGCGCGAACGGCGTCGTCAGCGCGCTCCTGAAGGTCCCGCAGGGCTCGGACTTCGACCTCTACCTTTATGACAGCGGCGGCTCGAAGCTCGCAGCCTCTGAGAATTACTACGGCAACGACGAGGTCAAGACGCAGGTTTCCTCGGCGGGATCCTATTACTTGAAGGTGCACGCGTACAAGGGCATCGGCTCGTACATGCTCACTGTGACAGTGGGCGATTCGACGCCGACCGACAGCGACAACAGCCTCTCCGCGGCCACTTCGCTGGCGCCGCCGAAGACGGTCACGAGCACGCTCGACGAGTTCTCCGACCCGGACGATTATTACTCGCTCCCGCTACAGTCGGGGCAGACGCTCAGCGCGTCCCTCTCTGGGCCGGCCAGCGCGGACTTCGACCTCTGGCTCTACGATAGCGGTGGCAACGCCCTGAAGGATTATTCCTCCGCCGGCTACAGTTCGACGGAGCAGATAACCTTCCCAGTGACCACGGCAGGCACCTATTACGTCAACCCTTACGCATACTCCGGCTCCGGGACGTACTCGCTCTCCGTCTCGACCTCCGGCTCCTCCGGCGGCCCTGTGGCCAACGCAGGCGGCGACAAGGAGGGGGAGGCGGGCGCGACCATCTCATTTGACGGCTCGCGGTCCGTGGGCACGGGCCTCACGTACTCCTGGGAATTCGGGGACAGCCAGAGCGGGACGGGAGCGACCGCGACGCACTCGTACACTGCGGCGGGCACATATGCTGTGAAGCTTACAGTAACGGACTCGCAATCGAGGACGGACGTGGACTCGGCGACGGTCAAGGTCTTCGCCGCAGGGGCGAGGCCGAACAAGTACGCCGTCGTCGTGGGGATATCCGACTACCAGACCATCAACGACCTCAGCTACTGCCACCTCGACGCGCAGTCGTGGAAGGGCTACCTCGAGAACAAGGGCTACACGGTCCACCTGCTCATCGACTCGCAAGGCACGGAAGCGGGCATCATGTCAGAGATAGAATGGATGAAGGGCCAGGAGACCCCGACGAGCTACTGCGCCTTCGTCTTCTCGGGGCATGGCGGGCTCGACACGCACAAGAGAGAGTCCTACCTTGACACCTACGAGATAAGCAGTGGCGGGAGCGGCTTCCTCTACGACAGCGAGCTGGCCGCGGCCTTCCAGGGCTTCGAGAGCAAGCACATCTTCATCTTCTTCGACAGCTGCCACAGCGGCGGCATGGACTCGTCGGCGGGCGAGGGCAGGTACCTCTCGGAGACGTGCAGCAAGGAGACGTTCGGGCTGGACATATCGAGATATAGCCACGGCCTCTGGACGTACTGGTTCCTGGAATGGGGCCTGAAGAGCCAGGGATACGAGGACCTGAGGACATGCTTCAGCGAGGCCTCCAAGAAGGTCGCAGCGGATCCGAGCGCCCAATACACCGAGGGCGGGCGCATGACCCCCGAGCAGGAGTACGGCGGCTCGGTGCCGTTCTACCTCTGAGCACGCGGTGGAAATCCACATGGCAGTTCGCGGCAAGACAGAGAAGGCCAACCGCCTCTACGACGACCTCTCGTGGCTGTGGCCATTATGGGGGACGGTCGATGAATACAAACGGGAGAGCGAACTGTTCGCCAGGCTTGTCAAGAGACATTCGGGGATCCCAGTAAGGACACTGCTGGACATCACCTGCGGCGGAGGCAAGAACGATTTCCACTTCAAGAGATGGTTCGAAGTGACTGGGCTCGACATCAGCAAGAAGATGCTGGCGCTGGCCCGAAAGCTGAATCCTGAGTGCGCGTACGTCCTGGGAGACATGAGGGGCTTCGACCTGGGAAAGCAGTTCGATTCCGTCCTCATGAACGACGGCATCGTATACATGGCGAGCGAGGAGGACCTGATTGCAGCGTTCCGGAGCGCTTTCAGGCACTTGCGAACCGGAGGCGTCCTGCTCGCCTACGTCGAGGCTTGGAAGGAAACTTTCCACCGCGACCAGAAGGGGCGGAAGCGCGGACGCGCGCCCGCGCCGTACAGCTGGCACAACGCGACGCGCGTCTCGGCGGGCGAATCGGGGAGCACTATAATCACGTTCGTGGAGCACGACTACGATCCCGACAGGTCGGACGACAGCTACGAATCGGCGCACGTTTACCTAATCAGGAAGGGCGGAGAGCTGAGGATTGAAGCCGATGTCCATACGCTAGGCCTCTTCTCCATCCGTTTCTGGAGAAGGGCATTGAAGATGGCGGGGTTCGAGATTGTAGAGGAAGATACATTCGAGGACGGGCTCCCCATCTTCGTGTGCAGGAAGCCCTGAGTGGATTGCTGTCCACCTATAGCCGTTGATGTTGGACGCATCCTTCTAATTTTACTGAAAAATAAAATCATCGGTGCAGTACGAGATATGGACAGTCAGCCATTCTATGTCCCTGCAATCGAGGGCGCAGCAGTACGCGCGCATCGGAGCGGTTTGATAACAATTGTGGTGGAATAATTGGTAGGAATTCTTGGGTTGTGCAGGAAGGCGAGCGTGATGTCCTTGGTTGGGATGTGCGGTGCTACGTTTTATCCTTCTCAACCATGTGATCGACTAGGCGCGTTATCTGCTTGGTGAGTTCCTTAATGTCGCTTTCCATCGTGTTTACTTTTTGCCCGATTGCGTCATAGCGGGTCAGCGCACCGCCCAGTTGATTGCTTATGTTGTCCAGCTTGGCGTTCATTCCGTCTTGTTTTTCGGTCATGATCCCGATGCCGGACTTAGTGCCACCAAGCAATAAGATTCCGACCTCCGAGCGGGTGAGGGTCGCTTTCTGAAATGGGTCTATTTCCATTCCGTAATCTATCTTAAAGACCTTGAAGTCGGTCTTGGGGTCGCCATACTCCTTCGAGCCTTCCTCGTAGATTTTTATGGATTCCACATTCAGTATGAACATGTCCTCGGTGGATGATTTCTTCTCGATGTTTTTGCAGAACTTCGTCACTATTTCCTTGTTCGCGCACTCGCAATAGACCTCGACGTTGCCGTCCTCCAGATTTCTGACAATCCCGTTCACCTTCATCTTGTTGGCTACTTTTCGTATTAGCGTTCTGTAGCCAACGTCCTGAACGTTGCCGGATATTACGAGGCGGGCGCGTACTGCCATCAATGCACCATATCCTCATTCTCACAGAGATATATAAACATGCCGCCAACGGATATGCTCGTAACCAGCCTCCTGAAAACCGTAAAAAGCGGCTTCGTGAATTACAACCTCAGCCTTCTTTTTAGGGTTTTTGGCCTTCGGCCCTGTTTCTATCCCGTTCTCAATTTCAACAATTCCGCTACCGGGACTCGCCATTTCCTCCCGACATACATCGGTGAGTAAATGGCTACGCCCAACTCATGCAGCCGCCCAGAGGTTGCACAGGAGGATTCTGGGGAGTTCGAACGCATCATAGGCCAGATGATACTGAGCCTGTCAGATGAAGTATGCCCAATAACGGGGTTCATAATCTGCGTCGATCCCGACGAGTGCCCGGGCTGCAAGCCTATCATGGAAGAGATGCTCAGGAGCGCGCTCGAATGAAGCGAATCATCGACCACAGGGGATACAGGCAGCGCGGACTGATATATCTTCCGCAGCACGTCAACACGCTCAAGGCGCACCCGCACGAGACTTTGGATCACTGGCTCGCGAAGGCGCTCGTATTCAGAATCCTGCGCGAGATGAACCACGAAGTCGTTACAGAGTTCGAGATAACGGGCATGGGCGTAGGCGACATCTTCGACCTTACGACATCAGTCCAATATCAACAAATATGAGAATATACAGTTTAAATATAGGAATATGAAGCCCTGAGAGCCTTATTTTATGATGTATGTCTTCGGCGCCGAGTACTCCATCAGCCCCGCCATCCCCAGCTCCCTTCCCAACCCGCTACCCTTGAAGCCGCCGAAGGGCGCGGCGTTGTCGAGGGCCATGTGCGCGTTCACCCACGCGACGCCCGCGTCGAGCCGCTCGGCGATGCCAAGCGCCCTCTTCCTGTCCTCCGACCAGACCGACGCGCCGAGCGCAAGGCCGCAGTCGTTTGCCATCTCTACCGCGTCGTCGGCCTTGCCGAACGGGATTATCGGAAGCGCCGGCCCGAACTGCTCCTCCTGGACAAGCGAGGCGTCGTTGCCGAGCCCTGTGACTATGGCCGGGTCGTAGAAGAGGCCGTGCGCGAGCGCGCCTCCGGGCCTCCTGCCGCCTCGCACGGTTTTTCCGCCATCCTTCTGCGCCATCGAGACGAGCCGCGAGACCTTCCGCAGCTGCGCCCCGTTGTTGACCGGCCCCATGTCCGTGGCCTCGTCCATGCCGTTCCCGAGCCGCAGGGCGTCCGCGCGCCCTGCGAACCTCCTGACGACTTCGTCGTAAATTTTCTCGTGGACGTAGAGGCGTTTCACCGCAATGCAGACCTGCCCGGCGTTCCTGAAGGCCGACCAGAAGAGGCTCTCGAACCTCTTGCTTAGGTCGGCATCGGGCATTACGATGGCCGGGTCGTTGCCGCCGAGCTCGAGTGTGACGCGCGCCATCCTGCCGGCGGCCTGGCGCAGGAGCTTCGGCCCCGTGGCCGCCGAGCCTGTGAGCGAGACCATGGCGACCTTGCGATGGGAGGACAGTGCCTCTCCCACCGAATCTCCCCCGCAAATTATCTGAACGGCTCCGTTCGGCAAATGGTTGGCAACAATCTTCGTCGCGAGCAAATTCGTCAGCGGAGTGTATTCCGAGGGTTTGACGATGGCTGCGTTGCCCGCGAGGAGCGCGGGCGCGAGCTTCCAGCTCATCACGAGCAGCGGGTAGTTCCACGGAAGTATGAGCGCGGCAACGCCAAGTGGTTGATGGGTGTAGAACGTGACGTTCTCTCCCTCCTCGCGCGCCACCGTGCGCCCGTCGAACTCGATTGCAGAATAATATCTCAGCACTCCAATCGAGCCAGCGACCTCGCCGCGCGCCTCCTTCAACGGTTTTCCCACTTCGTCGACGAGCGAGCGCGCGAGCGCGTCCCCCTCCGCCTCGAAGGCGTCGGCGATTTTGGACAGCGCCTTGCCGCGCTCGCGCATCGGGACGGACGACCAGCATTCGAAGCCGCCCCCCGCGGCGTCGACGGCGCGCTTGACGTCCTCCGGGGACGCGATCGGCGCCTCGCCGACCTTCCGCCTCCGGTCGGCGGGGTTGAGGATTACGAGCCTACCCTGTGGCATCGAGCGATGATGATTGCCGGGGATTAAAAGGTATCAGGAGGTGGGACGTAAGCTAGGGCGCGAGCCCACCAAAGATTTTTAGTCTATGCGGCAATATACGCTTCCCGATAGACATGAACTTCAGGGGCCGGGACGTGGTGTCCATCCGGGAATTCTCGAGGCAGGAGATCGAGCGCGTCCTTCACGTGGCGAGGGACATGCTGCCCGTCGCCGAGCGCAGGAAGCGGAGCAATATGCTCGACGGCTACGTCCTGTCGACCTTCTTCTACGAGCCGAGCACGCGCACGCGCCTGTCCTTCCAGAGCGCCATCTGCAGGCTCGGCGGCAGGTACATCGGCTTTGCCGACCCGGCCGTGACTTCGATGAAGAAGGGCGAGACGCTGGCCGACACCGTGAAGATGGCCGAGGCATACTCCGACGCGATGGTCCTCAGGCACCCGCACGAGGGCGCGGCCAGGCTCGCGGCCGAGTTCTGCTCCAAGCCGGTGATCAACGCCGGCGACGGAGCGGGCCAGCACCCGACGCAGACGATGCTCGACCTCTTCACCATCAAAGAGGAGCTAGGCTCCATCGACGGCAAGACCGTGGCCATGGTCGGCGACCTCAAGTACGGCAGGACGGTACACTCGCTCTCGTACGCGCTTGCAATGTTCGGCGCGGAGCTCATCTTCGTATCCCCGAGGGAGCTGCAGATGCCCAAGGACATAGTCGAGTCGCTGTCCGAGCAGGGGGCGAAGCTCAAGAGCACGACGAGGCTCGACGAGGCCGTCAAGGAAGCGGACGCCGTCTACGTCACGCGCATCCAGAAGGAGCGGTTCCCGGACCCGAACGAGTACCAGAAGGTCGCCGGCATCTACCAGATAAACGCCGCGCTTCTCAAGGACGCTCCGGAGGATCTCATAGTCATGCACCCCCTGCCGAGGGTGACTGAGATATCCCCCGAGGTCGATCCCACGAAGCACGCGCTATACTTCAAGCAGGCTTTCTACGGGGTCCCGGTGAGAATGGCGCTGCTGGCCTTGGTCCTGGGGGAGGTGGAATAGATGGACAAGGACATGAAGCTCCCGCTCATCGAGAACGGCAGCGTGATCGATCATATCGATTGCGGCATGGCCATCAAGGTGCTGAGGATCCTCGGGCTCACGTCCGGCGAGCCCGAGCAGACGGTCACAGTGCTCATCAAAGCTGCCAGCCGAAAGCGCAAGTGGAAGGACATCGTGAAGGTCGAGGGGAAGGAGCTCAAGCCGCGCGAGGTGAACCAGATCGCGCTCGTGGCGCCGCACGCCACTATAAACATCATTAGAAACCACACGGTTGTGAAAAAGATAACGCCCGCGCTCCCCGACGACGTGAAGGGCATCGTGAAGTGCACCAACCTGTCATGCATATCGAACCTCAACGAGCCGATAGAGCCCTCGTTCAAGGTCGAGTGCCGCGAGCCCGTCAAGCTGCGCTGCCACTACTGCGACAGGGTCGTGGAGGACCCGGGTTCGCATCTGATAGAGTGAGCCGCCGCACGACCTGCCTTGAGATTGGACGAGTCTCGCGCGTATTTTTGTAGCTGAAGCTCCATCCTGGCAGGACCATGACCGAAGGCCCTCAAGCGTGCACTGACAATCCGCGAAGGAAGGGCCTCTCCTTCCTAGACCGGTACCTGACGCTCTGGATATTCATCGCGATGGCGCTCGGCATCGGGCTTGGCTATGCTTTGCCGGACATATCGGACGGTCTCAACGCACTGAAGATTGACACGGTTTCCCTGCCGATAGCCATCGGCCTCCTCGTCATGATGTACCCGCCGCTGGCCAAGGTCCATTACGAGGACCTGAAAAAGCTCAGGGGGGCGAAGAGGATGTTCTCGGCGTCGCTCTTCCTCAACTGGGTCGTCGGGCCGCTGCTGATGGTCGCGCTCGCCTGGCTTTTCCTGCCGGAGCCGTCGATGGCGCCCTACCGCTGGGGGCTCGTCCTGGTCGGGCTGGCGCGGTGCATAGCCATGGTTCTGGTATGGAACATGCTCGCGGACGGAGACTGCGACTACTGCGCCGTCCTTGTGGCGCTAAATTCCATCTTCCAGATTGCGATGTATTCAATTTTAGCTTACGCATACATCACGCTCCTCACGCCCGTCATATCGCCTGGCTCGCAGGCCATCGTGGTAAGCATCAGCATCGTGGGCATCGCAAAGAGCGTGGCGATATTCCTCGGCATCCCGTTTCTCGCCGGCTTCCTTACATGGTACCTGCTCGCCAGGCGCAAGGGGCTCGAGTGGTACGACAGGGTATTCGCCCCGAAGATAAGCCCGCTGGCGCTCATCGGCCTGCTTTTCACCATCGTGGTCATGTTCGCCATCCAGGGGGAGAAGATAATCGGCAACCCGCTCGACCTCGTGCGCGTGGCAATACCGCTGGTTGTATATTTCCTCCTGATGTTCTTCGCAAGCTTTGCGCTATCGCACAGGCTGGGGTTCAGCTACGCGCAGGGCGCGACCCAGTCCTTCACGGCGGCTAGCAACAACTTCGAGCTGGCGATAGCCGTGGCCATAGGCACCTTCGGGATAACGTCGGGCGAGGCATTCGCAACAGTCATCGGGCCGCTGATGGAGGTGCCGGTGCTCATCGGACTGGTGAATGTCGCGCTGTGGATAAGGAAGCGGTACTACGGGGCGGACGGGATGCCGAAGAAAGGATTGAATGCCCGCTAAGGGATCCTATATCCACTCCTTTATCTTCTCCAGGTCTTCCTCGGTGTAGCAGGTCTCTATGCCGCACTTCCTCGCGCACTCCGCGCACTTCTTCGGGTCGAACAGCGATGTGCTGATGTACCTTTCCCCGCCGTCGGGGAGGAGGACGACTATGACGCCACGCTCCATCTCCCACGCCTTCTCCACCGCGACGTGCATGGCCGCGCCCGAGCTGATTCCCGCGAATATGCCCTCCTCCAGCGCGAGCCTCCGGGCCATCTCGAAGGCGTCGTCGTCCTTTACCTTTACCTTCTCGTCGAGGCGCTTCGGGTCGAATATCCCCGGGACGTACTGAGTGTCCAGGTTCTTGAGCCCCTGTATCTTCGAGCCGGGGTAGGGTTCGACGGCGACTATCCTGACCGAGGGGTTGATATCCTTGAGCCTCCGGGAGACGCCCATGAGCGTGCCTGTCGTTCCGAGGCCGGCGACGAACATGGCGACTTCCCCTTCGGTGTCCTCCCATATCTCCTTCCCTGTCGTCTCGTAGTGTGCCTGCGCGTTGCTGGCGTTGTCGAACTGGTTCGGCCTGAAGTATTTCCCGGGGCCCTTCGCGACAATCTCCTTCACCAGGTCCTCGGCCCCGTCCATGCCCTTCGTCCCGTCGCTGAGAACTATCTTCGCCCCGTACGACAGCAGTATCCTGCGCCGCTCCATGGTCATCGTGGAGGGCATGACGAGCTCGAGCCTGTAGCCCTTTATCGCGCACACGATGGCTAGGCCAATCCCCGTATTCCCGCTCGTCGGCTCGATGACGACTTTATCCTTCGTTAGCCTACCGTCCCTCTCGGCGCCCTCTATCATGTACTTGGCGATGCGGTCCTTCACGCTGCCGCCGGGGTTGAAGCGCTCGAGCTTTGCGTATAGCTCGACGTTGGGATTCTTGTTCAGGCGGTTGATGCGCACCATCGGCGTGCGGCCGACCAGATCGAGGATGTTCAGCGATGCATTCATGGAAGCTCACAGGCCCAGATGATGGCGAGGTGGTGCAAATAGAATGCCCCGATATGTACATTATAGTGGGGATTTCGACATTCGCTGCGCTAATTATATATACGCAGTTCCGATAGCGGCGTTCGATGCCATCCGCGAGGGCCGAGGAGACGTTCAGGAAGGCAAAGGCGGCGTTCGACGAGCGCGCATACGACGACTCCGAGAAGCTGTGCAAGGAGGCGCTCGCCCTAGCGGACAAGGAGATGACAAAGCCCGACGCTGCGCGGATGAGGGCCGATATTTTCTGGCTGCTGGCCGACGTCAAGAACATGAAGGGATCGTGGGTCGACGCCGTCATTTACCTAGATTCCGTGACGCAAGCCTCTTTCGACAGCAACAACACCAAGCGGGGGACAGAGTCGCTCATCAAGACAGCGACCATACTCAGCAGGAAGGGTAAGCAGAACGAGGCCCTGGCCAAGTTCCAGAAGGCATCGGAGATAGCGCGCAAGCACAACAACCAGAGGTTCATGGGCAGGGCGGCGTACGGCATCGGCACCGTCTTCTGGAGGCAGGGCAAGTACTCGGAGGCGCTCCTGCAGGCCGAAGGGGCCGTCACTGTCGGCAAGAAGGAGTCGGACTTCGACCTCCTGGGCCTCGCGTACGGGCTAGTGGCGATGATAAAGAACGACCAGGGGGACTACGACGTCTGCATCGAGAACTACAACAGGGCGATCGAGGCGCTCGAGCGGACCGACAACTACTACGACCTCGCCAGGCTGCTCAGCAACCTGGGCGAGACATACATGACGGAGGGCGATTACGGGAAAGCCGTGAAGATGCTCGCGCGAGGATACGAGGTCGCCGACAAGAGCAGCAACCGCAGGACGATGGGCTACGCGCTCATCAACATGGCCGAGTGCTACGTCCGGAGCGGCGACCTGAACATGGCGCGGAGCAAGATAGAGTCCGCGGGTGCGGTCCTGGAGAAGGTTGAGGACAAGTACGCCAAGACCACGCTCCAGAAGGTCTGGGGCATGATATACGCCAGCCAGGGGGACAGGGAGAAGGCCAACTCGAGCTTCGAGAAGGCAATCGCGTCGATGAAGGAGCTCGCCATCCCGTACGACACCGGCATGCTCCTGCTCGAGTACGGCAAGGCGCTGAAGAATCAGAGGGATGAACGCGCGAAGGAGATGGTCCAGGCCGCGATAGAGATATTCGAAGAGGCGGGGGCCAAGACGATGCTTGAGAAGGCTAAGAAGGAATTAACGGGATTATAGATGTCTTCTCGTGCCTCCATCCAACCGTCTCTATAACCTCATCACGCAAGTGTATGATTAACAAACTTTTCGTGATTAGGAGTGTAAGGGGTCTGAATGGTCTGCTCGTGATGAAGGGATTACTTCCTCCTCATCTCGTCGAGCAATTCCTTCGCCCTGTCGATTCTAACCTTCTTCTCCTTCACCATTATCTCAACTATCCTGTCCACTTCCTCGGGCATCGCCCCCGCCATGACCGCGACGTTCTTCGCGTGCAGGGACATGTGGCCACGCTGTATGCCCTCCGTGCTCAGAGCCCTCAGCGCGGCGAAGTTCTGCGCCAGCCCGACAGACGCTATCACTTCCGCGAGCTCGTGCGCCTTCGTTATGCCGAGTATCCTGATGTTCAGCTTCGCGACCGGGTGGACGGCGGACGCGCCGCCGATGATGCCGACCGCCATCGGCATCTCTAACGTGCCCACGAGGTCGCCGCCATCGCTCTTCTCGTAGCGCGTCAGGGGCTGGTATTTACCGGTGATGGCCGCGTAGGCGTGCGCGCCGGCCTCGATGGCCCGGTAGTCGTTGCCGGTCGCGAGGACGACGGCGTCGATGCCGTTCATGATGCCCTTGTTGTGGGTCGCGCACCTGTACGGGTCGGCGGCGGCGAAGGCCCATGCCTTGATTATGCCGTCCACGATTTCCTCGCCGCCGAGCTCCTCCTTCTTCCAGACGGCGGTCGCGCGCGCGAGCCTGTGCACGGCGAGGTTGGAGATAATCCTGAGGTAGACCTTGCCCCTCGTCAGCTCCTCGAGGTACGGTGCAACGGCCTCGGCCATCGTGTTGACGGCGTTGGCGCCCATGGCGTCCCGCGTGTCGACGAGCAGATGGACGACTACAAGCTGGCCGGTATGGGATTCCAGTATTCGCGCCTCGACGTCCCTGGCCCCCCCGCCGAACTTTACCAGCATCGGGTCCATGGCGTTGGCCCTCTCGATTATCTCCTGCTTGTGCGCGAGGACCTCGAACCTGGCGGCGTGGGGGTTCCTGACGCCGGTTATCTGTATCTGGCCTATCATCACGGGCTGCGTGGTGCTCGCCCTGAAGCCGCCGCCCGCCCTGGCGAGCTTGGCGGCGTTCGAGGCGGCCGCGATGACCGACGGCTCCTCAGTGGCCATCGGGACGAAGAGCTCCCTGCCGTTCACGAGGAAATTGGTGGCGTAGCCCATCGGGACGGGGAGAGTGCCGACGACGTTCTCCACCATCCGGTTCGCCAGCGCGGGGTCGAGCGCCCCGTAGTTCCCCAGCAGCCTCGCCTCGTCGTCGTTCAGACCGGCGAAGTCCCTGATTATTCCCAAACGCTCGATGGCGGTCTTCTTGTAGAACCCGTCGACAGCGGAGGTCTTGCTCATGATATCACGCCTCTCGCAATCGCGCCGTGGCATAAATCCTTTGCCCAACGTGAGCTGCGCAATCGACCGAAAAGCATTTATCGACCCACCAGGTTTGCAGCACGCACATGCCGGAGGGCTAAGATGAAAAGGAACATAATCGTCGAGACGCTCAACAGGACACCCATCGAGGAACAGACGACCGAGATCGTGGAGCGCAAGGGCATAGGGCACCCGGACAGCATCGCGGACGGCATATCCGAGGCCGTGTCGGTCGGGCTGTGCAAGCTCTACCACGACTGCTACGGCAGGATACTCCACCACAACACCGACGAGACGATGGTCGTCGGCGGGCAGTCCGCGCCGAAGTTCGGCGGCGGCCAGATGCTCGACCCGATATATATCTTACTCGTCGGGAGGGCGACGACCGAAGTGAACGGCGAGCGCCTCCCGTACAGGTCCGTCGCCGTGAAGGCGGCTTTCGACTACGTCAAAAGGTACTGCAAGAACCTGAACGCGGACTGGGACGTCATGTTCGACTGCAGGATAGGCCAGGGGTCGGTCGACCTCCGCGGCGTCTACGAGACGCAGCGCCTCCTCGCCAACGACACGTCGTTCGGCGTGGGCTTCGCTCCGTTCTCCGAGACCGAACTGCTGACGCTGAAGACAGAGCAGCTAATCAACGGGAAGCTCAAGAGCTCGCTCCCGGAGGTGGGCGAGGACGTGAAGGTCATGGCGGCTAGGATACACGACGACATCAGGCTTACAGTCGCCGCGGCAATGGTCGACTCCAAGATCCCCGACAAGGACCACTACATCAGCGTCGTCGAGGAGCTGGGCGAGAAGGTCAAGGAGAACGCCCACAAGTACACCGACAGGAGCGTGCGCGTGGACGTCAACACCGCCGACGACTACAAGCGCGGCATCTTCTACCTCACGGTCACGGGCCTCTCGATGGAGAACGGCGACGACGGCTCGGTCGGCAGGGGCAACAGGGCGAACGGCCTCATCACCCCCTACAGGCCCATGAGCCTGGAAGCCACGTCCGGAAAGAACCCCGTCACCCATGTCGGTAAGATTTACAACCTCCTGTCCATCCGCATCGCCGAGGACATCGCGAAGAAGCTCGACGGCTCGGTCAAGGAGGCGCACGTGCGCATCCTGTCGCAGATCGGCAAGCCCATAGACGAGCCGCTCACGGCCAATGTCCAGATCATACCGGAGAAGGGCGCCAACTGGAACAAGGTCAGGACCGAGGCAGAGTCCATCACCGACGGCTGGCTGGCCGACATAAAGAAGATCACCAAGATGGTCGTCAGCTGCGAGCTGAGGACATTCTGACATGGCAAGGCGCGGAGCGCCTCCCGCTTACGAGACGCACCACGTGCTCGCCGCGTTGTATGCCGTCCAGGACGAGAGCCGCATCGGCAGGAAGGAGCTGGCGCGGCGATTGCTAATCGGCGAGGGGACATGCCGCGGGGTCGTCGAGGTTCTCAGGGGGCGCGGGCTCGTATCGGTCAGCAAGAGCGGGATAACGCTGTCCCGCAAGGGCAAGTACCTCATCGACAGCCTGCCTTTCGCGCAGGCGCAGGTCGAGCTCATCGCGCTCGGCCTCTCTGATTACGCCTACGCCATCGCCATGCGCGACCACGCGCGCTTCGTCCGCACGGGCATCGAGCAGCGGGACGACGCCGTGAAGGCAGGCGCGGTCGGCGCCACTTCGCTGGTATGCGAGAAGGGCCGGCTGCACTTCCCAGACCACACGCCCCTGGCAGGGCAGTTCGAGGAGGACGAGGCCCTGCTGATCGCAGGCTTCAGGCCCATGGAAGGGGACCTGATAATCATCGGCTACGGCCGCACGGAAGAGTCCGCTAGGCTAGGAGCCTTCGCCGCTGCGGTCGGAGTGATATATACTCCAATACTCTCTGAGGAAACCTGCGCGAAGGATTAAATATCGCCGCGCGCTTCTGGTTGGATAATATATCCAACAGGTGGTGTAAATGCTCTCGAAACCGCAAAAGGCGGCCCTGGCAGTCATCGTCGTGGCATTGCTGGCCATGGCGTCGCTATTGCTGGCGCTTCCGATGCTTGAGAAGAAGCCAGCGACCTACTCGGCTGTAGTGGACGTGAAAATCTTCGGGCCTGGCTGGGTGATCGTGGCCGAGGACGTCGGCATCGACAACGCGACTGTTCTCGTCGCCCTTCAAACCGCAGGGCGGAACTATGGGTTTAACGTAAGCACTACCCACTACACTGGCATGGGCGATTTGGTCACTGGGATCAATGGGACATCCGGCAACATGACGCATTTCTGGCTTTACGGAGTGAATGGCGTGTCCGGAGACGTGGGGGCAGACCAGAAGGTTGTTTATACGGGCGACGTGGTTGTCTGGTGGTACACCGACGACTTCTCCTCCCAGCCTCCGGGGGACTGAGTTGGGAGTTCCAAACTGGCTCAGGTTCAAGCGGAGAGACCTGTCAACGGCCATCGTATTCGTCATCGCGGGAGTATGCGTTCGCCTGGCGCTCCTCGACTTCAACGTGCCGAACTTCGAACCGGTGATGGCGCTGACGATAATCGCGAGCATGGTGATGCCACTGGCGCTGGCAGTCATAGTCCCGATAGGGATAATGGCGGTCACGGACACGCTGATATACGCATTCAATATCAGGGGGGAGTACGGCATGGCCATGATCGCAGGGATCACATTCTTCGTGTGGACGGGCTTCCTTATGGCGACCCTCGTCGGTTGGCGCCTTAAAAAGAGATACGCATTCCGGATTGGCAACCTGGGGATGGTCACGGGGGCCGGGGTCCTTACGACCCTCATCTTCGACCTCTGGACAGACATCGGCGTCTGGTGGTTCTCGTATCCGGCGCACACCCTGGACGATGCCATCAGGGTTCTCCAGCTACAGACCACCTTCACCCTGATACACATAGCCAGCTCTTTGATATTCATCCCCCTCTTCGGCAGCGGCTACATGCTCCTGACGGAGCACAAGACGGGAATCACGTCCCCCAAACCGGTCGACGAGGCCGGTCGGCACTCAGGCCGGGCATGATATCCATTCCGCCGCCTGCGGTTCAGGCGCATCCCCTCCCAGAAAACAATATTAGAGTAGAAGCCTATGCACGGGCGGTGCGCGGCAATGGCTGACCCACGGATTGAACGACTGGCAAGGCTCGCGGTGAGATACTCGGTGAACACGAAGAAAGGGGACGAGGTCATGATCGTCACCGGAATCGAGGGCGCGCCCCTCGTGCGCGAGCTGTACCGCGAGGCGCTCGATGTGGGGGCATACCCGATGGTGATGGCCGGTTTCGACTTCACGAACGACCTCTTCTTCAAGCACGCGAGCGACGACCAGCTCCAGCACGTCTCCCCGTTCCGCAAGTTCATGTACGAGAAGGTCGACGCGCTAATCTCGGTCGCAATGGACACAAATACCAGGAGCATGTCCAATGTGGCGCCCGAGCGAATGAGGCAGATGTCCGTCTCCAGGACGGAGATAATGAAGATATTCAACGAGCGCACCGAGAAGCGCGAGCTGAACTGGGTCGCCGTCCCGTTCCCGTGCAACGCCTACGCCCAGGAGGGGAACATGTCCCTCATCGACTACGAGGACTTCGTATACTCCTCCTGCCTGGCCGACAAGCCCGACCCGATCAAGGAATGGCAGAAGGTGGCCAAGCTCCAGGAGAAGATAATCGCGAGCCTCAAGGGGGTCTCGGAATTGCGCTTCCTCGGGCAGGACACGGACATCGCCATGCGCATCGAGGGCCGAAGGTGGGAGAACTGCAAGGGGGAGAAGAACCTGCCCGACGGCGAGGTATTCACCGCGCCCATCGAGGACTCGGTCAACGGCGAGATACGCTTCACCTACCCGGGCATATTCATGGGGCGCGAGATAGAGGACATCAGGCTCACGTTCCGCAAGGGGAAAGTCGTGAAGGCCCAGGCCGCCAAGGGCGAGGAGCTGCTGCGGGAGCTGCTCAAGGCCGACCCGGGCGCGTGCAGGCTCGGCGAGGTCGCCATAGGCACGAACCCGGGCATCACGCGCTTCACCAAGAACATGCTCTTCGACGAGAAGATGGGCGGCACCATCCACATGGCGCTGGGCAACGGATATCCGGAGACGGGCGCGAAGAACTTCTCGGTCATCCACTGGGACATCCTCAAGGACATGAAGAGGAACGGGCGCATCTATGCTGACGGGGATTTGATATACGAGAACGGCAAATTCACCGGTTGAGCAAATGCGCCGCAAGGATAAGGAAATCACCGATCGTTCCGAGATGGAGGCCATCCTGCGCAAGGCCCAGGTCTGCCGAATCGCGCTCTCCGACGGCGGCGAGCCCTACATCGTTCCCGTGAACTTTGGCTTCGAGGGCGACGCCATCTTCTTCCACTGCGCCACCGAGGGCCGGAAGCTCGACATCATCCGCAAGAACCCGAAGGTATGCTTCGAGGTTGACGCGGACGTCGAGCTGGACAGCGCCGGCAAGGCGTGCGACTGGACGTTCAGGTACAGGAGCGTCATCGGCGTCGGGAGGGCTAGCATCATCGAAGATGATGAGGCGAAACGGAAGGCGCTGAAGGTCATCCTCAACCACTATCGCGAAGGCGAGTACGAAATCCCGGACGCGAAGCTGAAGAGCGTCCTCGTCGTCCGAATAGGCATAGGATCGATGACCGGCAAGAAATCGGGATACTGACCGAAAGCGCCTGAAATGCATCCATTATGTTCTTGTCAGAGTATTCGCCCCTCGACATACCGTAATGCAAACTATAATTATTGTGTTTCCAATAAGGCTCCGAGCGCATGAACCAATACGACATCCAGGCAAGGCTTTCCAGGATAAAGTACAGCATCGCCATTTGGATAGCCATAGTCTTCGCCGTCGACCTCCTGCTCGGCATGTGGGCCATAGTCTGGGCCAGCGACAACGAGTGGCTCATGTACGGCGCGACCGTGGCCGCGGGCATAATCACGCTGATAGTCCCCTACCTCTTCGGCGAGAAGCGCATCAAGGTCTACGTCCTCGCGGGGCTCGTCGTCTTCATGGTCATCGGCATGATAGTCGGCGCCGCCCTGCTCGCTCGTATCTACTCAGGGGACGTCGCCAACATCGAGGATGAGACGGGCCACCTCTTCAACGGTATCGTCACGCCTTATTATGGCGATTCTGATTACAACTTCACATTCATAGTGTTCTACAACGGAACTAACCCGCCTCCATCCATCAATCTCACACTCGCGGACCAATCGGGCTTCGCCACAAATGCTTTCATCCTGGAAGTGCCATTCGAGCCGAGCAGGATGCGTTACGAGCTATCTTATAGTCCGCCACCGGGCATCTACAAGCACTATTTCTGGTACAATGAGTCTGGCAACGGCAGCCAGCACCTCTTCTTCACCGGGGGCTGGGGGCCGATAAACTCGCCGTACAACAACAACCTAGGCACTTACATGGCCAAGGGCATAGTGCAGTTCATCACGTCGGACCTGATGCTCTTCCTCATCGGCGTGCTGCTCTACTGGTGGCTGCGGAAGGGAAAGCAGATGCGCTCCGAGTGGGCCGCCTCCGCTTCCGTGGGGAGCTTCAAGTGCAGCTCGTGCGGCGCGACCGTTTCCCAGGACTCCCATTTCTGCCCCAAGTGCGGGGAGAAGTTCGAGGGCGGGGGATGAGCGGCGAGAAGGTCCTCAGGGCCTACAACGTCTGGCCATCGTTTCCATCGGTCTCGATCAGCGGGACTGCCTGCGCCCTCGCCTGCAAGCACTGCGTGGCCAGGTACCTCGAGCTCATGATCCCGGCGACGACGCCGGAGAACCTCCGCATGCTCGGGGAGAAGTTCGCGAGGGAGGGGAAGCCCGGCCTCCTGGTATCCGGCGGCTGCGACAAGGCCGGCAGGATGCTGAACATGGAGAAATTCCTCCCTGCGCTCAAGCGCCTCCACGGCCTCGGGCTCATCATCAAGCTGCACACCGGCCTCGTGGACGAGGGGCTCGCCAGGGGGATTGCTGACGCCGGAGTGGACATAGCATCCATGGAATTCGTCGGCGACGCGGGCACTGTGTCCGAGATATTCGGCATCCCGGCCACGCCCGAGGACTACACAGAGACATTTCTCCTGCTCAAGGCCGCCGGCGTCCCGTTCATCGCCCCGCACGTGGCGGTCGGCCTGCACCACGGCGCTCTGAATGGCGAGAGGCGCGCCCTCTCCATGCTGAGAAAGGTCGTCGAGCCGTCGACCATAGCCATCATCGCCTTCCGCCCGACGACGGGCACGGCCATGGAGCGCGACCCTGCGCCCAGGGCCGAAGATGTGAAAGAGGTCGTCGCGCACGCGCGCTCGCTTTTCCCGGAGACGAAGATAGTGCTCGGCGCGCTCAGGCCGCGCGGCCCGGAACGGTGCGAGAACGCCAGGGCTTACAGGCTGTCGCTGGAGCTGGCGGCGCTGGACGGCGGGGCGGACGGCATCGAGGTGCCATCGCCAGGCCTGCTGGAGGAGGCCCGGGCGCGCGGCTATCGCATCAAGTGGCTCGAGGCATACGGCGTCCTGCCCGTCGAGTACGAGGGCAGGGTGGCGGCGCGCTGGGCGTGATGAAATGAGAAGGCATATATATCGAATGCCCACTACCCGATTGTCAAGGGTGGCGCGATGAAAATCCCGGGTGGAAAGATTGTGGGCACGGCGTTTGGCGGGAGCGGCGCTCTCGAGGAGATGCTAGGGCAGGGCTCGGGCGAGCGCATCGACGGCTTCGTGAGGACGTCGCTCGCGAGCGGTAAGGGCTATTCCGTCGGCATCGTTGTTCTGCGCGAGGGCGCGCCATCGCTCGCGTCCTACGTGGCGGAGGGCGTCGAAGTTCTTGGAGAGAAAGCCCTTGGCCGCATCCTTTACGACGCCATGGACGAGAACTGCGTCCTCGAGATCCACACATACGGCTACAAATCGTCGAGCACGAGCGTGCAGCACATCGTAGAGTCGTTCCCCGACGCGGCGCTGCCGCGCGAGCTGGACATGGACGCCCTCGCAAAGAATGCCATCACCGAGAGGAGGACTACAGTCGAGCAGACCCGCAGGAGGCGCGACGCCGAGCGCACGAGCCTCTCTTTCCTGTCGTCCAAGGAGCGCGAGCTCGGCGAGGAACGCGCGCTGCTGGACGAGGAGCGCAGGGCGTCGGCTGAGACCGAGGACGCGATATCGAGGCTCAGGAAGGAGCTCGAGACCGTGCGCACCGGGAGCATGACATTGCTGAAGCACCTGACGGAGAAGGGGAGCGGCCTCACCGAGTCGGACGTGCTGTCGCTGGCCGACCGCAGGGTGGAGGAGATGCGCCTCGACGCAAAGCGCGAGGAGGCCGAGCGCAGGGAGCGCGTCCTGAAGGCCCAGGAGGAGACCATCCGCGCCCTCGAGGAGAAGCTGCGCGAGAAGGAAGCGGCGCTCAAGGGCTACGAGGCCGACGTCAGGCACGAGATGGATGCCCTGTCGAAGGAGCGCGGCGACCTGGAGGAGCTCTGGCGCGAGATGTCGTCCGAGACTGAGAAGCGCAAGGGCGCGGAGCAGGACCTGAAGAAGCGCCTGGACGACTACCTTGGCAAGGAGCGCGCCCTCCTGAAGCGCGAGGAGGAGCTTACAGCCTACGAGTCAAAATTGGAAAACGAGAAGGCGAAAATTAGGGAGCGCGAGAAGGAGCTGGACGCGCTCGGCAAGAAGCTCGCCGAAGACCAGAGGCAGCTCTCGGCGCGCACCGATTCCATCGCCGCGTCGGAGAAGGAGGCAAAGGCCCGCTCGACGCAGCTCACGACGTTCGAGAACCAGCTCGAGCGCGAGGCCGAGAAGGTCGAGAAGGCCCAAAAGGACCTGGAGGCCAAGACCTCGCGCATGAAGGCCGCCGAGGCAAAGCTCGCCGAGGAGCGCGAGGCGCTAGAGGCCGAGAGCGCGACGCTGGACGAGTGCGCGGAGGAGATTGGGAAGCGCGAGGAAGCCCTTGCCAAACAGGAGAGTTCGTTATCCGAGTTGAAAGATGCTATTAGCGCCGAGAAGGAAGCCATGAAGGCGATGAAGAAGAAGGCCGAGAAGCAGTCCGGGGAGCTCGATGCCGAGCGCAAGCGCTTCAACGCCGAGTCCTCGAAGCTCGAGAAGGACGAGGCGGCGCTCAACGACCTCCGGGCGGAATTCCGCAGGACCGAGCGCGAGCTGAAGCAGGCGGAGCGGGCGCTAGGCAGCAAGGAGGCGCAGCTCGCAAGCGAGATGTCCGAGCTGGCGAAGCTCAGGGACGATATGAAGCTCAAGTCCGATTTACTTGCCGAGCGCGAGTCAGAGGCGGACGCGCGCGCCGAGAAGCTCGCCGCGGAAGAAAAGAAATTTGAAGCCGAGTCCGCGAGGGCGCGCGCGGCGCTCGATAAGGCTAACGACAAGGCAGAGGCCGAGCGCAAGGCCATCGCCGAGAAGGAGGACGAGCTAACGGAGCGCGGGGAAGAGATGGACGCCTGGCACACCGCGCTGTCGGAGCAGGCCAAGGCTCTTGCGGCGCGTGAGAAGGAAGTTGTGGCCAGGGAAGCAGCGGCGAAGGAGCGCGAGGAGGCGCTCGACGAGCAGGAGGAGAAGCTGAAGGCCGCCATCGTTCAGGCCGAGGAGATGCGCGCGAAGATGGAGGGCGACCTCGCAGAGACCGAGGAGGAATTGGCCAGGCGCGAGAAGGCCCTGCGCGAGCAGGAGAAGAAGGCCAAGGCCGAGGCAAAGAAGCTCGGCGCACAAGGCGAAAAATTAAGCGAGCGCGAGACCGAGCTGAAGAAGGCCATCGCCGGCATGATGGCCGAGCGCGAGGAGATCGACGAGCGCCAGCAGGACCTGGAGGAGCGCGAGGAGAAGGCCGGAAAGCGCGAGAAGGCCTTAGAGTCGCGCGAGGCGCACCTCGACCGAAAGGAGAAGGAGATCCGGAAGGAGATCGAGGAGGGGCTGAAGGAGCGCGCGGCGGAGATCGACGAGCGCGAGGCCGCCGTGAAGGCCAAGGAAGACGCCTACAAGCGCAGGGAGGACACGCTGGCCAGGCTGCGCGAGGGATTGAAGGGGATGTAAGCGCGGATTTTTTTTTAGTAATGTCTAATTGAGGCAAATGATAATGAATTCGCCTTAATATATATCGGATTGGTAAACTATAGATAGGTTTTTAAGGTGATAATTTGTATCTGTTGATAGGGAAAACATGTCGCAATACTGTGGGCGGGTTGCGAAGCTGTGTCTCTCGATATCGATCGTAGCGATGCTGGCCGTCCCTCTGGGCATTGCCAGCACAGTCCCGGACCAGACAATCCCTCTGGCAGACGAAACGAATCCGGGGATTGACGCCAGGATCCAGCCATGGACGATATGGGGCTACTCGTACCTTGATGGTGTGCTGGTTACGCCGGGCTGGTCCATCCTCACCGTTGTCAACGATACCATTTGGGGGAGTAGCAATGTCTTGGCCGGCGGTCTCTACTCCAGCGAAACCTTAGGCGATGATACATCGACATGGTGGGTCAGGGACGGTGCGTTCAACGGCGACACGGTCTATTACCTCCTCAAGGTAGACAACGAGACATGGTACTGCGCGAACGAAACATGCGTATACAGCGCCGGCGGCATATCAAACATAAACCTTCACTTCATAACGCCGAGGGCGCCGCGCGAGCTGAAGATATCGAGCCTCACTCCCAACCCAACGTCCGGTAATGACACGATAACCCTCTTCAACCCATCTAATGATACGATATCGCTCGATAACTGGTTTCTCAGGGACCGCGACAATTGGACAATACCCTTGACGGGAATGACCATCGGCGCGTGGTCGGAAAGACCCGTCGACCTGGGCGGCGACGTACTAAGCAACGCCACGGAAGGCGGCCCGACCTCCGGCGACGAGATGGCGCTCTGCTGGAAGGACCCTCTCGGAACCATAAGCGGAGGCAACTGGGTCGCGATGGACCAGGTCGAATACGGCAACCAGTACAATTTCTACGACAACACGACGCTATGGGACTATGCGACCACTCCGCAGGTCGGATTCAAGCTGATCCGCTCGCCCGACCTTTACACAGATAGCGAAAACTGCACGAACGACTTCGTGATGGCGGCGGACAGCGCGCCGCTGTCGTCTTGTTTGATACCATTGAGTCCGGGATGGAACCTTGTTTCCATCCCACTGGTCCAGCAGAACACGAGCATTGGCAGCGCCCTGTCCAGTGTCTCGGGGAAGTGGGACCGGGCGCAACGGTACGACGAAAACGATGCAGCGAACCAATGGAAGCAATATTACTCTGGCTGGTCTGCTTCATTGAACGACCTTACGACCCTGGACCACACCGTGGGCTTTTGGTTGAACGCGACCGAGGCTTGCGTCCTCAACGTTACTGGGGCTGAGCCGTCATCGACCCAGATATCCCTCTGCGCGGGATGGAACCTCATCGGTTACCCGGCAAGGGACGATAGCGCTTATTCAGTCGCCAATTTGAGGACGGAGACAGGGGCGACGATCGTCGAGGGGTTCGACGCTGGGACGACCTACCGGACATCCCCAAAGGCCGATTCCTATACATTGAAGAAGGGCGAGGGATACTGGGTGTACGTGCCCTCGGCCACGACGTGGACGGTCAATTGGTGAGTGGGGCTGTCCCATCTCCCTCTGCATATAACTAAAGCGCTTCCATCTCGACGAGTGTGTGCTGAGAAAATGATTGCTCGTCGAGGATACGCACCACTTTGATAACCTTGCGATTGGTTAGCTGTGTGGTGGTGCTTTCCCTTCTCCCTTAGTTGGGATGCATACTTGCATTATCATAGGAAATGTCCCATCAATAAAGACCGAGCGAGCCAGGGGCGCCGAGCCTTTTTCCGATACGCTGGACGAGTAAGCTCGTCCGCGCCTTGGTGGCTTTGCCACCTTCGGATACCGCTTTTTCTGCGAGGCACTCCCGAAGGCGATGGAATCGCCAAGGCGCAGCCTTTACCTAAAACATAGAGGGCTAGTGCGGCGCAGCGAGGTTAGAAAAAGGGGTATGCGGGAGAAGGGATTTGAACCCTTGGACCACTAAGGACTAGACCCTCAATCTAGCGCCGTTAGCCTGCGCCCGCAATTGCCTGTAGTCGGCTAACGGCTAAGTCGCGGACATCCGTCCGCTCCTAGCGCCGTTGACCGGCGATGCAGGCGCATTTGACCAGGCTTAGCTACCCCCGCATGGGCTTGCCATATAACCGCTTCTCATTTATAAAATCGACCTACTCCATCATCTCGCCGATGGAGTCGTGGAGCGCCGAGAACTCGCTCTCCAGGTGCCCGAGCGCGTACAGGAGCGCGTCCTTGGCCGCGAGCGAGCCGTCGGTCTCGAACTGGAATATGAACTTCGTCTCGTCCCCCTCGATCGTGATGGCCCCCTTCTCGCAGGCCTCGACGCAGGCCATGCAGAGGTTGCACGCCTCGAGGTTGACGACCTGAGCCTTCCCTTCTTTCACAGCAATGACCTTCTTCGGGCACGCGCTCGCGCAGTCCTTGGCCCCCTCGCATTTCGCCTTGCTCACTTTTATCGTCGGGTAGAGCCTGTACCCCGAGCCATGGGTGACCTGCCACTTGGCATGGTCGCGCCCCCTGCCGAGCTGGGCCGTGGCATAGATGAGTATGGCCTCGTCCTCGGTGAGCTTGGTGAGCGGTATCAGCTTGTCCACTGGGGAGAGCTTCGAGTCCCCGAGCGGCTCCAGGTCGCCGGAGTATACGACGCACGGCCCCTTCTTGTTGAGCGAGAACATGATGGTGCACGTCGGGCAGCCCTCGCCGCCGCAGGCGCATTCCTTCCTGAACTTGTAGAGGCTCAGGTCCGTCGGTATCGGCACGAGCCCGAGCCTGTGCGCGAGCATCTCGTCGAAGAGCGGCCCGGTGCTCTCGAACGACTTGCCGTTCTCGTCGCTGATGGATCCCATGTGGAACTCGACGGTCTCGATGGCCATCTTCGGTATCTCGGCCATGAGCACCCTGCGCAGGGCGTTCATGAACGTGACGCTCGCGCCCGACATCACGAAGCGCGCGTTGTTGCCCTCGACCTTCATATCCTCTATCTTCATGCAGTACCCCTACACTCGGCGCCCGCGCCTTCCGCCCTTCTTCTTCGTCCCGTCATGCGGCGTCGGCGTCACGTCCTCGATCCTGCCGATCCTCATGCCGGCCCTGGCCAGCGCCCTGATGGCGGCCTGCGCTCCCGGTCCCGGCGAGGATTCCTTGTTGCCTCCGGGCGCGCGTACCTTGACTATGACCATGTCGAAGCCCTTCTCCTTCGCGGAGTCGGCGACCCTCTCGGCCGCCTTCATCGCCGCGTAGGGCGAGCCCTGGTCTTTCTGGGCCTTGACGACCATCCCGCCCGAGCATTTCGTGATGGTCTCGGCCCCGGTCTGGTCCGTGAGAGTGATTATAATATTGTTGTACGACGAAAAAATGTGGGCGACGCCTTGCTTTCCCATGGTCAGGCCCCGCCTTCAGTCTTTTCCGCGGGGGCGGGTTCTGCCTTCGCCTCCGGCTTCGGTGCCGGCGGCAATGGAGCCTCGCCCTCGGGGGTCAACGACTCTTCTCTCGGCCTCGCAGGGTGCAGCTCGTTCGCTATCGGCGACCTCGCGTTGTAGGATATCTGGTCTTCCTCTTCCTTTTTCACGAGGTAGCTCGGGATAGTCACCTTCCTGCTCCCTACCGAGATGTGACCGTGAACGATGAATTGACGGGCCTGGTTCGGCGTGTAGCTGAGCCCCTTTATGTACGCAAGGGTCTGCAGCCTTCGGGACAGGACTCCCTCGATATTCAGCGCGAGGACGTCGTCCAGTGTCGACTGCTCCGGCGTCAGCAGGCCGGCCCTTGTCAGCCTGTCTATGAGTTCCTTCATCTCCTTCGTGGCCTGGGGGTCGCCTATGCGCACGCGCGCCTGCAGCGTCCTGGCCCTCTCCCTGAAGTGCCTCAAAAGGGACTGGGCCTTCCAAATCTCCTTCTTGTTCTTCAGGCCGTACGTGGCGACGAGCTCGTTCTCCTGCTTGATCCTCTCGCCCTCCCAGGGGTGGGAGGGCGTGTCATACTTCCTTCTGCAAAATTTAGGGTCTCCCATTTATCAACCGTCCTAAGTCTTTTCACCGCCTTCCCCTTCGGCCGGCTTCTTCAGCTGGGTGCGTATGACCCCTAGGGTCAGGCCCGTCCTTCCGTTCGAGCGGGTGCGCTGCCCGCGGACCTTCTGGCCCTGCTCGTGCCTGATGCCCTTGTAGCAGCGTATCATCTTCATCCTGTTGATGTCGTCCCTGCGCGTTATCTCGACCTGCGGGCCGAGGATGTGGAAGGAGTCGCCGGTCTCGAAGTCGTCCTGCCTGTTGACCATCCACTCCGGCAGGGTCTCGGAGAGCCCGCCCAGGACCTTCTCGGCCTGCTCTATCTGGGCGTCGGTGATCTTCCCTATCTTCTCGTGCCTCGGGAAGTTGATGTCCCTGATAATGACGTCGGCGATCCTGTTCCCCACGCCCTTGATCCCGGTGAGCGCGACGATGGCGGGCTTGTTCCCGTCCAGGTCCGCGCCCGCGAGCCTCACGATGTACTTGAAGTCCGCGTCCATCTTCTTGACCGGCTTGGGGGCTGCGCTCTTCTCGGGCGCCTTGCCCTTCTCGCCCTTGTCCTTCTTCTCGTGCTTTTCGGGCTTGTCGGACTTCTCGGGTTTCTGTGTTTTTTCGGGTTCTGCCATCGTAATCCTCCAGGCTCTGCCGTGGGGGAAGTCCCAAAAGGGATGCCCATATATAAAGAATACTACAACTGGTACTGTTGCGTTGAAGGGTGTTGCGTTGCATCTGGCAGGGAGGTGTTGCAACGCGGGTGATAATTATTAATATTACGCCGAACTTCGCATAAGGTTTATATCTACAATGACCATTAGGTATGAGTGTTGATAATTTGGACGGCGATATAAATACTATACTTACAATATTCAGTCTGGCTCTAAGTATCATCGCACTGACAATCATTTTACACGAGAAATGGGCCTGGAAGCATCGATTTACGGTTCAATATAGACCCGACCCACAAGAAGTAGTACGTTGGCCCCAATCATCAGATTACTGTATCGATGTAGAATTTAGGTGTGTGAAAAGTAATGCCGTTGTTTATCGTATTTGGCAACAGAGGGGATGGTTTATTGGAGGAGCCCAACTAAGCGTTTTAGAATCGAAAACGAAAGAGCCTATTCAAATTGGAGAAAATGATTATCATTTTTTCCTTGTGCAAGAAAATGTACCCAAGATAATTACACTCGTTTTTAGAAAGAGTGACACTCGCACCGAAGGAACGGTGGGATTCCAAATTGAAACTTCAGATGGAATATTTAAAAAGGAATTCAACCTTATTTGGGTGCCCGATAAGGTTGAACCTAATGAAAAAAGAATTCAAAAATGTCAATTTAACTAAGCGCCCCCGAACTGCCTTTGGTTCGCTATCAATTCAACCATTCCAGCCCAGCGGTTCTATGACAGTGTGGTAGCGCCATGATCCCGGCAAAATCGGCAGTGCAAATCCTTTTACCCATTGAGTCAGATACGAGCGCCGATGGACGCAGACTGGACGGAGAAGTACAGGCCGCGCGCCCTGAAGGACATCGTCGGCAACGCCTCCGCGCTCGAGAGGCTGAGGCGCTGGGGCGAGAGCTGGTCCAACGGCGCCCCGGAAAAGCGCGGCGTCATTCTAGCGGGCCCACCTGGCGTCGGAAAGACATCGGCCGCGCATGCTCTCGCCTTCGAGTTCGGGTGGGAGGTCATAGAGCTCAACGCCTCAGACCAGCGCAACGCCGGGGCGATCAAGTCTATCGCCCACAGGGGCGCCATCTTCGAGGGCTTCTCGCACACTGGGGAGTTCAGGCGTGCCAGGGACGGCGGCCGGAAGCTCATCATCCTCGACGAGGCTGACAACATCTTCGGCAGGGAGGACGCCGGGGGGGCGCGGGCCATCGTGCAGATGCTCAGGGAGACGATGCAGCCCGTGATCCTGATCGCCAACGACTACCAGAAGCTGAAGCAGAAGTCCGGCGAGATTGTGTCCTCGTGCATCACGCTGTACTTCGATTTGCCAAGCGAGTTCCAGGTTTCAAGGCTGCTCTCCGACATCGCTGGCAAGGAGGGGATGAAGGCCACGGAGGGCTTCTTCGGCATGCTCGCCTCGCAGTGCGGCGGCGACGTGCGCTCGGCGGTCAACGACCTGCAATCATTCAGCAAGGGCGGTAAGAACGTATTGGAAGAGAAGGACATTGCCTCCATCGGTTACAGGGACGTGCAGATTGAGCCCGAGATTTTCGTGCGCAACCTCTTCGCCGCAAGGAACATGGGCGAGGCCAGGAGGGCGTACCGCGAGTTCGACGGCACGCCGGACGAGGCGATGCTGTGGCTCGACGGCAACATGACGGCTGGGATGTCGGGCGCCGAAGACCTCTCGAAGGGATACGCGATGCTCTCCTCCGCTGACCTTTTCCTGGGGAGGGCGAACCGCGCCAAGATTTACTCGCTCTGGCCGTACGCCATAGACATGATGACCTGCGGCATAGCCGTCTCGAGGAAGAGCCGGGCTGTAGGCGCGGAGTTCAAGCTGCCCTTCTGGCTCATCATGATGTCGCGGTCCAAGGCCTCGCGCGGGGTGCGAAACGGGCTATGCATGAAGCTCGCAAGGTACACCCACACGTCCTCGTCGGCCATCGCCTCGCAGGACCTCGCATACTATTCCAGGATGCTCGAGGACGACCAGGAGCTCAGGGGCCACATGGCTGCGGCGCTCTACCTCACAGAGGCCGAGGTCGGCTACCTCCTGCGCGAGCGCACCGACTCGGAGCGCGTGGCGCAGGTCATGGCCGAGGTGCGGGCGCTCGAGGAGAAGGGGCGCAAGGGCACAGGCGCGCTCCAGGTACAGGGCGGTCCGGGCGCAGGGTGATGGCAATGCCTGTCAACGACGAGCTCAGGGCCATCCTCGAGAAGCAGCAGTACCGCGTCGTGGGCGGCCATTCAGGCGTGAAGCTGTGCCACTGGCTCGGGCAGAAGATGCTCCACGGGCGCGCGTGCTACAAGGAGCAGTTCTACGGCATCAGATCGCACAGGTGCCTGCAGATGACGCCCGCGCTGAACAACTGCACGCAATCATGTCTGTTCTGCTGGAGGTTCCAGGGCTTCTCGGAGCGCGACCTGGCCGAGTGCGACGAGCCCGCAGATATCCTAGACGGCGCGATTAAAGCGCAAAAAAAGCTCATCACCGGGTACAAAGGGGACCCGCGCTGCCCGAGGGAGATGTGGAAGGAAGCGAACGAGCCGAACCAGGTCGCGATCTCCCTTGCGGGAGAGCCGACGCTGTACGAGAAGCTCGGCGGTTTCATTGCAGAGTGCCACGATCGCGGGATGACGACCTTCGTCGTCACGAACGGGACATGCCCGGAAGCGCTCGAGAGGCTCGACCCGCTGCCGACGCAGCTCTATGTGACCGTGGCCGCGCCTGACGAAGCAACCTTCAAGAAGCTCTGCGTTCCGGTCGTCCCGAAGGCCTGGGCGCGCCTGCAGAAGTCGATAGATTTGTTCCCGTCCCTGGACACCAGGCGCGTGGTACGCCACACCCTTGTGAAAGGCTGGAACCTCGGGCGCGAGGGGGAGTACGCGGCCATCGACAGGCGCGCCGAGCCGCACTTCATCGAACCCAAGGGTTACGTCTTCGTGGGATACTCGCGCGAGCGCATGGCCATCGCCAACATGCCGTCGCAGGACGAGGTGATGGCCTTTTCCGGCAAGCTCGCGGAGACGCTCGGCTTCCAGGTCGCTGGCGAGAAGCGCGACAGCAGGGTGTGCGTGCTGGCTTCGGGCAGCGCCCCCCTGAAGATTGGGGAGGCCTGAGATGTTCGAGGGCTGGATGGACTGGCTATGGGGCATGATATCCAATCCGTGGGCGTTCCTTTTGGTGTTCTTCGTATTCTGCTTCCTCGCGGCCATCATCCTCCCGATACCGGTGGAGATCGGGCTGCTCGGGCTGGCGGCATACAAGTACTCTCTCTTTGGTCTGAGCTTGTTCCCAAGCTTCTTCGTGCTCGCCCTGGTCCTCGCGCTCGGCAAGGGCCTGGGCGCGTGGGCGGTCTTCTACATCGGCGTCAAGATCGAGGAGGACATCCGCTACTGGCTCAAGTGGCGCGCGTTCCAGTGGCTCTTCGAGAAGTGCACGTGGCTCGTGTCGAAGCTCGGCTACCTCGGTTTGTATATCATTCTAATAATACCGTTGATGACCGACACGGTCCCGCTCTACCTCTTCTCCCTCATGAACCGGGACGGCAAGGTCTTCAACATGAAGTTCTTCGTGGCCACGAACCTCCTTGCGGGGTTCGCGCGTGCAATCAACGTCGGCATACTATTCATGGCCGGTTATGGCTACATGCTGGGCGGGACGTTTTAAAAAAATATATATTTCTCCTTTACATCTAATACATGTGATTCACATGTGAAAGAGGGGTTTAAATCCGCGGAAGGCCATTTTCGTGGCATGACTCGAAAAAGCAGCCGCAGGGTGGGCCCGTTCACGAAAACATTCGCAGTCCTGGCGGTCATCGGCGCGATCATGGCCTCGGGGATTATCGCCTACAACGCCGACGAGCTTTACCTCGCCGGCAAGGGGAACGCGCTCGCCTACCTATCTTCAAGGATTGTCGCGGGCTCGAGGGCCACGGTCCTTGTGGCCACGAGCGACACGTCTGGCCGTCCGATATCTACCGACTTCAGGGTCGATGTCGTATCATCGGACGGCGCTAGGATAGTGGTCAATGGGAAGACCGGCGCGGACGGATGGGGCGAAGCGGCTTTCGATTCGCCCAGCGCGCCTGGCGACGCCAATGTATATATCAACAGCTCGATGGGCACCGTCGAGAAGTGCGTGACCATCGACGATACAATCAGGGTCCTCCTCGCCACCGACAAGCCGATATACCAGCCGGGACAGGTCGTGCGCATCCGCGTGGCGGCGTTCGAAGGGGACTCTCCGCACCCCTCGGGGCGCAACTGCACGTTCGAGGTGCGCTCCCCCTACGGCGACGCGATCTTCAGGAAGACCGTGGCGCTGGACGAGTTCGGAATCGGCTCCCTGGACTACCCGCTCGGCTACGTGCTGCCCTTCGGGAGCTACAAGATCAACGTCACGATAGGCTCGAGGGTGGAGTCCTCCGTGTTCGTCGTCAAGAACTACGTCCTCCCCATGTTCGCAATCCAGCTCCTTGGGATCAAGGACTGGTACACGGTCGGCGATTCGATATCCGGCGCCGTCTCCGCCGCGTACACGTTCGGGAAGCAGGTTCCCGGGTACGCCGAGGTGACGGCCAAGGCCTACGTGGGCATATGGTCCGAGGTGGGACGGGCGAGCGGCAGCCTCGTCAACGGCTCGTACTCGTTTCACCTGCCGAGCGTCCAGTATGCCGCTGGGGTATTGCTGAACGGCGGGAACGGCTACATCGAGATCAACAGCACCGTCACGGACACGAGCGGGCATTCCGAGAAGCGCAGCACGATTGTTCCGCTGGCTAGCGGGGCACTCTCGGTCAACGTTCTGGCCGAGAGCAATATGGTGGGCGAGCGCTCGAGCTACCTCTTCCTCGTGAGGACGCCGGACGGGAAGCCGGTCGGCGGGGCGAACGTCAGCGTCACCATCGGCCATCTCGGCCCGGAGGCGTACAAGACGGACGGGCGCGGCGTTGCCAAGATCGAGTTCACATATCACGGCGAGGCCGCGATGTACTACTCAGTCAACAACGGCGGCACGAGCGCCTCGGGGACGATTGCCCTTGGCGCCAGGTCGTACGGCCTGAAGGTCATCCCCGACAAGAGGGGGTACCGGCTGGGCGAGCAGATGAAGTTCGACGTCGTTTACAGCGGGTCATCCTACACTTCCACCCTCTATTACGAGGTGATCGCGCGCGATTTCGTGCTCAGCTCGGGGAGGGTCGCGCTGTCCAGCGGGCGCGGCCAGATTGCCATCGCCGCGAGCCAGTCGATGTCCCCCGCGGCAGAGGTGCGCGTGTACAAGATTCAGACGAACCTCAGCGTGATATCCGATTCGACGATCGTCGCGGTCGGCGGCGCCGAGTGCCTCGACGTGCGGATATCCGCCGACAAGGGTGAGTACAAGCCGCGCGACGCCGTCCGCCTGACTTTCAACGTCTCGAAGGACGGCAGCCCGGAGATCGCCGCCGTAGGCGTCTCGGGGGTCGATTCAGCCGTTTATGAACTCGCCGGGCGCATGACCGGTTTCGAGTCGCTCTTCTACGACCTCGAGTCCGACTTCCTCCAGCCGAGGTGGCAGATATGCAACTACGCGTACGGCGAGGGCGCGGACCCGGGAATCGACCCGGGCAACCGGACCGTCGTCAACGTCTCCTCCAGCAAGGGGCTGTCGCTCACAGGTATGTCGGTCGACCACCTCGCGAAGGCCGCCCAGGCCAGGAACGGCGCGGTCGAGATGTTCAACAACGCCATCCTCGTCCTCGCGCTGGTAGGCGCGTTCATAGGGATAGTCGCCCTTGCGAGGTACAAGGGGCCCAAGGCCATAATCGCCGTCGTTCTAATCGTGGGGATTGGTACCTCGGGGCTCTCCATCCTTTACGTGATGACGAGCGGCTACATGAGCGGCGGAGGGGGCTCGCAGATGATGGGCATCGATTCGAGCCAGTCCGGCGGCGGGAACGATGGTTCGAACTCTATGCCCGCCCCGGCAACGGGCATTGGGTTGCCTACATTTTCGTTGGAAGATACATCAACAGGCAGGATGGATGTCGGGACACAACTGCAAATCGCCCCGCCGCCCGTCACGCGCCAGTACTTCCCCGAGACGTGGATTTGGGTCCCCTCCCTTGTCACTGGCCGGGACGGGTCGGCCCACCTGGACGTCGAGGCGCCCGACTCCATCACGAAGTGGGAGATCTCCGCCATCGCGACGACGAAGGACGGCTCCGTCGGGACGGCGCAGGGCAACCTAACCGTATTCCAGGAGTTCTTCGTCGAGCCAGACATCCCGGTCAGCGCCGTGCGCGGGGACGAGTTCCCGCTGCGGGTCATGATATACAACTACCTCAGGACGCCCATGAACGTCTCCGTCGTCCTGCAGGGGGACAGCTGGTTCGACTCGCTCGACGGGGCTTCGCGCATGGTCGGCGTCTCCGGCGAGAGCGTCACGGGTGTCACGTTCCGCATAAGGCCGCAGCTAGTGGGTAGGCACAATGTCACCATCCTCGCGGGCAACATGCAGACGAGCGACATGGTGGTGCGCGAGATGAGGGTGGAGCCGAACGGGAAGCTCAGGACCGTAACGCAGAACGCCGTGCTGGACGACAACGCCAGCGCGGCGCTCAGGGCCGACGCCTTCCAGAGCCTCGTGCCGGGGAGCCAGGGCGCGGTGCTGAGGATCGAGGCGGGCCTCCTCGCGCTCACGCTCGACGGCGCGGGGGACTTCATCCAGTTCGTCTCCGGCTGCGGCGAGCAGTCCACGTCGCGCCTCTCGGTGGACGTCGCGGCCTACAAGAACCTGCTCATGTCGGACGTCTCGGACGAGCAGATGGCCAAGTACGAAACCATCCTGACGCAGGGCATCCAGCACGAGCTCATCTACCTGATGGCCCCCGCGGACGCCCCCGGCAGGGCGATATGCTGGCACAACGGCGAGCCCGCCGACCTCTGGCTGACCGCGTGGGCGCTCTTCGCCTTCCAGGACCTCCGGGACGCGGGGTTCGAGGTCGACACGGCGATAGTATCCGACATGCAGAGGTTCATCCTGAGCCAGCAGTCCTCGGACGGCCATTTCGGGTTCCCGAACGTCGGGCACTGGTCCATCAACGATGAATTGCAGGGCAAGGACCTTGCGGCCACGGCCTATATAGTCAGGGGTTTGCTTTACTCCGGCATGGTCGCCTCCAGCGAGGGCATATCGAGGGCCGTGTCCTACATGGCCTCGCACGCCTCGGAGGCTGGAAATTCGGCGTACACGACAGCACTCCTCCTCCTCTCCCTGAGGAGCGCGAACGCCGAGCCAGCGCTGCAGGAATCGCTCGCCGACAAGCTCTCCGCTATGAAGACCGTCGGCGCGAACGACTCCGCCTCTTGGACATCGACCTCGCGGTACACGGACACGACGACAGAGACCACGGCCTACGTCGCAATGGCCCTCAGCCGCTTCCCGGGCCACAGCGCAGAGTCGCAGCAGGCGCTCAAGCACCTCCTCAAGAGCCGCAACCACGGCTATTTCGGCTCGACTCATGACACGGCCGTCGCCTTCCAGGCTCTCAACGTTTGCGGCTCCTTCGGTGACGTGCAGATGACTGTAGCGGTGACAGCGCCGGGCGGCTTTATTGCCAACGAGTCCTTCACGCAGGCCACGAGCGACATGCCGAGGGTCATCGACCTCGCCCCTTGGATATCCGCGAGCGGCGTGGCCGTCGACCTGAAGAGCACGGGCGTGGGCAGGATAATGGCCCAGCTCATCTACGAGGAATACGTCCCGTGGTCGGAGATCGTGGCTGTCGAGGAAGCCATTGCCCTGACAGTCTCCTATGACGCCACAAACATACGAGTGGACGATATGGTCAGGTGCACCGTCAGCCTTGCCTACACCGGCCCGGCGCCGATGTTGAAGATGGTGCTCGTCGACCTGCGCGCGCCCGTCGGCTTCTCCTTCGTCGTCGAGGATTTCGACGGGCTGCTGGCCAACGGGACTATAAACCAGTACGAGGTCTCGGACAGGCAGGCAGTCGTCTACATCGACGGCGTGCAGAGGGGCGTCCCCATGGGGTTCGTGTACAGGATAAGGGCCGACATGCCCATCAGGGCCACGGTCCAGGGCGTCCGCGCCTACGACATGTATAACCCCGGCACAATCGCGACCCTACCGCCGGTGGAGTTCGTCTCCACCTCCCCCTAGAAAGGTATTAAAGAGATGAAGGCAATGAGATGACAGGATGACAAGGAAGAGAAGCGCCGCGACATTGAAGGAGCGCATCCTGCTTCATCTCTCGGAAAACATGCGCTATGCGGAATCGGCGGAAATCCCCGAGCGCCTCGCGCAGCACGGCATCTCGCGCTCGCTCGACTCCCCCAGGAGCCACATCGCCATCGCCCTGGGCGGGCTCGTCGAATCGGGCCTCGTGGACTACAGGCTCGCGAGGGTGCGCGGCCAGAAGCGCAAGATGAAGGCCTACCTGCTCACGCCCGAGGGCGTCGCCGAGGCGAACGGCCTGCGCGAGCACTTCCTCTGCAAGCATGTCAGCACGGGCGAGCGGACCGCCACTGTCGCGGAGCTGGCCGAGAGGGAGCGCGGAGTCCCACTCGCAATCCTGCTCGGGTGCGTCGATCCAGACTTCAGGATGCACAGGGACTGGATGCCCGCGCAGCTTGCGGCGGCGGGCGAGGCGCCCGCCCCTCCGGTCGCCCAGGAGACACCACCCGCGCCCGCAGCAATCGAAGTCGTTGCGAAGCCAGCCCCTGTCAAAGCTGAGATCTCTCCGATTGGCGAGTCCGTCCAGGCAGCATCCGCCGGGATTCCGACAGCGTGCCCTCGCTGCGGCGACGCCGAGCCCCCCGTCCGGAACACATACTACGGTCCGGTCTTCAGGCTCGATACGTTGGCGTGCGCGCGCTGCGGCTTCGAGTACGCCGTGTCGAAGGAGGAGTACAAAGCGCCAGCGATGCCGCAGATTTACGCACCCGGAGACTGGAAGTGGGTGGTCGGGATCCCCCTGTCGATAGGCGCTTTCCTGTTCTTCGCGCCCTTCTACCTCCTACTCTTCGAGTTCGGCGGGTTCAGCCTCTTCGGCGGCCTGCTGTGCGCCCTGATACCCCTCGGGATGCTCATCGGGGGCGGGTTCACGGTCCTGGCGTTCCTGAGGGCGCGGCATTTCCCCGGGCTGAGCGCCTGGTGCGCCCTCCTCTACGCATCCATAGGCCTGCCTTTCATCGCCCTGTTCTTCGGCATCTCCGGGCGCGAGATCGGGCGCGAGCACCTGCTGACTGCGGGCGCGGCCGTCGCGGCTTTTTTCATCGTTCTGCTCATGACGTGCAAGGACCGGCGGTTCTTCGGCCGCCTCCTGGCCTTCGCGTCGGGGGCGACGGTGTCGGCGGCCTGCGCCCTCGCCACGTTCGGGGGCGCGGCGGTGCGCATGCCCTCCGCCGTGGGGCTCCTGATGGTCTCGCTATCGATGTCATTCCTGGCCGCGGCCTTCTTCAGGGCGGGCATGGCCCGCGAGGACGCGAAGGAGCTGCTGCTCTTCATGCTCGGGACGGGGATAATCGCCTCCTCGATATCCCTGTGGCTTCGCGATTCGGCCAGCGCAGCGTCGTTCGTCGCCATGGCCGCGTGGGCGGCCCTCGGCCTCCTCCTGTGCGCGACGTCTCTCTCGCGTACGCGGGCCAGGGTCTTGCGCGACGCGCTGTGGCGCGCCCTCCCCCTCGCCGTCGGGGCGATATTCGTCGGGGCCGGCGCAATCATGCTGTACTCGGGGCTCTACGCCGAGAGCGCCATAGAGTTCCTGGTCGGCGTGCCTCTCTCGGCCTACGGGCTGAGGGAGAGCCTGCCGAACCTGATGCCGGTGAGCCTCGGCATCTCCGCCTACGCCCTCGTCCTGGAGTTCGTTACGTACGCCGCGATATTCTGGTAATAGACGGGCGAACTGCTAATTTATCGAAGGGCTAGCCCGTCACATATGCGAAGGTGGCGATCGATGGGGCCCCTGACGCCGTGATGTCCTTCCTCTGGAACACCACAATATCCCCCTGGACGATCTCCCCCGTCCAGGGGTGCGAAGCGTCGAGGCTCTGGAATTCCGAGGCGTTGTAGGAACCCTTTTCCGGGAGCCACAGGTGGACGTTCGCCAGGTACCCCGCGCTCGCCCTCCTCGAACCGCACGTGATTTGCACCAATCCCATGCTGATGTTGAGGTGGACGGGCTTGCCGCCAATCTGCTCGGGCACGGCGTAGTTGCCACCTGCCCCGACCGTCAGGTTCGCTTTCGTCTCGCCTCCCAGCGACGAGAACGAGTCTATCCAGTTCGCCAGCGAGTCGGCGGCCTGCTCGGCCTCCCGGTCGAGCGCGGCCTCGCGCTGCACGTAGAAGAACCCGGATATGGACGAGACGATGACCAGCACTGCAATGCTTATGGCGACTTTGGACGCGAGCCAGTCGATCACTGCCTCTTCACCTCGAGGAGCCGCTCCTCGGGCATGTTCAAAATCTCCATAGCCAGGGAGCGCTCGGTCGCCCTGGACATCGTCTGCGCGATGTGGTCTGCGACCTCATTCCTCAGCGCCACCCAGACCGCGCCACTCTCGGACGTGAACTCGGCCTCGGGCTTCTTGGCGTTGATGACCCAGATGTTCCCCTTGCCGAGCGTGCAGGATGTGGAAACTTGTACTCCGTCGACGATGCAGGATATCGGGGGCGCCGGACCTGCGAAGACGCGCGCCCTCAGCTTCCCCGCGCCGAGCGCCGTGCGCGCGGCCTGGCCCATGCGCCAGCCGACAGCCGCGAACGGGCCGAGGTGGCCGTGGAACTCCTCGAGCTTCCTCGCGATGTCATCGGGGGTCATGAACCCGAGAAAGTGGAGGAAAGATAAAACCGTTGGCATTCGGTAATGGAGCGTCCCGAGCATGCCGTTGCTGACAATCCCCCCGGTGATTTTCTGGCGTCGCGCTAATTGCCGCCGGCATTTTCCATGATAGTTCTCTCCCGCTCAGTTACCTTATTGCAGTCTCTTTGGAGCGTGCGTCCCATTCCGCGGCCGCCAGTTTCACTTCCCTTAGCAATCCGTCGAACTTCGGAACCCTGGTCATCAACGGCGACAGGTCGCGCTTCCAGACCGCCTCGCCCACGGGGTAATCCTCGACTATTCCGGCCAGGGAACCGGCATCGGCGGCTCCGACCTCTGCCAGCTTCTTGTTGACGGCGGCGAGGTCGGTGGACGCCCCCTTCTTCGCGAGCCACCATATGTCGTAGAGGTCGCGCGGCTTCTTCCTCTGCCTGACCGCCCTGAACTTCTCGGCCAGCATCTCGGACAGGCTGACGCTCTGGAGCGAGAAGGTCCCCGCGTCCGGGTAGTCCGTGACGACCGTCAGCCATTCCAGCGGGGCGGCGGGCCGGAGCTTCGATATCTCCACGTCCATCGTGCCGCGGGAAGCCCGCTCGCCGGTGAACAGCGGCCCCTCGTAGGACAGCCGGCACATGTACGCGAAGGGGCGCTCCTTCCATTCCACGACCTCTGCCGGAATGCCCGTGCGCTCCAGCCCGGAGACGGCCTGTTCCACGGCCCCCCGCACGTCCCCGGCAGTCGCCTTCCCGACGGCCGCGAAGTCCAGGTCCTCGGAGTATCTATTGAGGCCGTGCGCCTTCCTGAGGCATGTGCCGCCCTTGAAGGCCAGCAGGTCCGTCCTCGCGAATATCCACTTCAGCGCCAGGCTCTCGATGTAATCGAGCTCGAGTACGTGGAGAGGGAGCCCCTCGCCGTGAATGTCCCTCAGCTGCCTCCTCGTTATCATTCTCTCACCACGTTCGCGTAGACCTTCCACTTCCTCACGGTCTCGAAACTCTCAGATGGGGCCGACGGGTCGAGCCAGACGTAGCTGCGCGAGGCGTGCCTCTGCAGCCTCCGCTCGTCGAAGCTTATGCCCGCGTCGTCCAAGAGATGGCCCAGCCTGCTGCAGACCGTCGGGCTGCCGGCTCGCAGGGCGTAATCGACCAGCTTTCCCGCGCCCAGCTCCGCCTTCTCGACCGCGTCCCTTAGCTCGCCGTAGCCGCCCGAGTACGATGGGAAGGCGAGGCAATCCAGCACCAGCTTCTCCGGCTCGGCCACCACCACGCGCCCGTCCGCCCTGTACCCGAAGAACATCCGCGGCCTAACACGGACGTACCTGACCCTCCGGTCCTGGAGATCGAGCCCTCTCCGCGCCCTCGCCGTCACCAGGTAGACCTCCGCCGGGACCTGGGTGGTGTAGCCGTAGTGGTGCAGGCCGGACCATAGGCTGAGGTACGACGGCTCGTGCACGCGCGGCGCGAGCTCGTAGACGTCCATCTCCGAATAGAACCGCGCGATGACGTACTTGCCGCGCTCAATCCGCTTGATGGCACCCTTCGACGCCAACCTGCTGAGCGCCTTGCGAGCGACGAGCCGCTCCACGCGCAGGACCTTCGAAGCCTCGAGGAGGCCGAAGACGGCTATGCCCCGGCGCCCCATCTCCTCGACCAGCTCCGTCTCCCGCGCCGACATCGATGGATAATTCATGCGCTCATCATCCCATTATTTGGCACTATAAGCACTAGAATTATTTAAAGGTTGCGTTGCGGGCGCCCTGCCGCCCCGAACGGGCCGAGGAGGCAATGGACGTTCTCGAGTTTCTTGGCGATGTCATCGGGCGTCATAGGGGCTGAAAATGTGTTTGATGTAACATAGATAACACTCTGATTTGGTTTACGCGGCCTTTATTCCATCCCAAACGGTTTTATCCCCTTTCCCCATTGCGGTGTAAATCTGGTGAGCGCTATGGACAAGTCCGCGAAGTTCACGCTGTGGTTCAGCGAGATAGGCATCCAGGACGTCGGAATGGTCGGCGGCAAGAACGCCTCCTTAGGTGAGATGTACTCGCGCCTTAAAGACAAGGGCGTTTCCGTTCCCAACGGCTTCGCCATCACCGCGCACGCCTACAGGCACTTCCTGAAGGCCGCTGGCATCGAGCAGAAGGTCCAGGACGCGCTCTCCGGGCTGAACACCCACGACATGCAGAACCTCCAGGAGCGCGGCGAGAAGGTCCGCGCGGTTATCAAGGGCGCCGAGCTGCCCGAGGACCTGAAGGCCGCAATCATCGAGGCATACGGCAAGCTCTGCGGCAGGAAGAAGGAGATAGACGTCGCCGTGCGCTCGTCCGCAACCGCCGAGGATTTGCCGGACGCTTCGTTCGCCGGCCAGCAGGAGACGTATCTCAACGTCAGGGGCGCGGACGCGCTCCTGCTCGCGTGCAAGAAGTGCTTCGCCAGCCTGTTCACGGACCGCGCAATCTCCTACCGCCAGGACAAGAACTTCGGCCACTTCAACGTCTATCTCTCCATAGTCGTGCAGAAGATGGTGCGCTCGGACAAGGCGTCGTCCGGCATCATATTCACCCTCGACACCGAGTCGGGGTTCAAGAACCTCGTCGTCGTCAACTCCTCCTGGGGCCTGGGCGAGAACGTCGTCGGCGGGAAGGTCGTCCCCGATGAATTCCAGGTCTTCAAGCCCGTGCTCGCGCACGGCAAGAGGCCCATAGTCGGGCGCAGGATGGGCTCGAAGGACACGAAGATTATCTACAGCAACGACCCGCAGCACCCGATTAAGAGCGTTCCCACGTCCCCGAAGGACAAGGCAAAGTGGTCGATAACGGACGAGGAGGCGCTGAAGCTCGCAGACTGGGCAGTCATCATCGAGGACCATTACACGCACGAGGCAAAGGCCCTCGCACAGAAGGAAGGCAAGACGCTCCCGCACGACTACGTCAAGCACATGGATATCGAGTGGGCCAAGGACGGCAAGAGCGGCGAGCTGTACATCGTGCAGGCGCGCCCCGAGACGGTCATGAGCATCAAGCAGAGGCGCAAGACCGAGAACGGAAAGGAGTACTTCCTCGTCGAGAGCTACGAGTACAGGGTTCCGGTCCCGGAGATACACGCCAAGTTCCAGAAGCTGTGCGAGGGCATCGCCGTCGGCAGGAAGATATCGAGCGCCGCAGCCAACGTCATCGAGAGCCCCAAGGACATCGGCAAGTTCCGGAAAGGGGAGATACTGGTCACGCGCATGACCGACCCGGACTGGGAGCCGATGATGAAGATAGCCGGCGGCATCATCACCGAGCAGGGCGGCAGGACGTGCCACACGGCCATCATCTCCAGGGAGCTGGGCATACCGTGCATCGTCGGCACGCAGGTCGCGACCTCGAAGGTCAGGACCGGCCAGAGGATCACCCTCTCCTGCGGCGAGGGGGAGAGGGGCATGGTCTACGACGGCGAGGTGCCCTACGACTCCAAGAAGGACTGGATAGAGGTCCCACGGACGAGGACGAAGATCATGATGAACGCCGGGATACCCGAGACGGCCTTCTTTCAGGGGACTCTGCCCAACGACGGCGTGGGGCTGGCCCGCGAGGAGTTCATCATCGCGTCGCACATAGGCATGCATCCTATGTTCCTCCTCGACTTCGAGAAGCATAAGGCCTCCCAGGACAAGAAAATCAGGAAGATAGTAAAGGAGGTCGAGAAGAACACGAAGGGCTGGGACAGCAAGGTCGATTACTTCGTGGAGACGCTGGCCATGGGCATAGCCAAGATAGGCGCGGCCTTCTGGCCCAACGACGTCATCGTGCGCATGTCCGATTTCAAGACGAACGAGTACGCCAACCTGCTCGGCGGGGACATGTACGAGCCGCACGAGCACAACCCGATGATTGGCTGGCGCGGCGCGTCCCGCTACTACGACCCCAAGTTCCGCCCGGCGTTCGCGCTCGAGTGCAAGGCTCTCAAGAGGGTGCGCGACGACATGGGCATAACCAACGTCAAGGCGATGATACCCTTCTGCCGCACTCCGGACGAGGGGCGCAAGGTCGTCAAGGCCATGGAGGAGGAGGGGCTGAAGCGCGGAGTGAACGGCTTCGAGATATACGTCATGGCCGAGATACCGTCCAACTGCGTCGACGCAGAGACATTCGCCGACATCTTCGACGGCTTCAGCATAGGCTCCAACGACCTCACGCAACTCTCCCTCGGCCTGGACCGCGACTCGGAGCTGGTGGCGCACATCTACAACGAGCGCGAGAGCACGGTCAAGAGGCTCATCAAGCAGCTCATCGACGTCGGCAAGGCCAAGCACAAGAAGGTCGGCATCTGCGGCCAGGCGCCCTCGGACTTCCCGGAGTTCGCCGAGTTCCTGGTCCAGTGCGGCATAGACAGCATGAGCCTCAACCCAGACACGGTGGTCAAGACGCGGCTCCTCGTGGCCGAGAAGGAAAGGTCCCTTGGCGTCCACTGACCGCGAAGAAGGTATGGGCTCCAACTCCAATACTCTACGTCAAGCGGACGGCTTCGTCCTCCTCATCACGACAACGAGCAGCAGGCGCGAGGCCGACCTCATCGCCGACGGGCTTGTGGGGGGCGGCCTTGCCGCCTGCGTCAACGTCGTGCAGGTGGATTCCACATACAAGTGGAAGGGGCAGGTCGAGCGCGCGGGGGAGTTCATGCTTTTCTGCAAGACGCGCGCCGACCTCACCGACCGGGCAGCAGAGAAAATCAGAGGCATCCATTCGTACGAGGTGCCGGAAATCATCGTCATCCCCATCCAGAAGGGGAGCGCGCCCTACCTGGAATGGCTGGGCGAAACGCTGGCCAAAACGAAATTAGCTTAGAAGGCCTAGTAAAGGCATCTTCATTAGTATTATATATATCATTGCTTATCTTTCGTTTAACAGGGAAGTGTAATCATGGCATATGATTCGCTAAGCAGGACAGGCAAGGGGAACGCGCGCGCGTCGAGCATCCTCGTCGCGGTCGTCATGGGCGCACTGATGCTCGTGCCGACGGGGCTCGCATGGGGCGGGAAGAATGTCGCGGAGCCCGCGCCGCTGTCGCAGCCGGTCGGGCCGGCGACGGAGGGTGTGCCGTCGGATGGCCCGGGAGTGCAGACGGTGGTCATACAGCCGAACGCGACGGACGGGAAGGACTCAGAGATTGTAGATGATGGGCAATCGTACAACAATTATGGAAACCAAGATGTTTTACAGGTCGGTACGACCGTAGCCTTAAATGCAGTCGATTTTATCCGATTCAGCCTACCTACTCAACCCATTCGACTGCTAAGCGCCACCTTAAGCTTATTTTGTGATAACGTCAATAGCCCACCATATGGCGTTAATGTCTCACTTAATATGGTGAACAGTTCTTGGACGGAGGGAACCGGAACATTCGCGACTCCCTCAGTTGACGATGTGAATTGGATAAATTACACGACGGGAACGGCGTGGGCAACCCCCGGGGGAGATTACAATAGGACCGTGGTCTCATACATCAATGTATCGCAGGCGAACACTTGGTATCATTGGAACATCACACAAATTGTCAGCCTATGGATGGCCGGCACTGTCCCGAACAATGGATTGGCAATCAATGGCACTCCGCTTGGCACAGCAAATAATTGGGTGGAGTTCTGGAGCAGCGATTACATCGTAAACACCAATCTCACCCCCAAGCTCACAGTGATTTACAGTGCTGAAATCAAGACGCCACTCGCCGACCAGACGATGCAGGAGGACGAGGCCACGAGGAACATCGCACTCAACGGGATGGGGAACGGGACAATAGAGCACGTCTCCGGGCCCGACGACATCTCGAACGTCCAGCCTTTCTGGGGCTCAGCCTGCGCTTGGATGCATTTCATGGCCGTCTATACTGCAGATCAGGTCGGCGCTGAAGGCACCATCAGGAGGATGTCTCTCAACAGGACACAGTTGTCGGACACGGGAGTATTCAATAACTTCAGAATCGCATTTACACACACGAACAGGACGATCCTCGATGCCACGTCATTCGCAACCAATTACTATGGGAAGTTGATTCAGGTCTACAACGTAACAAACCTGGATGCGAACTCGTCTAATTTGGACAGTTGGATAAATTTCGACTTGAGTGACAACTTCACTTATGACTCAACGCAGAACCTTCTCGTTGACATTATTTGGATTGGGGACAATGGTGGCAATCTCAACCTAGACAGCACGAACATGGGCTCTGATAGGATTGTATGGGAATCGGATATACAACCAATAACCGGGACACCCCGCACACTGATGACGAAGTTCTTGATCGACGTCGTGGACAACAGTGCTATATCGAATGGCACGAGCAACAATTTCTGGCCGTTTGCTATGACGTCCGAGACACAGATGCACCACCAGTCGCTGTACAATTTCACACTCATGAACGGTTCTGGTGTAATTGATAAAATTATGTTCCAGTCGAACAACGCGGCGGTTCAGAATGCAGCTGTCCAGCAGCTCAGCATCCGCCTCGCTCACTCCACGAACACCTCGCTGGGCACTGTCTACGAGGCGAACCGCGTTGACGCATGGGTTGAGGTATTAAACAGGTCCTTCTATAATTTCACTACTGGAGGACTGGGCGCCTGGATACCGTTCGACGTCGCCAACACGTTCACATACAATGGAGTCCAGAACCTCCTTGTCGACATCAGATGGTTCGGGGGCTCGGGAAACGATATTGACCTTTGCCAGAACCAAAGCGCCGTCTATACCGGTCAGATGTCGCAGAATAACTACGATGCCACTGTTGGATTACTCGGTAACAACCGAGTGTATAACTTCCAGGTGATATATGCCGACTCCGCCAACCTCTCCTGGTCCTCCGCAAGCTCCAACCCTGCTCTGTTCACCACCGGCACGAACGGCGCGAACGGCAGGAACTTATGGATAACGCCGACCGCCAACGCCAACGGCGTCGGCACGCTGACGCTCACGCTGACGAACAGCAACGGGTTCAGCGTGACGCAGAACGTGCAGGTGACGATAAACGCCGTGAACGACGCGCCAGTTCTGACCGGCGTGCCAGCGACGATTCCATGCGTCGAGGATATCGACTACGTGCTCAACATGAGCGCATACGCAACTGACATTGACGATGTTTTGGCGAACCTGACATTCTTAACGAATTCGAGCCACGCGACCGTGAACCATACGCTGATAACGTTCAACTATGGGGAAGGTCAGAACGGCGAATCTGTCCTGATAACCGTGAGAGACCAGAACGGCCTGACAGATACAGCGGTGACGGTGACGACGGTCACTTACGTGAACGACCAGCCGTACTTCACGAGCGTGGTGGCGAATCTGACGTGCGATGCGACCGTGCTGACGCAGTACATCGTGACCACAGGCGACGAGGAGACTCCGCTGAACGTCTCGATAACCACCTCATCGCCCTACGCGACCGTCGACAACCACCTCGTCTGGTTCCTCTACCCGAAGGGAGTGGGCGCCGAGAACGTGAACATCACGATATGGGACATCACGACCTACGGGGTTATGCGGAGCGCGTCGAGCACACTGCTCGTGACAGTCATCGACCATCCGGATGTGACAGCGAGCTCGCCGACAGGCTCAGGGGTCTCTGTAACGACAGCCCTGACCGCGACCTTCGACGTCGCCATGGACACGGCGGTGACGGGGGGCGCGTTCAAGCTATCGCTCGGGGGCGCCAACGTGCCCGGGAACGTGACGTGGAGCGCGGACAACAAGACGCTGACGTTCGCGCCGTCCACGCACCTCACGAACGGGGAATATAACGCCTCAATCGGAACCGGCGCGAAGGACGCGAACGGAACCGCGATGCTGCAGCCGTTCAGGTGGAACTTCACGGCCGCGCTCGGCACCTTCGACGGCGACGGGGACACGATCCCAGACCAATACGAGATGGACCACGGGCTGAACCCGAACGCCGACGACGCGCAGAGCGACCTGGACGGCGACGGCATGCCGAACCTGTACGAGTATCAGCACAGCCTGAACCCGCAGACCAACGACGCGAGCGCAGATGCGGACGGCGACGGCTCGACGAACTACCAGGAGTACGTGGCAGGCACCGACCCGCAGGACGCGGCCTCGAAGCCGACGAAGCCGCTCCTCGGCGGCGACTACATGTGGATAATCCTGATAATCGTCATCGTGGCGATAGTCGCGGTCGTAGCGCTCGTCTTTGTCATGAAGAAGAAGGGCAAGCCCGCGCAGGCGCCGGAGCAGCCGTCAGGCGCCCCGCCGCTGCAGGAGCAGACGCCGCAGCAGGAAGCCCCGCCAGCGCCGCAGGGAGAGCAGCCGCCGCAGCAGCAACAGTAGGCGCGCGGGATTCGCAGCTTACAGGATGCTGCCATCGAGCGTGTCGGGTAGAGGCAGCGCGCGCGGTCGTCCAGGCCGGGGGCTTCAGGCGATAGCCCGGCTTCCTACGGCATGAAATGCCCTGCACCACCAAGGCGCGCACTTACTCGTTCGTCCGCAGCGCCTCCGACGGCGGTATCATCGACGCCCTGAACGCGGGCCCGATCGTGCAGCCCAGCGACGCGACGTACGTTATGCCCATTATCCAGGCGAGCTGCGTCCACGGGATGACGAACGACAGGTTCGCGTCGGAGACCATGATGGTGAATATCTCGTAGGCAACGGTCAGCCCGACCGATATCCCGATGGCGACCGAGAGCGTGGTTATGAAGAGTATCTCGGTAATGAACGACGAGAGTATGTCCCCCCGGGTGAAGCCGATGGCGCGCATGATGCCTATCTCCCTGCGCCGCTCAACCACGCTCCTGATGGTGATGATGCCCAGCCCGGCGATGCCCACGACGAGCCCGAGGCCGAGGAATATCTCGAAGAGCATGAATATCGAGTTGATCATCTCGAACATGGTTGCGACAGTCTCGCGCAGGTTGATGGTGTTCATGCCGAACGCGCGGAAGTCGCGCTCGATTCCATAGGTAACGGCCTGAACGTCCTCCCCGGGCTTGACGTCGAAGAGGAAGATGACGTTGCCTATGAACGTCGTCGGAGATGCGAAGAGCGCCTGCGCGTGGTCCTTGGTGGTTATCAGCCCGGAGATGACCATCTCGTCCAGGATGCCGATGACGGTGAACCTCGCCGTCCCGTTGGGGGCTCTCATCTCGATGACGCTGCCCAGCTTCACGCTGCCCGAGCTCTCGACGCCGAAGCCCGCGCCACCGCCGAAGCTGCCGCCGCCGTACACTATCTTGGAGCTGTCGTTCCTGACCGCGCTCCAGACGGCCTGCCCGTCGGCGTAGCCGTCCGAGATGTTGCTGAACTCGAAGTGGTTGTTATCGATGAAGTGGTCGTCTATGGCCCACAGGCCGATGCTGCCCGAGCCCATGCCGCCAAACGGGCCGCCCCCTCCGCCGCCCGGGCGGACGCCGTCCACGGTGAGCGACGGAGTGGGCGAGACGATTGATATCTGTTCGTACTCGAGCACGCTGTTCGAAAGGGTGTCGGAGGTGACAGGCGTGAAGTTGCCGGTAGACACGTCGAATATCGAGGCGTTCCCAATGTCCTGGAGCGGCATCTGCGTCGTGCCTATGACCTGGTAGCCGCCGCCCTGCTTCTCGACCTGCGCCTCCATGTTCATCGAGAATATGGCCGTGAACGCCGAGACCATGACGATGGTGAAGATGACGAGCGTGAACATCGCGACCGTCATGCCGGTCCTGAACCTCTTGTTGAGCGGGTGCGAGACGGCAGTCTTAACGATGGGGCGCATGGCCTTTATCCTGCCGACGGTCCCGGAGACGAAGCCCACGACCACGGGCGAATTGAACATGACGGTGATGACCGCCGCCAGCGTCAGGAAGACGCCCGCGGTTATCATCAGGTACTGGACATTGGTATCGTTCCCCTCGAAGAAGGTGGCTATGGCGTAGAGCGTCCAGACGACGATGCCGAGCCCGCTCACCGAGAACGCCACGCGGGCGCTCACTGCCCAGCGGAGCGCGAGAGCCAGCCCCATCAACGCCATGCATGGCGCCACGTACCTGATGATGAGGTTATCGTAATTCAGTATCAAAACCAGCACGACGAGGCACGTGAAGATGCCGCCGAGCGCGGCCGATACGCTCGACGTCCGCCGCTGGACGGGCTCCTCTATGTCCCGGATGGCACGGACGATGTTGATGTTCGTGACCCTCCACGAGGCCACTATAATCGTGAGGAAGGTGATTGCCGCGCCGGCGCAGAACGCGTTGACGAGGCTCGACCACTCGAAGTAGAACGGTATCTCGATATCGCCGAACATGGTGAATATGTTGTTGACGCCGTAGATGAGGCTGTAGGCAATCACCAGGCCCACAAGCGTCCCGATGGCCGCGGCGGCGATGGTGTACGTGGACCCCTCGAAGAGGAACATCTGCATCAGGTCCTTGCGCGTCATGCCGACCGCCCTGGCCATCCCGAGCTCGGACTTGCGCTCCTCCGCCAGCATGGTGAAGATGTTGATGATGAGTATGATGCCGGCGATGATGCTGAAGGAGCCGAATATCGTGATGAACATCGTGATCATCTCGCTCGCGTTCTTGCTCTGCTCGAGCTGGTCCGCCTTCACGGCAGTGGGCTTGAGCTTCAGCGCGACCGGGTCAGCGGAGGCGACGAACGTGGCGTTGAGCGTAGCGTTCACGGCCTCGGTTATGGCAACGCTCTCCGCCACGCCTGTCTTCACGTCCCCGATGCCGGAGATCCTTATCTGGTTGAGCTGGCCGGAGACGTTGAGCATGGACTGCGCGACGTCGTACCTGATGAATATCCCGGGCGTGGCGTAGGCGCCCTTCCCCTCGTCCCTTACGACGCTGCTCACGGTAAACGTGGATTCGACGCCGTATGGCGAGCCCTGCGGCCTGTAGCGGATTTTCAGCGTGTCTCCGGCGGAGGCGTCGAGCAGGTCTGCGGCGTTTGCGTTGATTAGGACGGATGCATCGGGCAATTCATCGCCGTAGGTCGTCGTTCCATCCAGCAGTGTGAACGCCCCGAAGTCCCTGTCCAGGACGGGGTCGAAGCCCATGAGGGAGACGGAGGACTCGTACTGGCCCGAATTGTTGTCTTCGACCGAAACAACAGTCTTAATCATCGGGGCGATGCCGTCCGAGTGCTCCTGTACGGCCGTATCGTTCCTTATGCTCCAGAAGAAGGACTCGTTGAAGTACGCGTTCTTCTCAGCTGCCACGGTCACATCGACGAGATGGAGCGTGTCGTACGTGCTCTTGACTATGAAATTGTCTATGGAGTCGCCGGTCACCATCGCCCCCGAGATGATGGCGGTCCCCATCAGCAGGCCGCACACGACCAGCGCGGAGTGCGTGCGGTGGCGCACGAAGTTCCGCGCCCCCATCTTGAAGAGCACGCTCCTGCGCGCGGCTAAAGCCAGTATTACTCCGAGGATTATCGCGAAGAGGGCCACGTACAGCAGGTTCAGCATCGCATCGCCTCGCGCTAACCTACTTCTCGCACTTCAGCGGGACGTACTCCCTCTCTATCCTGCCGTCGCGCATCTTGATGACGCGGTTCGCGCGCTCGCCTACGGTGTTGTCGTGGGAGACTACCACGAACGTCTGCCCGTTCTCCCTGTTGAGCCTGGTGAGGAGGTCCATTATCTGGCGCGAGGTCTCCGCGTCCAGATTGCCAGTGGGCTCGTCGGCCCAGACAATGGCGGGGTCGTTCACGAGGGAGCGGGCGATGGTCACGCGCTGCTGCTCGCCCCCCGACAGTTCCGAGGGCTTGAACTTCGTCCTCTTCTCCAGCCCGACCAGGCGGAGCATCTCCTCGGCCTTCTCGCGGGCGACCTTGGGCTTCACGCCCGTGACCAGCAAAGGCAGCTCGACGTTCTCCACCGCCGTGAGCACGGGCAGCAGGTTGTAGTTCTGGAAGATGAACCCCATGCGCTTGGCCCTGTGCCTGCTCTTCTCGTTGTCGCTCATCTTCGAGAGGTCCTTCCCTTCTATGAATATCGTGCCGCTCGTGGCGTCGTCTATCCCGGAAAAGCAGTTCAGCATCGTCGTCTTGCCGCAGCCGCTCGGCCCCATGATGGAGACCATCTCGCCCTTCCGGACAGTTATATCTATGCCGTTCAGCGCCCGTACCTTTATCTTCCCGGTGTCGTAGACCTTCACCACGCCCTTGCCATGGATTATCGTCTCGCCAAGGGCGGAATTGCACGGGGGGTCTGCCGGCGCCGTCGGGGCGCGGTTCCCTGCTGTTTTCGCATCGCTTGCCATGTCTTTCACCCGCCTACCTGCTCATCGCCTTCTTGAACATCGGCACCGCTATCGCCAGGAAGACGACCCCGAACGCGAACAGCACCGTCGCCTCGATCCATATCGACGAGATGCCCGCGCCCAGCACCATGACCTTCCTCAGCGCGGTCGTGGCATATGTGAGGGGGAGGGCGTGCGCGACGTCCTGCATGTACCACGGCATCTGCTGTATCGGGAAGAACACCCCGCTGAGGAACATCATCGGGAACATCAGCGTCATCATGACCATCGTCGCGGTCTCCTCCTTCTCCGTAAACGATGTTATCAGGATGCCGAGCCCGACGAAACTGAACACGGACAGGAGTATGATGCCGACGACGAGCAGTATGTTCCCCTGGATTGTGACGCCGAAGAGCAGTATCGCCAGGGTGATGACTATCGCAGCCTGTATGAGGCCGCGCGCGGTCTGCGCCAGCACCTTCCCGAGTATTATGGAGAGCCTGTTGATGGGGGCCACGAGCATCCCGTCCAGCGTGCCTATGTCCTTCTCGTACGAGATGGCGTGCGGCAGGCCGGTCATCAGGGACATCATGACGGTCATCCCGATGATGCCCGGCGCCACGAACTGGAAGTAGTTGGGTTCCCCTGGCATTATTCCCTGGAACTGGACGCTGTAGGGCTGGATGACCGCCACCGTGCTGTTGAAATCGACGCCGTATGTCCTGTTGACGTTCATCCTGGCGAAGTAGGTGCCCATCGCCTCAATGGTCTTTGAAAGGACGGCCTGCATCATCTGCGATACCTGCGGGTTCGACTGGTCTGTTATTACCGTAATGGCACCCTGCCGCCCCGCCAGGATGTCAGATGTGAAATTGCCCGGGATTATGATGCCACCGCTCAGCTTGCCGTCCTGAATCTGGGCCTTTATATCGTCGAAGCCCGGCGACGTGCTGAGGGTCATCATGCCCGTCTCATTATTGATAGCTTCGAGTTGAGTGACGAATGTGTCCCCCATCCAATAAGTGGTCGTATTTCCAGTCAACGGATTCGTGACCGACTGCTCGACATCCTGCATCGAGATTGCGACGGGCTGGTCGCTTATCGAGCCGCCGGACGGGAATATGAAACCGACCATGACCATCATGAAGAGCGGCATGAGTATCAGCATCACTAGCCTGAGCTTGCTCCTGCTGAACTCCGTCAGGTCCTTCCAGCATATCCACGCGCTGTGTCTGATTATGCTTGAGGCTCCCATCTTCCTCACCTCCCCCTCTTGCTGCCGCCGCCCCCGCCCATGGGGCCGTGCCTCGGCCCTCCTTGGTGGTTGATTTTGACAGTGTCGGAGACGCTGTCCCTCACCTCGCGGCCGGTTATCCTCAGGAAGACGTCCTCCAGGGTGGGTTCGAGGCTCTTGACCTCCTTGACCTTCCCGCCACATTTCCTGACCGTATCGAGGATGGAATCAAAGGAATCGCCGCCGCTCCTGACTTTGATGCGCGTTTCGCTCTCCTGGACAATGGAGCTCACTCCGCCGACGGCCTTTATGGCCGATATCATGGCATTATTGAGATTGGGTATGTCGAACTCATGGATGGCGACGTCGGTTCCGGAGGCCATCTTCTTCAAATTGGCTGGGGTGTCCAGCGCGACTATCTTCCCGTGGTCGATGATGCCTATCCTGTTGCATAGCAGGTCGGCCTCGACCATCATGTGGGTTGTGAGTATCATCGTCGTGCGGTTCTCGACGTTTATCTTTCGGATCACCTCGCGTATCTCGGAAGTGGACTGCGGGTCGAGGCCGAGCGTCGGCTCGTCGAGAAAGAGGATGTTGGGCTTGTTGACCATCGCGCGTATGACGTTTATCCTCTGCTTCATGCCGGTGGAATAGGTCCCTATCTGCTTGTCGGCCCACTTCTCCATGTGCACGAGGGACAGGATCTCGTCTATCCTCCTGTTCAGCTCGTCTTTGGGGATGTCGTAGAGCCTGCCGAAGAGCTTCAGGTTCTCGCGCGCCGTCAGCTCGTTGTACATTATCATCTTCTCCGAGACGAGGCCGATGTGCTTCCTGACCTCGGAGTCCTGCCTCACTATGTCGAAGCCGGCAATCGTCGCCGAGCCGCCCGAGGGCCTGCTCAGGGTGCAGAGCATCCTGATCGTCGTGGACTTTCCCGCACCGTTCGGACCGAGGAAGCCGAATATCTCCCCTTCCTTGACATCGAAGGATATCTGGTCGACGGCTGTGAAATTGCCGAACTTCTTTGACAGGCTGTTTGTGACAATCGCGCTCTTTGACATGCACTCACTTCCTGCACGGCTGGCCTAGCCCTTGCGGCCCGGCTTCCCGTTGACCTGCTCCTTGAAGAATTCGATGTGCTTTCCCATCGTCGTAAGCATCTCGTTCAGCGCCTCCGCCTTCAGGAGCATGATGCCATGCATCGGGCCGGGCATGCTGAGCACGAGGAGCTTGTCTCCCGAGCCTATACTGTGCTTCTTCCTGAGCTTGGCTGGCAGGACTATCTGCCCGCGCTCGCCGACCGTCGTGCTCCCGAAGAACTCAAGGTCTCCGAACATGAACTCACCTTGAGGGTGGGAGAAGGCGTATGATATATTAAACCTTTCACTAAAATCATACTATTCATATTTGTATGATGAACGTGTCGTAGCTACCTTATTGATGTACTGGCCAGGTAAAATCATTGGGGGTATATCTATGTGTTCCCGTTCCCCGCCATGTACCTCGTCCTTCGCCCGTCCGTCTCCATCCGGACGGCCCCGCTGCGCTCCAGGACCTTCAGGTTGTAGCTCGCCGTCTGCTGGCTGATGCCCAGGATGTCGGCTATGAACTTCTGGGTCGCGCCGTCCACGCCCGTCTGGCGTATGAGGTCGAGTATCTCGAGCTGCATCTCGCTGAGCTTGATGCCCCCTTCCTGCGGTATCATCACGTTGACGGGGTAGAAGCGCTTGAACGTGCCGTCCCTCCTGGACTTCACGAACCCCTGCATCTCCAGGGTGCGGAGGTGGTGCGCCAGAGTGCCGTTGTTCAGGCTGAGCGCGAGCCTGATGGCGTTGTAGTGGTTGCCGGGGTTGGCGACGATGAAACCGTATATCTGGCCGCGAACGAAGTGGTCCAGCACCTCTTCCTTCCTCACCCGCGTATAAAGCGGGAATAGGAGGCGCATGAGGCCGTATTTGCCGACCTCCGTGCCGGCGATGCCCGAGCCAACGACGGCTGCGGCGACGCCGGCGAGCCACAGGCTGTCGGCCGGTATCTCGGCCGCGGGGGGGAGCACTGTCAGCGAGATGGTCGCCTGACCGGACGTGTAGTCGGCCTTGGCGGCGTTGACGACGAGCCAGACCTTCCCCTCGCGGTCGACATTGTCCGCGGCGTAGACGAAGCTCGTCTTGCCGTCGGCGTCCGTGGGCGCCGTAGCCTGGACGTTGCCCGCGCCGAGCAGGTTGACGGTGACCGTCGCCCCCTCGATCGGGATGTTGCGCATGTCCCTGACGACGACCTCGACATAGGACGTGGAACCGGAGCCAATGACCTTGAAGTCAGTGTCCGCCCACACGCAGAGGACGGTGTCGTTGCTCGCCGCCATGTCGTAGCGCACGTCGCGGAAAGGCGGCCGGGCGGCAGCGGGGCGCACCGACAACGAGAGGAAGATGGCAAAACCGAGGATTGCAAGGGCTAGGATTATGCCGAACCGGCGAGTGCGATTCGACTCCCGCCATGACATGGTTTAGCATATGTCCTTTCCCATATATAAATACATCTGTACAGCGTTTTGTAAGTGGCTATTTTGCATATTTTATTCTTTCCATTGCCCGGCCTCGGCCTTTTTTTACTAGTTGTGTGGATGGCTTCTTTCAACTATCGCCATCCCTGAGGCATTCTTCAGAAAATTTGTGACCATGCCCGGAGAGCCATTGACGCAAGTCCTGCTGGCAATGCAGGGACGTTCTTCATCACAACCGCGCCCAAGCCTATGAACGCATTGTTGCCTACGACGACGTAGTCCCTTATCGAGCTGTTCGGGGAAATCCAGACGCCATCACCTATCTTCGCACTCCCGGCGATTATGGTTCCCGCAGTGATGATGCAGTTCTTTCCGATTGTGACATTGTGCCCGATGTGGCAGTAGTGGTCTATCTTCGTGCACCGCCCGACCCTTGTGTTCCCGAGTGTCCCCCTGTCTATGTTCGTGAACGGAAAGACCTCCACGTAGTCACCGAGAACCACGCCCCCGTAGTGCGGGAAATTCTCTAACATCCCCTTCTCGTTTTCAATATGCCCGAGTCCCTCATATCCGATCAGGCAATATGGATAGACAATCACATTCCTCCCTATAGTCACATTGTCGTTTATCAATACGTTCGAATGAATTATCGTGTTGGCCTTTATTTTACATTTCCCAATCGAGCAGTTGGGCCCGATATATACGCTCGGGTGTATGTCCGCTCCGTCACTGACCACCGAGGTGGGATGAATACCTCCCCTCTTCACCTCCCGCGGGAAGCATCTCTTTAATATTCTTAAAAAGGCCAACTGGGGGTTCTCCACGACTACGAATGCCTTTTTAGTAGCGTTTGGGCTTTTAACGCCCGTCTTTTTATTAACCAGTATCACCGAAGCCTTTGAATTGTTGACGATTTTTGTCGAGTTTTGTATCCTTTCCATAGCGCAGAAAGAGATGGCCCCGCTCTTTCCCTCCCATATCGTAGAAGGGAACGAAAAGGTTGTGTCAGGGCTGCCTATTATCTCGTATCCCTTAATCTTCAGCTCCGCCAGGACTTTTCCTATCCGGTATTTTATAACCCATCCCTCCTGATGATGCTTAGCGTCTCGAAGTAGTCGTGCAGCAGTGTCTCCGACATTCGCGACGTATATGCAACGATGGTGTCCACGTAATCTCCCCCCCCCTCCAGGAATTGCTCGGGGTGAAGCGATATCTGGACCGGGAATTTTTTTATGCCCTTGATGAATTCATAAGGTTCTTTGCCCCTATACGGATGCAGGAAGGGATCTATGCGCATTGAATCGCTGAGGTAACGCTCGTCTGAGAAAATCTCCTTCGCGTATGCGTTGAGGTATCCATCAAACATCGGGTAGTCCCCATGGACGGAGGGATTGTGCAATGCGATAGAGGTTATCGGCGCACCTATGACTCTCTCTAGGATCGCGCATTCGTCCCGGACGGCTTGATCGAGTCTGGCTTTGGACACATTTCCGTATATCGAGGGATCGAAATGCAGCCCTATCTCGAATCCGTCGCCGGACATCTCCCTCAGCATCCGTCTCAGCCGTGCGGACTGCGGATTGTATGTATGGGACGTGGTGAGCACGAAGAATGTCGAGCGGATGCCTAGCTTTTTCTGTATCTTTGTGAATTTATCTGACGGGTAAAGGTCGAGGTCCACATCCTGCCTGAGGAGGATACACCTTCCATTGTGCTTTTTGCAGTCCCTCAGGGGCACGACTGGCGCGACATCCATGGTGCACCGGAGGAATCTTTCGAGTTCGTCGAACGAAAATTTTACCCCCCATGCATCCTTTTGCGGCGTCTTTCTCATCGTTGCACGACCATCCTGCATTTCTACAGCCTCCTATGGACTCAGGATATTTATGGCTTTCTGCATATGGCCATTTTCCCGTAAATCCGCTCGAACTCGCCCATGTTCTTCTCCCAATCGCCTATCCTGAGAGCGAGCTCCCTGCTCGCCTTTCCGAAACGCTGTCTCGCCTCGGCATCTGCGGCCAGTCCCAGCATCTTCACAGCAAGGTCCCTCGGTTTGTCAGCATCGAATATATACCCATTGACGCCGTTTTGGACAGCCTCCTCTATACCGTGCCTGCTAGCCAAGAGGACTGGTAGGCCAGTGCTCAATGCCTCCATAACACTGGCGCCTATCCCTATTCCGGCTTTATCGATGTGCACAGTGTCTAAATATATGTCCGAGCTTGAAAGGTATTTTGGCACCTCGTCGTGAGGAATCTTCCCAGTGAACATCAGCATGTCTTCTACCCCGGTTTCGGTAGCTAGCGCGTCCAGCCTCTCCTTTTCTGGACCTCCGCCGATTATTACGATCTTCATATCATTTCTCGCAGCCTTTATATGCGGAATCGATTCGATGAGAGCTGGAATGCCCCATGTGGGGACGAGCGATGCCACCATCGTGACGATGACCCCGTCTTCCCTGCCCAGCAGCTTGCGCCTAAGGTCATCGGAGCGCGCCGAAGGCGAGAAGCGTCGGGTGTCGACGCCCCATGGCTGGACAAAGGTCTTCTCGGGGGGGCAGCCGAGCTCGATCAGCCTGGCCTTTCCAGCACAGTCGCCGGTGTGGACGAGGTCTGATCCCCGTATGACATCTTTCGTGATCCCCCCCACGATCGAATCGTCCTTTACCCACGCAATATCGCTGCCCCAAGCGCTGACGATGAAAGGGCGGGCCCCGGACTTCAATCCCCAGTACCCGTACGAGAAGATGAAATGCGCATGCAAGATATCGGGCGTCATTTCCCGGATCAGCTTCTTAGATTGCCTTATTCTGATATAGAGATTGACTGCTCTCGCCAGGATATTCGGCTTTCCGATGTTCTCCTTGACAGGGTGTAAGGCGACCCCCTCGATCTTCGCGGGCTTGTCGGTGATGACGTGCACCTCGTGCCCCCTCTGGGCGAATGACCGGGCCCACCTCTGCAGGTGGATCGACTGTGCGTCCCCTATATAGCAGATTCTCATCGTGCGCTCTCCGGCGGTTACGAGTATGCGGGCATGGTATATAAACATCCCCGCCCCACGCTTGACGCACCCCCACCTTTCAAATACTAGCTTTCAGATACGCGCACGAGGCGTTCACAATGCCAAAGACCACAGTGTCAGTCATCAAGGCGGACGTCGGCGGATGGGCCGGCCACTCGACCGTGCACCCCGCGCTCATAGAGGCGGGCAACAAGGTACTCGGCAAGGGGGCGGAGAAGGGCATAATCACCGACTACTACGTCACGCACGTCGGCGACGACCTCGAGCTCATCATGTCCCACACTAAAGGCACGGACAACAAAAAGGTCCACGAGCTCGCGTGGAGCGTCTTCGAGGAAGGCACCCGCGTCGCCAAGGAACTGAAGCTCTACGGCGCGGGGCAGGACATGCTCGCAGACGCCTTCTCCGGCAACGTCAAGGGCCTCGGGCCCGGTGTCGCGGAGATGGAGTTCACCGAGCGCAAGGGGGAGCCCGTAGTCGTAATAATGATGGACAAGACGGAGCCGGGCGCGTTCAACCTGCCCGTCTTCAGGATGTTCGCCGACCCGTTCAACACCGCCGGGCTCGTCATCGACCCGACGATGCACGACGGCTTCGTGTTCGAGGTATGGGACATAGAGGAGCACAGGAAGGTCTTCCTCAGGACGCCCGAGGAAGTCTACGACCTTCTGGCGCTCATAGGCGCGAAGTCGCGGTTCGTCATCAAGAGGGTATTCCCGAAGAAGGGGAAGCTCCCCGAGGACGAGCCCGCCGCCGTGGTGTCCACCGAGAAGCTCTACCAGATCGCCGGCGAGTACGTGGGCAAGGACGACCCCGTCGGCATAGTCAGGGCGCAGTCCGGCCTCCCGGCGCTGGGAGAGGTCATCGAGCCGTTCGCGTTCCCGTACCTGGTCTCGGGCTGGATGCGCGGCAGCCACAACGGCCCGCTGATGCCAGTAGGCCTGTGCAACGCCAAGTGCTCGCGCTTCGACGGCCCGCCGCGCGCCGTCGCCCTCGGCTTCCAGGTGGCCAATGCGAACCTGGGCCAGCCGCTCGACCTCTTCGACGACCCGGCGTACGACGGGGCGCGCAAGCAGGCAACCAAGATCGCGGACTACATGCGCAGGCACGGCCCGTTCGAGCCCCACAGGCTTCCGCTCGCGGACATGGAGTACACCACCCTCCCGAAGGTCATGGTCAAGCTCAGGGACAGGTTCAAAAAGGTGTAGGATGCGCAGCCCGATTGTGGTCGTGAATTTCAAGACCTACCCGGAGGTCTGCGGCGCCAGGGGCTTGGAGATCGCCAGGAAGATAGACGAGGCGATGCGCGAGACCAAAGGCTCCGCGGTCATCGCTCCCCAGCAGACGGACCTCGCGCTCATCGCAAGGGAGGCCAAGGTCCCCGTCTTCGCCCAGCACCTGGACAATGCCGTGCAGGGCTCCACCACCGGGTACGTTACACCTGAGGGAGTGAAGGCCGCCGGCTGCGTCGGGACGCTGCTCAACCATTCCGAGCACAGGATACGCGGCGACGAGCTCGAGCTGATAGTCGAGCGCTGCAGGAAGGCGGGGCTGAAGACCATCGTCTGCTCGAATACCGTCGCCGTCTGCAAGGCGTGCACGCACTTCGCCCCCGACTTCATTGCCATCGAGCCCCCGGAGCTCATCGGCGGCGACCTCTCGGTCACGAGCGCGGACCCGAAGATAGTGGAGAGCGCCGTGGAGGCCGTGAAGGGCATAGATCCGAAGGTCAAAGTCCTGTGCGGCGCCGGGGTGAAGACCGGGACGGACGTGAAGAAGGCCATAGAACTGGGCGCAGACGGCGTGCTGCTGGCGTCGGGCATCGTTAAGGCCAAGGACCCGAAGGCGGTCATGATCGAGATGCTGAGGGCGCTGTAACAAGGGGGATTCCTTCGGAAACCCCTCTTGCTCCCCTGAAGGGATTTAACCGCAATCGTTTCAATATCCATTTCTCGTGATGAGATATTTGAGACGATTGAGCGCCATCTCCTTTCGCGCGTTCTGGACGAATCCGTTTTATATTGCCGTCGAACAGCCATTCGCGCGCATCCGTCCTGCGCTCTTTACCAATCTGGCCATGTCATCAAGACCGCGGTCGGGTGTTTGCCAGCTTTCCGCTCTCGTTTGAGGTGGGTTATTTCATCTTTCTCTCAATTATAGATGCGAGGCCGGAGATCGTTAAGAAATCCGTTTTCCTGAAGTCTCCATCGGAGAAGCGGATGCGGAACTCCTGCTCGACGTCGGAGATGAGCGCGATGAACGCGAACGAGTCGAGCAAGCCGCGCTCTATGTAGTTTGTGTCGGGTTTGATATTATCCTGGTCGATCTTGGCATGTCCGGCGAACCAGGCCAGCAGCCAGCTCCTTGGGTCAGCTTTCATGTTCGGTCTCATCCTCCTTCGACCTCGCTGGGAGTTCCGGAAGCGCCCCTTCCAGCAACAGGCGCCTCAGCTCCTTCTTGTTGATTTTCCCGGTGACGCTCCGGGGCAGCTCGTCCGATGAGAAAATGCTTTCCGGTATCTTGAACGGCGCAAGGTGAGACTTGCAGTGCTTTAACAGCTCTTCCTTGTCGAGGCCAGCGCCGCCGTTGACGACCGCCACCACCTGCTCGCCCGCATGCCTGTCCGGCATGCCGACGACGGCTACCGCACTGATGCCGGGGTGCCTCGCTATGACATCCTCGATCTCCTTCGGGCTGATGTTTATCCCTCCCCTGATGATCAAATCCTTCTTCCGGTCGGTGACGAAGAGGTAGCCGTCCCGATCGAGGTACCCCATGTCCCCGGTCCTGAACCATCCGTCCCGAGTGAACGCCCCCTTTTCGTCCATTTTGTAATACCCTTTCATCAAATACGACGAGCGCACCACGATCTCCCCGGTCTCGCATGCCCCGCGCTCGTGGCCCGCGTCGTCCAGGATTCGGACGGAGCAGCCGGGCACGACCTTTCCGACCCCCCTGGGCTCTCCGATGCCAGGATGGTTCGTGGAGATGAAGAAGGTCTCGGATAGCCCGTAGTTCTCGTAGAGCTCGACATGGTATCGCTCCTCGAACGACTTCTTCAATTGCTCGGGAAGAGGCGCGGTGCCTATGAGGACCTTTTCAACATGCTCCCTCGAATATTCGCTGCCGACCTTGGAACGGTCTATCGACAGCAGTATCGAGGCGATGGAGGGGACCAGCCAAATGGCGTTGATTCCGTGCTTGATTGCCATGTCCCAGAAACTGATGGCCACGCGCGGGCTGAAGGTCTCCTGCAGGACTATGCTCCCCTCGGCGATGAAGGGGATTAGCATCAGGTTGTAGAAGCCGCCGAGGTATGCGAGGTCGAGGTAGGCGAAGAAGCGGTGCCGGGACTCCAGCTGGAGAAGGCCGGCGAACATCTTGCCGTTGCCGATGATCTCCTTGTACCTTATCTGCACCCCCTTGGGCCGGTTGGTCGTGCCGGACGTGAACACTATTATTATCGTGTCGCCGTCTTCGACGATGCCGAGCGGGCCATCCGGCAGCGGGGCGTGTGCGGAGACAGCCCTCAGCCAATCACCGGCCTTCGGGCTCTCCGCCTCACTGCCAGGGATGATGGTGACGATGCCGAGGCCCAAAGACCGTAGCTGGCGCGCGGCCTCTTCGAATCTCGAGGAGATGAAGAGGCATTTCGCCTCCGCGTTTGATATGATGTACTTCATCTCGTCCGTATGCAGCCGCTGGTTGACAGGCACCGGGATCACGCCCGTGTGCATGCATGCGAAGTAGATGACGATGTACTCGATGCAGTTCGGCATGATGATGGAGATTCTGTCCCCCTTCCGGAGGCCCAGTTCGCGCAGCATCCCGGCGGCCCGAAGCGAGAGGTCCTCCAGCTCGCCGTACGTGAATTCCCTCCTCCCGAGCGTATCCACTATGAAGACCCGGCTCCTGTTCCTTTCGAAGACACTCTTTATGGCCAGTACCATCTCGCGGGACGCATCATGGGGGTTCACAAAGCCTCCCCTCCTCCATGACCGTCAGGCCGTCCACCACGACGGTGGGGTTTCTGATGACCAGGTCCAGGTGGAAGGCGACATCGTTCTCCCCCCCTATAGTCGCATTGGAGCCGAAGCCGAAATGGACCGTGCCCATGCATCCCTCGTCCTCCAGCATGCGGCCGCACAGCTTGGCCTGCGGATTGAGGCCGATGCCGAACTCCGCGAGGATCAGCCTTCTCTCGTCGCCTCCGGCCCGGAGAAGCGTGTCGAGGGCCCGTCCCTGCTCCGTCCCCGTGTCCACTGTGCGGATATTCCCCGCTTTCACTTCCACCCTTATGGCCTCGCTCACGAGCCCGATCTCCCTGCAGGGAATGCTTCCATCCACGACGATGGTGCCGCGGCTCTTCTCCTCCAGCGGGGCGATGTTGGTCTCGATGTCGGGCGGCGAGCCAAGCATCCCCGGCTCGGAAGTGTATCCAGGGCAGAAATTCGCCGTGCGGCCCGCTATGTTCAATTCGAGGTCTGTGCCCATCAAGGTGCGCACCCGCACGGTCTTCCCATTGTCCAGGATATCCCTGAGCTTGCCAGCGACGCCGGAGAAAGAGGCGTAGTCCACCGTCAGGGCCGGGCTCGCGAGCTGCTCTAGGCTGTAATCGGGGAGGCTGAGGTACCGGGCGCCACGGTCGGTGGCCCGCTTCCGGGCCTTTGTGTGCGCCATCGAGAACGCTGTCAAACAGAATATTACATCCGCCTTTAGCATGGCGTCGGCGACCTCCCTGGGGGGCTCCTGGCCATGCATCTTCGCGCCCCCCACTGCTTTGAACTGCACTTTGGAGCTCGTGGCCTTCGCGGCCTCTATGACATATCGGGCTACGTCTTCCGTGGAGGCGTCGGATATGACAAGAAGCGTCTCGCCATCCCTGGCCCGCCCGCACTCCCTCACGAGGACTGCAGCCCCTTTCTTAAACGCCTTTGTGTCGATGCCCATGTCCAACCCTCGCGACGATAATTGATAGGATAGTTAAACCTTGCGCCCGCCGCGCTCGATCTCCTTCAAAAACGCTCTGAACTTGTCGCGGAGCTCCACCGGCAGAAGCTCGGTGTCGAAGTACTTCTTCAGGCAGACCGTGTCGTAAGTGCTCCACTTCTTCGTGTCGACGCAGTGGTGCCAGATGTCCTCCTGGAGCTCGATGAAGTCTAGCTTCCTGAGGAACTCCCTGTTGATGTTCTCGGAGGAGATGATGACAACACCACCGTCATCGCAGATGGCGATGGCGTTTTCGTACTTCTTCTTCCATTCACTGACTATCTTAGTGGCGAGGGGCTTTTCGTGCTGCTCGTTGAAGTAGCCGATGGGTGATACCCCCTTGCACCAGACGGGGAAGTTCTCCTTTATCAGCCGGTGGGCGTCCCTCATGTACCCGTTCACTACCACGGCGCTGACGTCCTTGTATAGGATAAGGTATTTCGTAACCAGCTCACCGAAGGCCGCGCGCTTGCCGCAATTGTACGACTCCACGACGACGATGTCCCCCTCTTTCACGCCCTCTATCTGCTCGTGGATGGCCCAGTTGCTGGCATCGTATCCATATGCGAGGAAGACGCGCCCCACCCTGAAATGCCCCTTGTTTATCGGTGCGATGTCGGGGATCGCGCCGGTCTTCCCGAGGCAGTCCGCCACCTCGGTCGTCGATATCTTGTTCTTGCTTACCTTCTTGATTATCTCCCTCATTACCGCATTGCGCTTTTTATCCATGGATTCACCCGACCCTTTGGGCTATCGCCAGAGCGACCGCGTAGTTAAATGTATGGGAAAGGCTCACCTTCACGACCAGGTCTTTCCCCGCACCCTTTGCGAGCTGGACTCTCGGGGCGCCCCTCTCGCTCAGTATCTCTATCACTCCATGGGCGAGCGCTTGGCCCGTGAGATCGCCCACGGCCTTTATAACGGCCTCCTTCCCGGCGAACCTGGCGGCGAGGTGCTCCGCCCGGCGCTCCTTCGAGTAACAGTAGTCGAGCTCCTTGCTCGTGAAGACCTTGGCCAGGAATGCATCGTCGCGCTCCCGGTCCAGGCAGTAGAATCTGCTCACTTCTTCAATATCGATGCCTATCCCCAAGCTCCCCAGATTCGCTGGTGTGTGCATACATGCCCCCTTATCGCTTGAGGGGATTTATCCCTTTCCATCCCGGGACGTTGAAAAGGGTCGAATTGGCGGCCCGGGAATCCAATTGGGCGATTCAGGCAAACGCCCCCACCAGATCGCCCTGGACGGGACGTTTATCAGCACGTTTTCGGACGACCAAAAGGCAGGCCGCAACACCGACGCACCCGAGCGTGCGCCCTGGGTTGGGCCGCCTCTCCTTCCCGGCCAATATACCATCTCTTTCTTCATCCCATAGGGCAGATCGCATCGGTTTCTCAGCGTTACCATCGCCTCCCATTGTTGTACCATGGTCCCGGCAGAGATGCACCTTCCCCGGCCACTTCGATACAATTTAATATTCGTTGTATTATCTGCCGACATGGTACCCAAGTCGCAGGTTCTGAAGCACCTTTCCGAGTACGACGCGAAGTCGCTGACCATCGCGACGGTCTGCTCCCATTCCAGCCTCCAGATATTCGACGGCGCGCGCCGCGAGGGGTTCAAGACGCTCGGCATCTCCATCGGCAAGCCGCCCAAGTTCTACGACGCCTTCCCGCGCGCCAAGCCCGACGAGTTCTTCCAGGTCGATAAGTATTCTGACATCACAGACAGGGCGAGAGAGCTCAGAGAGCGCAATTGCATCCTCGTGCCGCACGGCTCGTTCGTGGAGTACCTGGGCTCGAAGAGGTTCCAGGAGATAGACGTCCCGACCTTCGGGAACCGGGCGGTGCTGGACTGGGAATCGGACCGCATGATCCAGAGGGACTGGCTCTCGTCCGCCGGAGTGCGCATGCCGCACTTCATAGACAAGCCGGAGAACATCGACCGCCCGGTGATGGTCAAGTACCACGGCGCGAAGGGAGGCAGGGGGTTCTTCATCGCCAAGGACATCCACGAGTTCAAGCTCGGCATAGACCACACGCAGAAGTACCACATCCAGGAGTACATCCTCGGGACGAGGTACTACCTGCACTACTTCTACTCGCCCATAACCGAGGGTGGCTACCGCCTCTCGAAGGGATCGCTGGAGCTCATGGGCATAGACCGCAGGGACGAGTCCAACGTCGACGAGATGTACAAGCTAGGCGCGCAGGAGGAGCTGAAGAAGCTCGACATCTACCCCACGTTCGTGGTCACCGGCAACGTCCCGGTCGTCCTCAGGGAATCGCTCCTGCCGAAGGTACTGGAGATGGGGGAGCGCGTGGTCGAGCGCTCCCTGGAGCTCTTCGGCGGGATGCTCGGGCCCTTTTGCCTGGAGACGATAGTCACTGACAAGCTGGAGTTCGTCGTCTTCGAGATATCGGCGCGCATCGTCGCCGGAACGAACGTCCACATCGCCGGCTCGCCCTACAGCGAGCTCATCGAGCCCAACCTCTCCACTGGCCGGAGGATAGCGAAGGAAGTCAAGGCGGCGCTGGCGCTGGGCAAGCTGAATGAGATACTGAGCTAGGGCCTACTGCTGCTCCTGGTCCCTCTGCTTCCTGACCCTGCCCTCGACCTTCTTCTCGAAGGTCTTGAGCTCGTCGACCATCTTCCTCTCCCCGGCCATGAGCTTCTCCTCCGCGGCGTGGGCGAGCTGGTGGGCCTTGTCCTTGAGCTTCGAGGGCTCCTCGGGCATGCTCGGCTGGCCGACGAACTTCGGGAAGTACTTCAGCAGGATGACGTCCCCGACGCTCTCGACCCATCTAAAGGGCACCGCGACTGCGGTGGAGTTCTCCACCAGGAGCGGGTTCGGGTTAGATACGTAGAGGCTCGTGACGACGGAGGTGTCGGCCTCGATGATGAGGTCGTCTATCGTCCCGAGGGACGTGCCCTTGTTCGTGTACACTTCCATTCCTATCAGGTCCGTGAGTTCTACCAACATGATATCGCCCCCGTATATCGGCCGGGTGATTTAATCCTTGTCATCGGGAACGCGCCCTCGTGAATGGCCAATCCCATGGTCATTTCAAACGAGGGAGCGATTTAAAGGCAACCCCCCCTCGGCATCAGTAGGGCTTAAATCCTACCGCTGCATTGTTGCCCGTAAGCATGGACATCAAGGCCTTCGCGCACACCATCGACCCGGAGACGGGGGCGCTATCCGGGCCCTTCAGGGAGACGAGGCGCACGATCGCAGACCTTAAGGGGCACTTCGCGGCGGAGGGGGCTCCAGAGACGCTAGTATACATAGTCCTGGAGCCGGTCGAGCAGCAGAACAGGGACATGACATACGCGGTCACGGTCCTCATGCCAGGGAAGGTCGGCGCCGAGTACTTCATGACCAAGGGGCACTTCCACAAGCGCAACGACGCGGGGGAGGTCTACTACTGCCTACGGGGCAACGGCCTGGTCCTCCTGCAGTCGCGCCTGGGCATCGTCGAGACGATAGAGATGCGCCCGAACGGCGTCGTCTACGTCCCGCCGGCGACGGCGCACAGGACTGTGAACACGGGCGCGGAGAGGCTCGTCTTCGTCGCCTTCTACTCCCCGGACGCGGGCCACGACTACGACAGCATAGCGAAGAGCGGCTTCGTCAAGCGCGTGGTCGAGAATGAAGGAAGGCCGGCGTTGGTGGACGCGGGATAAATCGAATTAACACAGCCCCGTAGGCATTGGGCCTTAACTTTTAGTAGGCCCATGCACATACGTGGCTACTCCAAAGGAAACCGACTGAATCGTATAGCCCCGTAGTGTAGTGGCCAATCATCCCGGCCTTTGGAGGGGGGTTCTGCGGAATCCCTTGGAGAAAGCCGGGGACGGCAGTTCGAATCTGCCCGGGGCTACATCTCTTTTTCATAGAGGTCAGATTCGAACCAAAAACTATTTGAGGGCTTTCGCTCATTCGCAAGGGAGCATACGAGGGCTTGAATGGCTGACGAAGGCGAAAAGAAAAAAGGAGGCTTCTTCTCGTTCGGCAGGAAGAAGGGGGGCGCCCCCGAGAAGCTGTCGCGCGCGGAGGTCAAGAAGCGCCTGGTCGAGCGACGGGCGACGCTTGACGAGCGCGAGCAGATGCTCGCCCTATTGGAGACGCAGCTCGACGGGCAGAACCGAGCCAACGAGCGCAGGGACAGCGAGCTCAACGAGAAGAGGGAGGCGCTAGACGGCCGCGCGAAGGAGCTGGACGAGCGAGCCTCGTACCTCGACGAGAAGGAGAAGGGCATGGCCGCCGAGCGCGCGGAGTTCGCCTCCATCCAGGAGCAGTTCAAGCAGAAGGTGCAGGCTATACGGGAGCTGAAGGCCGAGGCCGAGCGCCAGTCCGCGGAGGCCAAGGCGGCGATGGACGACCTGGAGAGCCGCAAGGCGGAGATAGACGCCAAGGCCGCGGCCCTGGACGCCAGGAGCGCGGAGCTGGAATCGCTCGCGGCGGACCTGGACAGGAAGTCCGACTTGCTCGACAAGAGGAAGGCGGCCATCGAGAGCCAGGCGGGGGACTTCGACCTGAAGATGGAAGCCCTGACCAACCGCGAGAACGGCCTCACGGAGGAGAGGACGCGCCTGGAAGCCATCCAGAGGGAGCTGGAGGAGGCTGAAAAGGCCCTAGAGGCGCGCCGCTCGGAGGTCGGCCAGATGCAGGAGCAGCTCCAGGCCAAAGCCCAGGCCATCAGGGAGATCAAGGACGAGGTCGAGCGCAGGCGCGCGGAGAACCAGGACGAGGCCAGGGACCTCGAGAAGATGAGGTCGGATCTCGACGAGCTGAAGGATCAGCTGGACGCCCGGGACAAGGGGCTCGACGAGAAGGCCGCGAAGATGATGGAGAAGGAGGGGTTCCTCGCGGAGCTGGAGGAGAAGGTCGGGCTATGGCGGAAGCGCCTGGAGTCGAAGGAGAACGAGCTGGCGGCCAGGCAGGCCGCGCTGACGAACAGGGAGCTGGAGATCAAGAGCAAGGAGGCCGAGATGGACGGCGTCAAGCACAACCTCGCGCAGAAGGTCGAGGGCCTCAAGGACATCGAGACCAGGGTCCTCCAGAGGAAGCGCGACGTCGACAAGATAGAGCTCAAGCTTATAGAGAAGGAGACGGAGCTCTTCGACCGCGAGCAGGTCGTGACGAGAAGGGAAGGAAAATAGCCGGACGGGACTCAAGAGATTTATGCAGGACAAATGGAGCAAAAAGCATGAATAGTCCTAATTATGTTAAGCCAAACTTTCCGGCCAATGCGTTCAAAGGTACCGCCTTATACTATAGTCGGTATCGCATCCCCTATCCTGATGCCCTTATTGAAGATCTCATCAGTAGAGTTGGGATAAAAGATGGTGATAGACTTCTGGATCTGGCATCCGGGCCAGGACGCCTTGCAATCCCGCTCTCAGCCTCCTTCTCTGAGGTTGTGGCGAATGACCTGGAGCCAGAGATGATTGATGAGGGAATGAAAGAAGCGGACAAGCAAGGAGCCACCAATATCCGATGGGTCATTGGAAAATCTGAGGAATTGAAGGAAGAACCAGTGTCATTTAAATTGATTACGATAGGGGAAGCGTTTCATCGGCTTGATCAATTGGTTGTGTCAAGGCAAGCACTTAGGCTGCTTGTTCCGGGTGGCTGCCTGGCCGTAATTGGCTGTTACGGAATTACTGAAGGAACGGAACCGTGGCAACGCATAGTGGCGGAAACGGTTCAGAAATGGACAGAACAGGCCTCCCCCATACGAAAGATGGAGCCAAAGCCGGGCAGCGGTCCTAAGCACAACAGGTTAGTTCTTCAGGATGCGGGATTCGTGAATATCGAAGCCTACTCTTTTACGAAAGAACACACATGGACTGTCGAATCAATCCTTGGTTACCTATTCTCGACTTCGCAATGTTCTAAGAACGCGCTGGGCGCATACAGTGAGGATTTTGCGCTTGATTTACGAAACCAGCTTCTGAATTTCGATTCTAAGGAACAATACAGAGCAAATATGGATTGTGGCTATACAATCGGAAGGAAGCCGAAATAATCTAATTGGTTTATTGATTCGACTACTGTAGATGAAGCTGAAACCGAATATTGCCCAGCTCTTTTAAAGAAAAGCATGGTCAAAGCATACAGGCAGCCAACGGCCGCTATAGCCTTCGCTTCGCTCTGGTGAACTACACCCCTTCAACGGACACTTAGAATGGCCATTATGTCATTGGAGGTGGTGTATAGTAAAACGTAAGATGGTTTGCACCCTTCTGGCAATACCTTAATCTGAATGTTTTGCATCCTGGCCAGCGAGAGACTTTATGGCCGAGAAGGGAGTCAGGGACTTCACATCGTACCTGCACGCCGCGGGGAACATGCTCGACTCCTTCACGCACTTCAGGGGGCAGAAGCGCGAGGCGAAGCTGCTCGTCATGGCGCTCCTCCTCTCCGGGTTCGGGGGGACGCTGAACGGCTTCATCCTCCTCCTATACGTCACCCAGCTCGGCCTCAGCCCGGTATTCTACGGCACGCTGATGCTCATCTCCGGGATGATGACCATCGCCACGCTCTTGTTCAGCGGCTATCTAAGCGACAAGGTTGGGCGCAAGCGCGTGCTCGCGGCCGGGCTGCTCCTCTCGACCTTGGGGAGCGCCAGCTTCTTCCTCTTCACGGACTCTCAGGCCGTCTGGGGCCTGATGCTCGCAGTGGCGCTGGGCGGCATCGCGGGCGGCCTGTCCGGCCCCGCGAGCAACGCGTTCCTCTCGGAGCTGAGCACCGAGTCGGACAGAAAGTACCTCTTCAGCTTCTCGTCCTTCGTCGGAACTGTGGGCGCGGCCATAGGCACCATCCTGGGCGGGCTCATCCCGGGCATCTTCATGGGCACCTTCGGGTACGAGCTCCTCTCGAGCTACAGGATGGTATTCTTCTTCGCGGTATTCTTCCAGCTCGCGGCGCTCCTCGTCCTCGTCGCGGTCAAGAACGGCATGGGCCGCCCGGCCGAGAGGCCCGCCGCCAAGGCCACCCCGCGCGACGTGCGCAAGCTCATCGCGATGTTCTCGATGCCGATGGCGATGATAGGGTTCGGCGCGGGCTTCGTCATCCCCTACTTCCAGGTCTTCTTCCAGCGTCAGTTCGACGCGGATATAACGTCCATCGCAGCGGCGTTCATGCTCAACAACGCCGTGATGGCGCTCGCCCTCCTCCTCATACCCAAGGCCGCTGAGCGCATGGGGAGCGTCAAAGCGATGCTGGCCACCCAGGGCATTGCAGTGGTCATCCTCTCCATCATCCCGTTCGTCTACCCGCCTTTCTTCTGGGTCTCGGTCGGGCTCTTCGTCGCTCGGATGGTCCTCATGAACGTCTCCGGGCCGGTCCTCACGTCGTTCATGCTCTGCGTGGTGCCGGAGGAGAACCGCGGGGCGGCGTCGAGCGCGACGATGTTCGCCTGGATGGGCGCCAACGCCGTCGGCACGTTCCTCGGCGGGCCTTCATGGGCGCTCGGCGCGAACTACCTCGTCAATTTCGCAATATGCATCGCGCTTTACATCGGCGGCCTGTCGCTGTACGCCATCTTCTTCTTCGGCATGGACGACCGTAAGCGCAGGGAGGGGTGCGCTCAGCCGCACTCGAACTGAATGCTCGCATGAGTGATGTCGAACCTCTTGTCAAGGACATCGTTTATCTTCGCGAGGATGCCGCCGCAGTCGCTGAGCTTGCAATCGGGGACGACGACATGCGCAGTCATCGAGTACATCTTCGACGTTATCTCCCAGACGTGGACGTCGTGGACTTCCCTAATCTCGCTCGCGCATCCCTTGATGGCGGCGGCGACGTCAGCTACCTTGATGTGCGCGGGGGCCGACTCTAGCAGTATCCTAATGGAGTCCCGGAATATCCCCGCAGCCCAGACGAGAATCACTGCGCATATCACGATGCTGAGTATCGGGTCGATGATGACCCATCCGGTGTAGTGGATGGCGATCGCCCCTATCACTACGGCGACAGACGAGACGGTGTCCCCGAGCATATGGACGTAGGCGCTCCTCACGTTCAGGTCGTCCCGCTCGGCGCCCATCAATATTCCCGCGGTTATGAGGTTCACGGCCAGCCCAGCGGCGGCGACTATCAGCATCTCGGTCTCCGCGATCGGTGCCGGGGACAATATCCTCTGGTATGCCTCGTTGAGAAGGAATATCGTGATCATAACGAGAGTAATGGCATTGATGAAAGCCGCAAGGACCTCTACCCTGTAGAGCCCGAAGCTCTTCTCCCTCGCGGTCGCCCTGCATGCCAGCCTGATGGCCGCATAGCTCAGGGCGAGGGCGAGGAAGTGCGTGAACATGTGCCCGGCGTCGCTGAGGAGCGCGAGGCTGTTGCTCAGCCAGCCGCCAATAATCTCAGCAACCATCATGGCAGCGGTCAGCCCGATGGCCAGTGCCAGCCTCCGGCGGCTCAGCGCCCTGTGCGTGCGGGCATGGTCGTGATGGCCCTCGCCGTGATCGTGCCCGTCCGGGCACCCATTTGCATGCTTTGGCGCGTGAGCGTGCTTCATCGCGGCGCGAACCATCCGCTCCATGCGTAAAAATCTTTCCCAGGCAATTAAGAAACATAATCGAAAAAAAGTTATAGGCAGGCGGCTTCTGGCATCCCTGCCATGAAGCGCAAGATCGTTGTCGTTGGAATGGGCTATGTCGGCATCCCGGCCGCGGCTCTCTTCGCCGACGTCCCGGGGTTCGACGTCACTGGCGTGCAGCGCAGATCGAAGCGCTCCGGATGGAAGATTGACTGGCTCAACAAGGGCAAGAACCCCATAGGCGGGGACGAGCCCGGCCTCTCCGAGCTCATAGCCCGCGTCGTCAGGAAGAAGTCATTCAGGGTCTCCGAGAAAATCTCGGTCGTAAAGGACGCGGAAGCCATCCTCATAGACGTCCAGACGCCGACCGAGGCCGACAGGAAGCCGCGCTACGAGTCGCTCAAGGAGGTGAGCGCCGAGATCGGCAGGCACCTCCGCAAGGGGACGCTTGTAGTAATCGAGTCAACGGTCGCGCCGGGCACGACCGAGTACATCGTCAGGCCCATTCTTGAGAGAGCCTCCAAGATGAAGGCCGGCAGGGACTTCTTCCTCGCGTTCTCCTACGAGCGCGTGATGGTCGGGCGCCTCATCAACAACATCGTCAACCTGCCGAGGATAGTTGGCGGCATAAATGCAGAGAGCACGAGGCGCGCCGTCGAGCTCTACCGCCACGTCGTCAAGTCCTCGCTCCATCCTACCGACGCGCTGACCGCCGAGGTCGCCAAGGTCGTCGAGAACACGTACAGGGACGTGAACATCGCCTTCGCGAACGAGGTCGCGCTGATATGCGAGAGCCTCGGCGTGAACGTCTACGACGTGCGCGAGTTCGTCAACACGCTCCCGAACGACCCGAGGAACCCGGTGTCCAACCCGGTCAGGAACATGCACTTCCCCGGCGCTGGCGTGGGCGGCCACTGCCTCCCCAAGGACCCGTGGCTGCTGAAGTACGGCGTGGACACCTACGGCAAGTTCAAGGTCGAGCCCGAGATAATCATCGGCAGCAGGCTCCTGAACGACATGATGCCGTCTCACGTCGCCGACCTGCTGGAAGCGGCCCTGAAAGAGCATGGCAGGGAGCTCATCAGCGCGAAGATAGCGATACTGGGCGTGGCCTTCCTGGAGAACTCCGACGACACGCGCAACACGCCTTCGGCCACGCTGTACGAGGAGCTGAAAAGGCGCGGGGCCAAGCCGGTGATGCACGACCCGATAGTGCGCGAGTACGAGCTGCCGTTCACAAAGGACCTGGAAGGGACGCTGCGCGGCGCGGACGCTGTTATACTCTCGACCAAGCACAAGGAGTACCTCAAGCTAGACCTGAGGAAGCTGGCCAAGAAGCTCAGGACGCCAATCCTCATCGACGGCAGGAACGCCTTTAGCGCTGAGAAGGCGAAGAAGGCCGGGCTTACATACAGGGGCATAGGGAAGGGAAGGCGTTGAGTTCCCACTGGGATTCCTTGTTTTTTTGTCAGGACATTTTTCGGCAGCTCCCTACTTCATCACAGCGATTGCGTCGATCTCGACCAGCCCGCCCTTCGGGAGCGCCGCGACGCCGACGGTCGTGCGCGCCGGGTACGGCTCCGAGAAGAAGCTGGCGTACGTCTTGTTCATCTCGTCGAAATCATCCATGCTCTTCAGGTAGACCGTCGTCTTGGCGACGTCCTTCGTAGTCGCGCCCATCTCCCCCAGGACGGCGGCGAGGTTCTTCAGGGCCTGCCTCGTCTGCTCCGCTATCCCCCCGGCGAGCTTCCCGGTCGCGGGGTCGAGCCCGAGCTGGCCGGAGATGAAAATAATGTCCCTAAATTTGACGGCGCGCGAGTAAGGGCCGATGGCCTTTGGCGCAGGCATCTCCCGCCTCAGAGGTACCGGTCTATGCGCTCGATGCAGGCCTGGGCGAGGTGGTCGTCGGGGTTGGCCTTCAGGACCTCGCAGAAATGGTTCCTCGCGTCCTGGATGATGTCGTCCTGCTGGGTCTTCTTTCCAATCTTGTAGAGGGAGTCCCCCTTGAATGTGAGTATGACGTTCTTCAACAGGGGGTCGTGGACAATCTCCAGCGCCGCGTTGCAGTACTGGACCGCCCTGCCGTGCCTGTGCTCGGCGCGCAGGTGCGCTATCTTCCTGAGGTACGATTCCACTTCCTTGTCCATCACCCTGTCGGTCATGCCTATCAAACTGACATATGCGCAAACCCCTAATAACCTTTTCGACGCCTTCGCCACCAGGCGGTAGGAGGCCTCGGCGGGGTCGAATCAGAGCTTGTGCTTTTAAACCACTTCCCCTGTACTGCACGGGAGAATATGGTAGGGAAAATCGGACATGTTTTCCTCCCGCTTTTGGGGGGTGAACCATGAGCGCGTTTAAGCGATTCACCCCAGCGGAGAAAGCGGAGATCATGTTGCTTGACTTAGTGTCCACTATGCGGGGTGCAGTCCAAGATGCACTCATCGCTGGATGGGAAGTTCCGGAGGCGGTACACCATGCAGAGGCGTAGAAAGAGTTTTATCAGGGAAAAGCCTCTCATGTTCTATGGAACGGCACAGTTAAAATACAAGGAAAGTAAAAGGGAAGGGTTTTCGTAGAGCTGTTTAGTTCACCGTTACGCTCGTCAGATAGCTGCTCGTCCCGCCATCGTCGTCCATCACTGTCAGCGTTACGGTGTAGGTTCCAGATGCATTGTAGGAGTGGGATGTCGCGTCGTCAGCCGTGAACGGGTACGTTCCCCAGGGGCTCGGGTAGGGATCCGGGCTTACTCCGTTGTTGTAATAGATGCTGGACACTGTTGGTGTGCTGTCTCCGAAGTCCCAGGTGAAGGTCAGGTCGTCGCTGCCAGGGTCAGTGGCAGTAGCCTTGAATGTCAGGGCTTTTCCGCTCGTGGTCAGAAGGCTATTCAGGTCCACAGCGTAGCTCTGATGATAGGTGGACGGGTCTTTCGGTTTGGTCACGAAGGTCGTGATCTTCGCCATCTTTCCGTCGATTATAAACCACACCGGGTTCGCACCGTGGCCGTTGGCCGATGAATCGTAGTAGAGCGTTGCAGTGTAAGGTTTGGTGAGGTCTATGTTGGCATAGAGAGTGGCTTCGTTCGGTTGGCCTGATGTTCTGGTTACCTCTACCGAGCCTATCACAGAGTCTTCTTGCTCGATGACCAATGTCACTATGTTGCCCGGAGTGCCTGCCACCCTTAGCGTGATCTCTGCGGGGAAGTAGATGCCTTTCATCTCTGCTGTCGGCGCGACATTGTTCACTGTCACGATGCACGTGTCGGTGCCGGTGAGGCCCTCCACATCCGTTACTGTCAGCGTCACTGTGTAAACACCGTTGTCCCCATAGACATGGGTCGGCGTAGCGCCGGTTCCAGTCGCTCCGTCGCCGAAATCCCACGAATAGGTCAGCTCGTAGCCCGGAGCCGGGTGCGCATTGGTCCACTGCCAGAGGAATCTGGGCCCGCCGATTGTTGTGAACACATACAAACCGCTTTCGCTCGCCGCGGCAAAGTAATCGCCCTTGTAGTCCATTGAGACTTCCCATATACCGCCTCCAGTGGTATATGTGTACAATGGCGTGCCACTGCTCGTGTCGAACAGGTATACATTGTGGTCCCAGCATCCGCCAACTATGTAGCGCGCATCAAGTGCCATGTCTATGGTTTCGCCATAGGTGGATAAGGTGTAGCTCCACACAAACGAAGGAGTATCTGTCCTGAGCAAGCGGAAGGCATTTACGCTTCCAAATGGATAATATTGTGCTTCTGCGATATATATTCCATCGTCTGACATTGCAATCTCGGCGACTGTTCCACTTACAGGGTATGTTCTGATTAAATTGCCATTGCGGTTATAGAGACTAACTGTATTTTGTGCTCCCTGGCCACTTGCGACATAGGAAGCGTTGTAAGACAAGGCGGTCGCATAGTGAGGATCGCCGATGGTTGACGTCCAATAAAGGGTCCCGGTAGAAACGTCATACAACCTTAGCTGCCACATCCATGAGCCGGCAACGACATAGTTTCCATCGCCTGAGAAACGCACTGACCTGACATCTGCGGGATATGAATAGGTCCACATAAGACTCCCGTTTTTATTAAACATATAAATGTCTCCGGTAGTTGTATATGGAGTTCCGGTTCCTACAGCAATATGCTCGCCGTCCCTGCTGATGTCCAATGATTCCCTTGGTGTGGTGGCAATCGGATAGGTCGTGGTATGTGTCCACAACGGCGTTGAACTGCTTGTATCGAACAATGCAACATGATTGGTATATCCCACGGCCAGATATTGTCCGCTATCAGACAGCGCCGCAGCCTCAACCTCAGACCCGGTGTCATATGTCCATTGCGGGACTGGGGAGTTTGTCTTGAAAAGCGTCACGTTTGTGCCCCAACCAATCGCAATATATTGCCCATTGCCAGACACATCAACAATCCTTATCGGCTCAACGATTATAGGCGCATCCGGATCGTAAGACCCAGTGCCGTCGAAGTGTACGGTATCGCCTTCGTTTACAGTCTGGTCTGGACCTGCATTTGCCACGGGCGGAACTCCCAACGCATTTGCGCTCATAGGTACTAGCATGCCCAGCAGCATGACCATTGCCACAGCGCATGCAAGTCCGCTCACACTTTTTCTATTTTCTTTATTCATCCTCTTTACCCCCTTACCCTCCTCCGCATTAGTATTCTTTACTTGAGAGGGTATAGATAAATAGTGATGCGAGTAGAAATAAATTCCTAACAATTTGTAGCATGTTGAAAAATGAGTGCTCCCCACCATAAATGGTGGGGAGCACTCATTAACGAGAAAATACTTGAAAAGGGTCATTTGTTGGTTATGTGAAATCAATTATTTTTTAACATTATCTATCCTCTGAATGAGTAAATTTTGCTTCTATTTGAGGATTCAGAATTCAATTCCAAATTTTTTGTTTATTTATCAATCTTTTCGGAGGTGGCAAGTAGAGCCTCAGTCGTAAGGTTTCTTGGGCTATAGGGAAAAGCCGTAATAGTCGACATATAAAAGGTAAGAATATCGGAATAATACTTGCAATTGGGGTCCCTCCCATAAAAATTTCCGCGAGTGCGATTGGCATTGCGCAAGCATCAGCCTGGCTTCAAGGAAACATGCGTCTGATAGCAGTAACATGGTGATGTTGAGGTGCCCTATAATGTCAAAAAAAGATTGGTTATGGACAATAATACTTGCATTATGCTTGGTCGGGGTTGGAGGATTCCTACCACTTGCCATTGGAGGTGGATATAACCTACTTTTTTCTACAAGTAACAACATATCTTTTGATATTATTGTTTTTCTAATAGTTGTGGTAGTATGCATAATATTAACGATTGTTTCATTGTACTGCTTGCGAAAAAATTGGAGATGATGACCGAAAGAATTAAACAAACAAAATCGCATATGCGATAGGAAGGTGGCAAACCGAATGCACGCAGGAGGTGAGTACTGGGTCGAAGCGGACAACGGAAACGTATCGGTCAGCGTGAGCCTGTTTTTCGAATGCAAATCAGAGGTTCAGTATTTTAGACTGCCGCCGAACGGCGACAGAATAGAGAGAGCCAACGACACCGGAACCACATACTACCTCTACGACCGGGAGGATGTCATCGCCATCCTGAACGAAACAGGTGCACCGGTCAAGGAGTTCCTGCACGGAATTGGAATCGATGAGCCGGTGGCGATGAAGATTGGAGCGAACATCTACTATTACGCTCAGGACGGCCTGGGCAGTACTGTCGCACTGATAAACGCGGCAGATGGTAACGTAGTTGCTGCCTACAGATATGATGCGTGGGGCACACTCCAGAACTATACTGGAACCATCGCAACCAAGAACCCATACCTATTCACCGGCAGAGAGTACGACTGGCAGACTGGGATATACTATTACAGAGCACGAAGTTATGATGCGAACCTTGGGCGATTCCTCCAACGCGACCCCAATGGGATGGTCGATGGGACGAATATGTATGTGTATGTTGGGAATGATCCTATGAACAGGGTTGACCCAAGTGGGAAAGGATGCGGTTGGAACTGGGGATGTATAAACTGTATGTTCTGGTGTGGATTAGCTAGTGTCGTTGGCATTGGCATTATTGGGGGGATACTTGCGGCGGCCGTGGGTGGAGGCGTACTTGGCGCCATTACAGCAGGCATTGTTGCTCTAATGTTGGCTCCGACTTTGTACCTAGCGTGTTGTAATAAATGTGGAGCAATTCCATCAATCCCAGGAGGAGTTCTACCTATTATATCAGCAGCTTTAGCCTTAACATGCGCAGTAGTAGGGACAATATCTATTATTGCCCGGTTAGTATGTATTGTATCTGTCGGTGTCTTTTTCTCACTGATAAGAATACTGCTAGGAATATAGGGAGGAACAAATTTGTTTTATTTTTTTTATGTATTTCTTATAATTTTAAATACCATTGCTTTAATATCATTATGCTATGATAAGGACCGATTAAACAATAAGAAAAAATGGCTTTGTGGATTTGTTTTCATCCTGATATGTCTGTTAATCGCCTGGATACTTTTACCTTCTGATTACATTGAGGTGACTTCTGTGGCCTTTATAATTATGGCAACAACTTCATTTTACACACTTCACAGATTTGGTTTATTATCTAAACCATGAGGTTGTATTGCACAGGAAAATATGGAAGGGAATCCCTCACAGGCAATACTCTTTTTTCAACGCATCTATATGGAGCGAATAATTCTTATCTTTCGAAGCAACCATCTCTTCCAGCAATCTTTTAGCCTTGTCTCGATGGCGCTCACTAACAGGATACTGGCTTACCAAACTCTGCATCTCCTCGACAGCTACTTCTTTGTATTTCCAACCGTCTGGTAAATACGATTGATAATGCGCATACCAATTCTGCTGCATTGAGTAAAATGTCTTCGAGTCGAGACCAAGAACACTGTTGTATGGTTTTAACAATCCTTTTACTCACGTTTATTATCACCAGTTATATTTTAAATGTAATTTTTTTTAGAATATATCCCATTAAATCATGTTAAGTATATTGCATTATTGTTTTTTTACCATCCGACGGCAGCCCTAATCGCCTGAGCCAGGGTACGCAATTCCCATTTATCGTATTTTGCCCCTCCAGGTGTCCGCGCTCTCCATTACAAAATATCGTAAATGGTCGGGCTGCATCCAGCCAGATGACCTGGCTCCCCATTCGTAGAGTCGGCTGCATTTTTTCTCTCATTTCTCTTTTTTCCTTCTTTCACACTGACAATACACCGTTAAACACGGTGTAGTCAATGGCTATCATAATCGACGCCTCCAGGATCGGGCTGGGGGAGCGGCAGGCATCCCGACGCAACAGGAACAAGTACGCCGACGAAAAGGACTAGCAGGTCATTGACAGCCTCGATGAAGAAATCGAGGCCGGGCTGTGGTCGTACAGGGTCAAGCGTCCGTTACTCCAGTTTCAATCTTATAATTGCCTACTACAGCCTCGTAGAACCCGGCGCCGAAACCTTTATTCCCTGAAGGGCATCCACCCCTTGATAACATGGGCAGCGCTGACGAGGACATACGCGAGGGCGAGCGGTTGCTGAACGAGTTCGATTACAAGGGCGCGCTCGCGCGGTTCGACAAGGCCGTCAAGAACGCCCCTAACGACCCGCGCGGGTACTTCGGCAAGGCCGAGGCCGCCATGGGGGAGCAGAAGGCCTCCGTCGACCAGATCCTCGAATGGTACAGGAAGGCCGTCGACCTTGACAAGAAGAACGTCTTCTACCTCACGACCCTCGGGAGCTTCTGCGTCGAGGTCGGCAAGTTCAACGAGGCCGAGGAGTTCTACAACAGGGCCACGGAGATTGACGAGGAGAGCGCGCCGCTTTACTACTCGGAGTTCGCCATAGGATACTACATGCGCGCCCCGATAATCTACGAGAAGTTCCTTGACGACAAGACGATGACCATGATAAAGAAGAAGACGCTCGAGTACCTGCTGAAGGCCATGGACACCACGCCCGCGCAGGCCAAGCAGCTCATTGACGCGAAATAAGGATAAGGTAAGGGTTTTGGCGCGCCATCTTATGGGCTAGTATTGTTCGCGTTGAGGTTAATCAGAGGCGTGATGCCGCTCTCCGGGAGGATGACGAACTGGATGTTGCTGTTCGGGTCGGTGAGCGCCCGGATGTAGAGCCACCGGAGGTATATCTGCGAGGCCTCCGTCTCGTTCGTAATGTTGAACTGGTGCATAATGATCTGGATGGCCTCTGCCTTCGCCGTCGCGTCGATGATGGTGACGTTGGCCGCCGCGCTCGCGTTGACGATCGTCTGGGTCGCCACGAACGACTGCGCCTGCAGGTTGTAGCCCTGGGTGATGACGTTTTGCTCCGCGACCTTCTTGGCGGTTATGGCGTCCTCGTATTGCTGCGGGAGCGATATCTCCTGCAGGGCGAACTCCTCCATGACTATGTGCTTCTGCAGGAACTTCGTCGAGATGTTGCTCTGTATGGCCAGCGCCACCGCCGACCTGTTGTCCCCGCGGATGTCCAGCGCCTCGAAGTTCGCGCAGACGTCCCTGGGCACCGAGCGGCATATCGGGACTACGACCGTCTCCCTGAAATTGCCGTTCTCGACCCTTATCTGGCCGACCTTCGTCGGGTCGAGATGGTAGACGACCTGAAAGTCTATGGTTATCGCGACGTTGTCCTTGCTGTTCACGACCAGGTTCCCGACGTTGTCGTCGGCGTACGTCTCGCCTATGAACTTCTCGGACTGCGTGTTGTACCTTAACAGCTCGACGCCCTGCAGGGGGTTCTTCCACTGCCAGCCCTCGTCGTACACCTTTCCCACGTCGAACCCGTTCACGACCACGGCCTTGTGGCCGGCGGGCACGTTTATCAGCGACATCGCCAGGAGCGCGACTGGCACGATGACGATCGCTATTATCAGCACCACGATTATCAGCGGCCTCGCCCCGCTCATCAGGCTCAGTTCCCCGTCTTTCTTCATCGCGGTCATTTGACCACCCGGGAGATGATTGCGCCCCGCTCTCTTAAACGTATGCAGGGACTGCCCAGGGAACACCCTAGCGAAGGCGGGCGACGAGCGCTGGGTCTACGTTCCCGCCTGATAAGACTACCCCGATTCTCTTTCCCCGGAAGCTGGACTCCCTTTCAATAAGGGCGCCTAGCGGCACCGCGCCCGACGGCTCGACGACGAGCTTCATCCTTTGGAATAGGTGCCTCATTGCCTCGATAATCCCTCCTTCCGAAACAATGGCGATTCCGGCAACGTTGCTCCGTATGATCTCAAAGGTGAGAGGGCTCAGCGAAGTGAGGAGGCCGTCGGCGATGGTCTTCGGGTTCGTCTGCGGTATAAGCATCCCCTCCTTCAGCGAGCGGAAGGCGTCGTCGGCGCCTTCCGGCTCCGCGCCCCAGGATTTAACTCCATTTGAGAAGTATTTCGCGCTCAGGGACGTGCCGCTGAGTAATCCACCACCGCCAACCGGGGCTATGACCATGTCCAAATCCTTCACGTCTTCTAACAATTCCTTTGCCGCCGTCGCCTGCCCTGCAATGACGCGCGGGTCGTCGTAGGGGTGGACGAAGGCCGCGCCCGTTCTATCAAGCACTTTTTCGAGCGACTCGCGGCGCGAATCCCCGATCGGCCCGCAGAACGTTATCTCCGCGCCGTAACCGCGCACGGCGTCGACCTTCACCTTCGCTGACGTGTGCGGCATGACGACGTATGCCTTGGCCCCGCGGAGCTTCGCCGCGAGCGCCAGGGCTTGCGCGTGGTTGCCGGACGAATGGGTGGCCACACCGTTCTTGATTTCTTCGTCGGAGAGGGAGAAGACGGCGTTGCACGCGCCGCGAATCTTGAACGCGCCGCACCGCTGCAGGTTCTCGCACTTGAAAAACAGCTTGGCGCCAAGCAGCCCGTCGATGCTCCGCGAGGTCATGACTGGCGTGCGGTGGATATGGGGCCTGATGCGTCCGTGCGCGGCCTCGATGTCCTCGCGGGTCGGGATGCGCCCCGATAAATCACTCATCGGGGCGCGTATTCGTATCTAATATTATAATAAATTGGAGTTCACCCGAACAGCCCGCCCTTCCTCTCCCCGCCGTCCAGCTCGCGCAGCAGCCTCTTCTGCTCCGAGCTGAGTTTTCGCGGTATGACGATGTAGGTCGTGATGAACAGGTCCCCCTTCCTCCCGGTGCGCATGTCCGGGAGGCCCTTCCCGGCGAGCCGTAGCGTGGTCCCGACCTGCGTGCCCGGCGGGATTTTCACAAGCGCTTTCCCGCCGCCTAGGGTCGGCACCTCGACCTCGGCGCCGAGCGCGAGCTGCGCGTAGGTCAGCTCCAGCGCGCTGTGCAGGTTTGCGCCGTCGCGCTCGAACTCCGGGTGGCGCGCGACGTGGACGACTATGTAAAGGTCGCCCGGGCGCGCTCTAGGCCCGCCGGCCTCGCCCCTGCCACCGAGGCGTAGGCGCGTGCCGTCCTCGGCGCCGCGCGGTATGTTCAGCTCGATGCGCACGCGGTCGGCCTGCCTCCCCCTGCCGCCGCACGCACGGCATGGATTGGTAATGGTCTTCCCAGCCCCGTGGCACTGCTGGCATTGCGAGACGGAGACGAACTGCCCGAACCCCGTGCTGCGCCTGACCTGCACCTGGCCAGCGCCCCCGCAGGCCCGGCAGGTGGATATGAATTTTGCGTCGGCCGCGCCGCTGCCGCCGCAAGCCTTGCACACGACCTCGAGCGGCAGCTCGACGGCCTTTGCAAGGCCTTCCGCCGCCTCTTCCAAAGTGACTTCGAGGTCGTAGCGCACGTCCCGCCCGCGCCGGGCGCCGCCCCCGCGCTGGCGCCCGCCTCCAAATAGCGACTCGAATATCGAGCCATCGAACAACCCGCCGAAGATGTCCTCGATATCACCGTAGTGCGTGAAGTCGTCCATCGTGAAGCCGCCGGGGCTGAAGTTCTGCGAGACTCCCGCGTGGCCGAACTTGTCGTAGCGCTCCTTCTTCTGAGGGTCGGCCAGCACTTCATAGGCTTCGGACAGCTCCTTGAACTTCTCCTCCGCCGCTTTGGGGTCTTCCTTGTTCAGGTCGGGGTGGTATTTCTTCACCAGCTTCCGGTACGCGGACTTGATGTCGTCGGCGCTGGCGCTCTTCTGCACTCCCAGAACGTCGTAGTAGTCGCGCTTGTCCTGCGCCATCGTTCACTCGTTCCACGAAAGGGATTTGCGCGATCGAGCGTGCGCCCCCAACCGCAAAGGGCGTTGCGCGGCAGCGCACGTGCCAGCTGCCGCGCTCGGCCTATATTGTAGTTGTATTACTTCTTGTCGTCCTTGACTTCCTTGTAGTCCGCGTCCACGTAGCCCGGCCCGCCCCCCTCGCCACCCTGAGGCTGGTCGGGCGGGGGCTGCTGGCCGGCCTGCTGCTTCTGGGACTCGGACTGCACACCCTGGTAGAGCTCGGTGGAGACCTTGTAGAGGAGCTTGTTCAGCGCCTCCATCTCGGCCTTTATGTGCGCCTCGTCCTGCGCCTTCAGCGCCTCCTCGAGCTTGGCTATCTGGTCCTCGACCTCCTTCTTCTTATCGGCCGTGACCTTGTTCCCGAGCTCCTCGAGCATCTTGCGCGTGGCGTAGACGGTCTGGTCCGCCTTGTTCAGCAGCTCGACGCGCTCGCGCTTCTTCTTGTCCTCGTCCGCGAACCTCTCCGCGTCCTTGACCTTGGCGGCAATCTCCTCCTTGGACAGGTTGCTCGTCGCCGTGATGGTGATCTTCGTCTCCTTCTTCGTCGCCAGGTCTTTCGCCGAGACGTTGACGATGCCGTTCGCGTCGATGTCGAAGGTCACCTCGACCTGCGGCACGCCGCGAGGCGCCGGCGGTATCCCAGTGAGGAAGAACCTGCCGAGCGAGATGTCGTCGTAGGCCATCTCGCGCTCGCCCTGCAGGACGTGCACCTCGACGCTCGTCTGGCCATCGGCCGCGGTCGTGAAGACCTGGCTCTTGCGCGTGGGAATCGTGGTGTTGCGGTCTATGAGCTTGGTCATGATGTTGCCGAGCGTCTCGACGCCCAGCGAGAGGGGCGTGACGTCGAGCAATACGATGTCCTTGACCTCTCCGCCTATGATGCCGCCCTGGACGGACGCGCCCATCGCCACGCACTGCATCGGGTCGACGCCCCCCTCGGCCTTCTTGCCCAGTATCTTCTCGAACGTCTCGCGCACGATGGGCATCCTGGTCGGGCCACCGACCAGCAGCACCTTACCGACGGCGGAGTATTCAAGCTTCGCGTCCCGGAAGGCGTCCTCGATGGGCTTGCGGCAGCGCGCGATTATCGGCTCGACGAGCTGCTCCATCTTGCTCCTGGTGAGCGTCATCTCGATGTGCTTCGGCCCGGTCTCGTTCTGCGTTATGAACGGGAGGCTTACCTGTGCGCTCAGCGAGCTCGACAGGTCCATCTTCGCCTTCTCGCAGGCGTCCCTGATGCGCTGGAGGGCGCCCCTGTCCTTCGACAGGTCGATGCCCTCCCGTTTCTTGAACTCGCCCAGGACGTAGCTTGCAAGCGCGTCGTCCATGTCCGAACCGCCGAGCTGCGTGTCGCCGCTGGTGGACACGACCTCGAAGACGCCGTCGCCGATGTCCATTATCGTGACGTCGAACGTCCCGCCGCCCAGGTCGAGCACGACGACCTTCTGGGGGCTCGCCTTCTCGAGCCCATAGGCCAGCGCGGCCGCCGTCGGCTCGTTGACTATGCGCAGGACATCGAGCCCGGCTATCTTGCCGGCGTTCTTCGTCGCCTGGCGCTGGTTGTCGTTGAAGTACGCCGGGACCGTTATCACGGCCTTGTTGACCTCCTCGCCCAGGTAGGCCTCTGCGTCGTGCTTGATCTTCTGCAGTATCATCGCGCTTATCTCCTCGGGCGAGTATGTCTTGTCGTCTATCGTCACGCGGTAGTCGGTGCCCATCTTGCGCTTGATGCGCGTGATTGTCCTCTCGGGGTTGAGGACGGCCTGGCGCTTCGCCGCCTCGCCCACGAGCCTCTCCCCCGTCTTCGTGAAGGCCACCACCGACGGGAAATTCTTCCCGCCGTACGTGTTGCCTTCCGCGCTCGGCACCACCACGGGCTTCCCGCCCTCCAGGTATGCCGCTTCAGAGTTCGTCGTCCCCAGGTCTATCCCTATTATCTTTGCCATTTACTTCACCTCTTTCTTTTTCACAACCTTGACCTTCGCGCAGCGCAGGACCTTCCCGTTCAGGGTGTAGCCCGCCTGCACGACCTCTTTCACCTTGTCATCCTCATCGCCCTCGACCTGCTCCACCGCCTCGTGGAGCGAGTGGTCGAACGGCTTTCCTGCCGCCTCTATTTTCTTCAGGCCATTAGCCTCTAGCGCGCACCACGCCTGCTTCTCGATCATCTGCAGGCCCTTGCGCAGCTCTTTAACGCTGCGAGTGCCGGAGCTTGCATGAAGCGCCCGGGACAGGTTCTCTATGGGTTCCAGTATAGATACTATAACAAGCTCCCCCGCCATCCTGCGCGCTTCGTCCTGGTCGCGCAGGGAGCGCTTCCGGTAGTTGTCGAAGTCTGCCGCCGTCCTCTGGAGCTGGGCGTATAGGGCCTTGTAGTCCTCCTCCCTCTTGGCGAGCTCTGCCCTGAGGCGCTCGACCTCGCTCGGAGGTTGCTCGGTTATAATTCCCTCGTCAACTCCGGCAACTGGGGGGGTTTGAGCGGGATCCTCATGTGTAGTAATGGGAGGGGCTTGCGCCTTTTGCTCGTCTGGCTTCCCTTTTCCATTCTCAGCATTTTCCGTCATCAAGCACCTCACTCTATCCTCACCTTCCGAGCCTCGCGCTCGCGCTTTCCGCGCCTGGAGAGCATGATGTCCAGCACGCCGTTGTTGTACGTCGCCTTCGCGGAGTCGGCATCCACCGGCGCGGGGAGGTCTATCTCCTTGAAGTAGCGCCGCTCCGCCGAGTCCACGCTGATGCGCAGCCTGTTCTCGGTGACCTCCAGGTCGATGTCCGACTTCTCGACTCCGGGAATCTCGACGGTAATCGCCACGCAGCCGTCCTCGAGGATGACGTCGGTCAGCGGCTCGCGTTCGCCGGTGAAATGCTGGCGCTCGCCGTCCCCGCCCTGCCTGATGTCAGTCTTCTCGGGCTCATCCTGGTCGCCGGACAGCCCGCGGGCGTCCGGCGTCGCGCGAGCATTCGATTCATCGAATGCCGGGCGCGTGTTGCCGAAGCGCTGGATGACCGGCCTGCCGTCCGGCCCGACGCGCATGCTGACGCCATAGACGAATGGCCCGGACCACTCCCCAGCCGGGCGGCTCATCATCTCATGCATCGCGCGCTCCATGTAACGCGTGATATGCTCGAACTCGTCCTCGAAGGTCTCGATGTCGTAGTCCCAGTCGTCCCTGTCCTCGACGCGCTTCTTTCTTATCATAGCTCGCCCTCCATGAGACCCTTGGTCTCCAAGGCCTTCAGGATTTGCCGCACGACCTTGTCGCGCATGTTCAGCCCCTCGGCTATGGCGTCGGGGTCTGCGTTTCCATTCTCGATTATGAAGGTGAGCACGCGCTTCTCGCCCTCGGTGTCGCAGAGCATCTCGGCGACCTCGTATGCCGCCTTGCGCAGGCCTTCCTTGCGCCTCAGGAGCTCCGCCCTGCGCTCCTCGATTGCCCTCATCTCCCCCTCAATCTCGCCGAGCTCCGAAAGCGCGTGCCTGATAGTCTCGACCGGGTGGCTCCTGCCGAGCGCGCGCTCCTCCATGTGCGCGATGTCCTCGTCCATCTCCTTGAAGAGGCGCACGGCCTCGTTGAAGAGGCTCGGGCCGACGTCGATGGTAATTGAGAACATCTGCGTCGCGGTGTAGCACTTCCTCGGAGGGCCGCCCGCGTCGCTCTTCTCCGTGACGACCTTCACCAGGTTCTTTTCCTTCAGGACGCGCAGGTGCTTCATGACAGCCTGCTGGCTGATGTTGAGGTCATGTGAAAGCTGAAGCGGGTACCTGCGCTCGCGGACTATCTCGCGCAGGATCATGCGCCTCGTCGGGTTCTCGATTATCTCGAGGAGGTCGTCGAGCGTCGTTTCTGTCATACTATATACTCCAGCTTGTTAACTTCAGGTTAACATCTACATGCATCGCTAGTATAAAAACAATTCCCCGCATCTGTTAAGCTCAGAATTTGCCGAGGAGCTCGCGGGCTATGACCATCCTCTGGACCTCGCTCGTCCCCTCGCCTATCTCGTAGAGCTTCGCGTCCCTGAGGAAGCGCTCCACCGGGTAGTCCTTGGTGTAGCCGTATCCGCCGTGGACCTGGATGGCCTTGAGGGCGTTCTGCGTCGCCATCGTCGACGCGAAGAGCTTCGCCATCGACGCCTCCTTGGTGAACCTGAGCCCCCTGTCCTCCATCCACGCTCCCCTGTAGACGAGCCAACGCGCGGCGTTTATCTGCGTCGCCATCTCGGCTATCATCCACTGGACGGCTTGGAACTGCGCTATCGGCCTGCCGAACTGCTCGCGCTCCTTGGAGTACTTGACGCTCTCGTCGAGCGCGCCCTGCGCCAGCCCGACCGCGAGCGCGGCGATGGCCACCCTGCCTCGGTCGAGGATGTTCATCGCGCCCGTGAATCCCTCTCCCGGCTTGCCAATTATGTTTTCTTTTGGAATTCGGCAATTCTCGAAGACGAGCTCGGAGGTGACCGTCCCACGCATGCCTATCTTGTCCTCTTCCAGGCCGTACTCGTAGCCCTTGGTACCCTTCTCGACGATGAACGCGCTGATGCCCTTCGGCCCCTTCGTCGGGTCAGTGACCGCCATGACGACGGCCACCTCTGCCACATGGCCTTCGGTGATGAAGCACTTTGTGCCGTTGATTACCCACTCGTCGCCCTCGAGATGGGCGTTCGTGCGCATCCCGCCCGCGTCCGAGCCCGCGCCCGGCTCGGTCAGCGCCCATGCGGCGAGCTTCTCCCCTTTGGCGAGCGCGGGGACGTACCTCTTTCTCTGCTCGTCGCTGCCGCGCTCGTAGATGTGGCCGAGCCCCAGGGTGTTGTGGGCTTCCATGATCAGGCCGGTGGAGGCGCATACCCTCCCGACCTCCTCGAGCGCTATCATGTATGAGACCTTGTCAGAGCCAGTGCCGCCGTACTCCTTGGGTGCCGTCATCCCCATCAGGCCGACCTTCCCCATCTTGCGGATGCTGTCCCAGGGGAACTTCTTCATCTCGTCCACGTCCTTCGCCACCGGCCTGAGCTCCGTGTCTGCGAATTCCCGGACGGTGTCGCGTATCATCTGCTGCTCTTTCGTGAGCTCGAAGTTCATTTGAAGCCACCTGGCTCTCGCGCCCGGCATGAGAATGGGTGCATTGGATAAAACGTTATCGCAGCTCCATGGAGGCGCGCGTTCGAGGGTTACCAATTAGTAAGGTCTCGTTTGTAGCCTATATGAAGTCTCGCTAACGCAACAGAACCCTACCCCGTCGGATGACCGACGGCCTACAAATTAGAATCTACTAATTGGTAGGGAAAAGCTACTCATTAGT
>JACRNV010000028.1:138522-196588 GCA_016214785.1 Methanobacteriota archaeon
ACCAATTAGTAAGGTCTCGTTTGTAGCCTATATGAAGTCTCGCTAACGCAACAGAACCCTACCCCGTCGGATGACCGACGGCCTACAAATTAGAATCTACTAATTGGTAGGGAAAAGCTACTCATTAGTAACCCTCCGTTCCACAAAGGGCTGTACAGAAAAGGATTTATATCATACAAAACGCTGTACAAATCTACTCTTATACCATAGCGCCCTTCAGTATCCAACCATGCACACAAAGGCGCGCGTGTCCGGCGGCGTTAAGAAACGCTTAAATAGGCTCAGGGCATTCCGACTGCAAACCTACTGGGCGATGCTGGCCAACGTGTGCCAGATGCATATAGGAGGGCGCTGAAAATGAAGAAAGATGTGAGAAATGGGAAGCTTAGTGGCAAGGTACTGAGTACGGTCCTTGTGATAGCGATGTGCCTGAGCGGCTTCGTCTTTCTGGCCAACCAGACAAAGGCCAGCGGCGTGAGGGAAGAGAAGATGCTGAGGATCGCCATGCAGGACGACATGAAGACGCTCAATCCGCTCGCCTCCAGCGACGTCTGGACGGCGAACGTCCTGAACTGGCTATGGGACAGCCCGATCTACGTGGACCCCGAGACCGACAAGCTCGTTCCGTACTTGGCGAACGGGACCACCAACGTCACCGTGGACAGCTACTTCAACTTCGACGACCCGAACACCCTGGATGCCAGCGAGCTCGCCAAGTCCCCGGTCGGAAAGGTGTGCACCGTATGGTACAACTTCACGAAGGCCAAGTGGCACGACGACTTGCCCATAACCGTAGAGGACATCCTCTTCGCATTCTACGCCCAGGCCGCGCTGCCTGGATGGGGGACGAGCGTCGCCTGCCTCAAGGACAAGGGTGGCGAGGCTGGCAGCAACTACAGCACCGACCACTACATGTTCATCAACCCCGTCTATATAAGCCCGGACGGAAAGATTGTGGGAATCAGGTTCTACCTGCAGACGAACTACGCAGAGTTCCTGAGGAACACCCTCTCGGTCTTCCTGCTGCCGATGCACATATGGTCGACGACTGTCTCCGGCCAGGCCAGCGACGACGTTCGGCCATGGTTCCCGAAGGGGGACGCAAGGGAGTGGAAGTCCGACGTTGCCGAGAAGTGGGACGGCAAGGTCAACGGCGTGCCGAAGGTCGTTGGCAACGGGCCGTTCAAGTTCATCTACTGGGACAAAGGCCAGAGGTCCAAGATCGAGACCTGGCGCGACCACTTCTACAGCAAGCAGCCGATAATCGACAGCATCCTCTACGTCATCTTCAGGACCCCCGAGCAGGCCGTCCTTGCCCTGCAGAACAACGAGGTGGACTACATCGCATGGTCCATCCCGCCGAGCTTCATCAGCGAGATGCAGCAGGACGAGAATATCGGCCTCAGCCAGTCCGCAGAGAGGGGATTCTTCTACATGGCCTACAACATGAGGCGCCCGAGCTTTGGATACGACGCCGCTAGCGTGGACAAGGCCGTCGCCTTCAGGCGCGCGGTCGCCCACTGCGTCGACAAGCAGTACATCGTCGAGCGCCTGCTCCAGAACTACGGCGTCGTCGCGCACGGCCCCGTCAGCTCCCTGGATACTGAATGGTACAACGACAGCCTCGTGAAGTACGCGTTCGATGTGAAATCCGCGATAGAGGTCCTTCAGCAGGCCCACTATGTCGAGCCTGACTGGAGCAACGCGGCAACGCTCGGGACCGCCGCGAACTGCTGGAAGAACTCCGACGGATCGAACATCGGCTCAGAACCCGACGGCAAGATAAAGATACTGACGCCCCAGGGCGACTACGACCCGGTGAGGTACCAGGCCGGCATCATGATTGCCAACAATCTAAAGAAGGCGGGCATATACGCCGAATCGGTCCCAATGGACTTCGGCAGCATCGTCGAGAAGATCAACGCCCACGAATTCGATATGTATATATTGGGCTGGAGGATCGGCTCCGACCCGACCGACTTCCTGTGGGCGTTCTTCCACTCGGCCGGGACGCAGAACTACCCCGGTTACCACAACGCGAGCTTCGACACGATAATCGATGAGGCCAGGGACACGACCGACCTGAACGTCAGGCACGAGAGGGTGAAGCAGGCGACCGGCGTCATAGCCATGGACCAGCCGTACCACGTGCTCTACTTCAGGCAGAACATAGAGGCCTACAGGGCGGACAACTTCGTCGGCTGGAAGGTCGGCTCGTCGGGAACCATCCTGAGCTGGAAATCGCTCCTCGAGATCCACCCGCCGAGCACGAAGTACCTCCGGGTGCAGGTCTCAACCGACTCCGCCGTGGTCTCCAACGGAACGGCGGAAGTCACGGTGACCGTAAGGGACCAGGACAAGAACCCGGTGGCCGACGCCACAGTGGTCATGGACGTCACCGAGGGGAACCTCTCCGCCAAGACAGGCACGACCGACTCCAACGGACGCTTCACGGTGACATTCTCGGCCCCGTATGTAAGTGGCTGGAATAATACAACTGAGAAGGAAGTGGGAATATCCGTGGCAAGCGCGTCCAAGGAAGGTTACGACATTGCGCCGGGCAAACTTGTGCCAATTTCCATCGTCAGGGCGGACGTCGACTTCCTGGCCCTGAAGATTGAGCTCGACACCGATGTTGTCAACGAGAAGGAATCGACGTCGTTCACGGTGACGGTGAGGAACGGCAGGCTCGCGAACAGGCCTCCGGTCGAGGGCGTGGCGCTCACTGCACAGGCTTCCGGAACGTCCAAGGTCACGCCGGCGACAGCTACGACAGACGCAGACGGCAAAGCGACGTTCACTTTCACCGCCCCTGACGTAGAGGCGAACACGCCGTTCGAGGTGCTGATAAACGCGGAGCTGGCCCCGTACCTGCCTGGCGCGCAGCCAGTCCAGATAGACGTCCTCCCGGTGATAATCCCGCCTGATGGCAATAATCACAACTGGCTGCCTTCGCTCGAACCTATTGTCATCATAGGTCTCATAGCCGCGGTCACGGTCGTCGCGGTAGCGTACAGGCGCAGGAAGTAGTCCGGAGCGCGAAAACCTTTTCCCAAACCCTTTCATAGTCCGTCTAGGACGGTGCGCAGATGAACCTAAAGAAGTACATAGCCTGGAGGGTGGTGCACATGATAGTCACGATGTTCATCGTGATAGTCCTCCTGTTCCTCCTCTTCAGGCTGATGCCCGGGGACGCCGCTTCGCAGCTCATGCTGCGGCCGGGAATAACCGCAGAGGTAAGGGACCTGGAGCTCGTCCGGCTCGGCTTCAAGAAGTGGATTCCGTACCCGGGGAGCTACTATATCGGCACGTACCAGACCATCGAGCCTGGCGAATATTCGTTCTATGTCACGGCCTTCGACCGATCGGGCAACAGGAACGACATCAGCACAACGGCCCTCGTCAGGACGGACCCGTCGAGGGACTACCAGTCCCCGCTGATATCGGGTTTCGCGGCGGACCCGCCGAGCCCGGACCTCAACGCGACCGTATATCTGAACGTGACGATATCGGACGCCTCCAGTATCAACAGGGTCATGATCGAGGTGCACACGCCCGCCGGCACGACGTCTTTCGCACCGATGACGTTCGTCAGCACGGGGTTCTACACCTTTTCAATGCCGGTCCAATCGGTCGGAACATACAACGCCATAGTCCAGGCGCAGGACAAGGAGGGGAACTTCGCGACCGGGTCCTTCGGCTTCGCGACGAACGGCACGGCGGCTCCCCAGTCCCTCTACTACCTCGTCTCGAGCCAGCCTGTCCCCACAAGGGGGCAGGCGACCACGATATCCGTCATGTACAATGGCACGGGCATGCCCAGCCTGACGATGACCGGCCCGGACGGGGCCGTCTCGGCCGCCCAGGCGATGTCCCCCTCCGCGGGCGCATACTCTGTCGATATTACCCCCGCCAAGGCCGGGTACAATGTAATCAACGTTACTGACGGAACGGTCTACGCGCGGACGAGGCTTGTCGTAAACCCGCCGTCGCAGGCGGCCCCGTCGCCGGGGAGCAGCACCGCGCAGCCGGCCTTCTCCGGCTTCGTCATAGAGAGGACGGACGGCGGGGACGCGTCGTACCCGTACATGCTCACATCGGCCTCCGGCGTCAAGGTGAACGCCAACGTGACGATAACGGCCAGCGCCGGCCTCACGAACGCCTCGCTGGTGATAGTGCCGCCGAACGGCGTACCGACAGACCCTCCGAAGACGATGGCGCACCCGCAGTACACTATCAACACGGAGCTCTGGGAGCAGTTCGGGGCGTACATGGTCCAGATGGCGACTCTGAACTTCGGGACGTCGTTCGAGAACAGGCAGCCCGTTTTGGACAAGATGGCCGAGCGCATCCCGCCGACGCTGCTGCTGTTCGGCAGCGCGCTGATCACCGAAACGCTCTTCGGCATCTTAATAGGTGTCATACTCGCATGGAGGAGGGGCTCCGCAATGGAGATAGGGACGATCATCGTCACGCTCTTCTTCTGGTCCATGCCCATATTCTGGTCGGCCCTGATAGCGCAGTGGATATTCTTCGTCAACCTGGGGTGGTTCCCCCTGTCGAAGATGACCAGCGTCAATCCCATCACGGGCCAGGCTTTCGTCGGCCTCGAGTACTTGAAGGACCTCATATGGCACCTGGCGTTGCCGCTAGCGGTGCTCACAATCCTGGGTCTGGCCGGCACCATCCTGCTCATGAGGACCTCGATGCTCGACGTGATGGGCGAGGACTACATCACGACAGCCAGGGCCAAGGGCCTCAAGGAGCGCACGGTCGTCTACAGGCACGCGGCCAGGAACGCCCTCCTGCCCGTTGTCACAGCTCTAGCGATGCATATAAGCGGGGTGATAAGCGGAGGCGTGCTCACCGAGACGATCTTCTCGTGGCCCGGGATGGGCTCGCTGCTCATCTCGGCGACTATGCAAAAGGACTTCCCCGTCGTGCAGGCGGCCTTCGCGCTCCTTGCGTTCATGACCATCCTAGGCAATATGCTGGCGGACGTCCTGTACGCCTACCTGGACCCCAGGGTGCAATTGTGAGGTGAACAACATGGTTACAAGCAAACAGATGGTAGAGAAATTCAGGGACTACAGGCGCTCGTTCATCCACAACTGGAGGCTCTTCAAGGAGAGCAAGATCGGCCTTGTGGGATTGGCCGTACTGATATTCTTCTCGCTGATGGCCGTCTCGGCGCCGTTCCTCGGGCTCAAGCACCCCGTCGACTGGATGGCCCCCTCGACGGACATCCTCGAGGTGGACAAGTACTTCCAGGTCGAGAACCTGACTGGGCCGGTGAACCATTCGGTCGGGTACCGCATCAGGCCCGCGGCCCTTGACGCCAAGGCCGACAGGGTGTACGCCGCCTACGGGAACTCCGTAACCGCGATACGGCCCAATGGCATATCGCTCTGGACGTACAGGGCGACGGACGCCAGCCTCATCACCACAACGCCCATCGTGCAGAACATAGGGAACCGCGTGGACCCCAACCGGCAGGAGCAGCGCATTGCGTTCGGGACCCTCGAAGGGCGATTGTACGTGCTCAGGGACAACACCGCAGAGGGCTCGGCATCCCGCCCGACCGGAGACAACGTCTACAGGACCGACCCGCTCGGCGGGGCGATCATGAGGAACCCAGCGTTCTACAACAATGACACGCTTGGCTTGTACGGGGACGACCGGTTATTCGTGACGACCGAAAGCGGTATGCTCTACGCGTTCTCGCTGCAATACGATTACGACCCCCTTACCCAGGTTTACTCCGCCACGTCTGCGAGGCTCAACCAGGCCTGGTCGGTCCAGGTGTCTAACGCGAGCCTCGGCGCGCCGGTCGTCTCGATCCGCAACATGACCGTCCTCGTCTCCGACAGGGTCGGGAAGATATACTCGTACTCGATAGCCAACGGCATGCCCATGTGGCCCGAACCGTACGACGCTGCGGAGCCAGTCTCATCCGACCTCGTGCTCGCGAAGCCATCCGACGGCGATGTGGTATTCCTGGCCACCGACCTCGGCAGGCTGCACTGCGTGAATGTTCCCGACGGTACACCTTACACCTCCAACTGGACCGGCGGGATGCTGCTCATGAAGGACTTGACCACGGCGGACGAGGGCCCGTTCAACACCCCAACGACGACTAGCGACGGTTCCGAGGCCTACGTGACATCGCGCAGCGGGTTCTTCTACGCCATCACGATCGACTCGCAAACCCAGAAATGGACATACGACGCCACCGAGGGTGGCAGGGTGCCGGGCGCGACCTTCGACTCCTCCGCATACTACGACACGAGGTACTCGAAGGGCGTCTACGCGGTCTCGCGCGTCCCGGGCAGCCCGGGCGACCCGACCGACGACTACTCCTGGCTTTACAGGTTCACCAACGACTCCCTCTACAGCTGGCGGCTCCAGCTGCCAGGGGCGGTCTATGGCGGAGCCGTTCTATACTTCGACAGCGACACCTCCCACCTAAACCCCTCTGTCTGGACGGGGACAGCCGCCAGCGACGGGACGGGGGTAGTCTATTCGTACAGCTGCACGGGCAGCTACCTCGCGCCTCTTCCACCGACATGGGTGACGAACGCAAACAACGCGGACGCGAAGTTCCAGCCCCCCAAGAGCGGCAACTACTACATCTTCGGCACGGACACGCAGGGCAGGGACGTCTTCAGCCAGACCATATGGGGCTCGCAGATTGCCCTGATGGTCGGGTTCTCGGCGGCCTTCTTCTCCATAGCCATCGGGATAGTCATTGGGCTCGTCTCGGGATACTACGGCGGCAAGGTGGACAGCGTGCTCATGAGGTTCACCGATGTCATACTGGTCTTGCCCGGCCTTCCCCTGCTGATCATACTGGCGGCCTTGCTATCGCCGAGCATATGGAACATAGTGCTCATCATCGCTATCGTAGGGTGGGGCGGCATCGCCAGGGTCATCAGGGCGGAGGTCCTGAGCCTGAAGGAGAGGCCGTTCATAGACTCCGCGAGGGTCTCGGGCGCGAGCAAGGCGAGGATCATGTTCAGGCACATTGCGCCGAATGTCCTGCCGCTGGCCATGCTGTATATGACTTTCGGCGTCAGCGGCGCCATCCTCTCCGAGGCGGCGCTGAGCTTCATAGGCCTCGGCGACCCGAGGACCATGAGCTGGGGCATCATGCTCCAGGCAGTGTCGAACCAGAACGCGCTGGCGAACTGGTGGTGGCTGCTCCCTCCGGGCTTATGCATTACACTGGTCTGCATGGCGTTCTTCCTGATTGGGCGGGCGTTCGACCAGATAGTCAATCCGCGGCTGAGAAGGAGGAGGTGATGGCATGACGCTGCTAGAAATCAAGGACCTGAAGGTCTACTTCACCATAATGAGGGGCAAGGTACAGGCCGTGGACGGCGTGTCCTTCGCCATCGACAGGGGCGAGACGCTCGGGCTCGTGGGCGAGTCCGGCTGCGGCAAGACCACGACGGCATTCGCGATAACGCGCCTGCTCCCGAACAACGCAGAGATTGTCGGAGGAAAGATAACCTTCGACGGCATCGAGATAGCCGGGAGCGACGTTGAGAACGCGCTGCCGAACAGGAAGAAGCCCAAGTACGTCGAGACCATGATGCGCGACGTGCGCTGGAAGCAGATATCGATGATATTCCAGAGCGCGATGAACGCGTTCAACCCGGTGCACAGGGTCGGCGACCAGATAGCCGAGGCCATCCTCGCGCACGAGAAGATGACGAAGGAGCAGGCCCGCAAGAAGGTCATCGAGCTCTTCAAGCTCGTCGGCCTCGACGTCGGCAGGATAGACGGGTTCCCGCACGAGTACTCGGGCGGGATGAGGCAGCGGGCCATGATCGCCATGGCCTTGGCGTGCAACCCGAAGTTCATCATCGCCGACGAGCCGACGACGGCGCTGGACGTCGTTATGCAGGACCGCGTCCTGGCGGAGATAAAGTCCCTCCAGAGGCGCCTAGGGATTGCCATGATGATCATCACGCACGACATATCCGTCGTGGCCGAGGTCGCGGAGAAGATAGGCATCATGTACGCCGGCAAGCTCGTGGAGTACGGCGACATAACCGCGGTCTTCGAGCGCACGTCCAACCCGTACTCGATAGGCCTGATGGCGTCGTTCCCGAGCATAGAGGGGGAGAAGAAGCCCCTCTACTCGATACCGGGATCGCCGCCGGACCTGTCCAACCCGCCGTCGGGATGCAGGTTCCACCCGAGGTGCAGGTTCGCCAAGGACGTGTGCAAGGAGAAGGAGCCGGAGATGCTCGAGGTCGAGCCCGGGCACCTGTCCGCGTGCCACTTCGCGTACGAGATATTCAACGGCCGCCTGGGAGCGGGGTGATGCTATGGCAGACGACACAGTGATAGGGACGGTCAACCTGAGGAAGTACTTCCCGGTGAAGGTAGGGATGCTGAAGTCCCTGCTGAGCAAGGAGGAGCTGTTCGTGCACGCGGTGGACGACGTCTCCTTCGAGATACGCAAGGGCAAGATACTCGGCATGGTCGGCGAGTCCGGCTGCGGCAAGACGACGGTGGGCAGGCTGCTGACGAGGCTCGAGACGCCGACAGGCGGCCAGCTCCTCTTCCACGGCGAGGACATCGCCATGAAGAAGGGCAGGCAATTGAAGGACTTCAGGCGCAAGGTGCAGATGGTGTTCCAGGACCCGTACGAATCGCTGAACCCGAGGTTCACGGTCTTCAACACGGTCTCGGAGCCGCTCATCGTGCACGGCGTCGGGGAATCCTACGAGGAGCGCACGGACATGGTCGCCAAGGCTTTGGAGTACGCCGAGCTCAAGCCCGCAACGGAGTTCATGCCCAGGTACCCGCACGAGCTGAGCGGGGGCCAGAGGCAGCGCGTTGCCATTGCCAGGACGCTGGTGCTTAGGCCCGAGTTCATAGTGGCCGACGAGCCCGTCTCCATGCTGGACGTGTCGATACGCGCGGGCATCATGAACCTGATGCTGAGCCTGAAGAACAGGTACGGCATACCGTTCCTCTTCGTCACCCACGATGTCTCGGTATCGAGGTACATGAGCGACGAAATCGCGGTCATGTACCTGGGTAACATCGTCGAGTACGGCCCGAGCGAGGATATTATCAAGGATCCCTACCACCCCTACACCAACGCCCTGCTCTCTGCGGTGCCGATACCCGACCCCACGATAAAGAGGGGCAGGACGCAGATCAAGGGGGACCTGCCGAGCCCGATCAACCTGCCGTCCGGATGCCCGTTCCACCCGCGCTGCCTCTTCGCCAAGGAGATATGCAAGGAGAAGAAGCCCGCCATGCGCGAGGTCAAGACCGGCCACTTCGTGCAGTGCCACTTCGGCGGCGACCTGGACTTCGGGGCAGAGGCCGCTGCAACGCTGCAGGAAGTCCAGAAGCGGTTGGAAGGCTCCTCGCTGATGTCCGCATGAGGGGCGTATGAAATCCTCGTGGCGCGAAGGGCGAAGCGTCCTCAACCTGATAGCGGTGCCGTTCGCGGTCATCGCCCTGCTCTCGACGTACGGACTGTACGCGACGATGAACAACTACGCCATGTCCACCGAGACCACCTTCAATGCGGCGTCGGACTTCAGCGACGTCACCCTCTCCTTCGAGCCGAACGGCGACGCCGTCATCTACATGACCCTCACTGTACAGAACAACCGGTCCAAGCTCGCGCTGAGGCTCAACACCGTCGTATGCCGCCTCTACACGACCGACACGGACGACAAGAACTTCGTAAGCATAGGGTCGCGGAGCTTCCTGGAGGTGCCCGAAGACGCGTTGGTCCCGGCGGGCAGCAGCCGGTCGGTGCAGATAGAGGCCAGGGTGAAGGCCGACACCAACGCGATGACGAAGTTCCAGAGCGCGCAGATAGGGCAGGGCTACGTGCTTACCATGATGGGCGAGGTCAGGTACAAGCTCGCGGATTTCCCGGATGTAAGCGACATGACGTTCGCCTTCGGGCACGCGGTGGTGGTGCCCAGTGGATGATGCCTCCGAGTCGAGCGTCCAAAACACCGGCCGCGCCAGCCTTGCGGCGCGGCTGATGCTCGTCTCCCTCGCAGGGGCGGTGATTATCTCGTTCCTGTACGTGACTGTCCAGCTCAAGGCCGTCGCCTCCCTCTACATAAACGACACCATGATAGCCATCGGCCCGATCGTGTGCGGCTTTTTCGTCGGCCTGCTCCTCTCCGAGCACGAGGTCCCGATAATGGTCCTCGCGTCGACATTGGTCACGATTTTCTCGTCGGTATTCGTCGCTGTCGCGCTCTTCGCTCCCCCGATATGGGGCGTCGCGGAGGCGCTGCCCGCGTACTACTACGACGTCTTCGGCAAGGTCGCGCTCTCGGTCATACTCACCTACTCGCTGACTCTGGTCGGCTCCGTGCTGGGCAAGATTGCCGGCGATGCCATTATGCCCTCGGCGGACAAGATGGAGAGGGACAGGCTGCGCGCCGAGACCCTGGAGTGGTACAGGATGCTAGAGACCGTCGAAGGCGACAAGCTCAAGTCGAAGGGGGCGCCGAAGCCAGGGGAGGGCGAAGACGCTCCACAGCTTGAAAAGGGCGAGTCAAAACGATAGGAATCTTCCATTTTTCTATGTTAATTCTCAATCGATGCCCATCTCATTCCCGGCGTTTCTCATCGCGCACAGCACCATGTACGAGGCGTGCTCCCTGTCCGCGCGCCCCCAGCCCCCGTCCTTGCCCTGCGTGCGCGCGCACCTCTGCAGGGCGAGCTTGACCTGCGACTCCGCGGCCTTTCCCTCGCAATGGGAAAGGGCGAAGAGCGCGGGGTAGAAAGGGAACTTGGGCCAGTCCCCGGACGGCCTCTGGGCGTCGGCCAGGCGCCTGACCGCAAGCCGCATGGCGCCCCCTTCCCTGGCGGCAGGGTGCGCGGCGTAGCCCTGCAGGATGTTGTTAGAGCACGAAGGGCTGCACCACTGGCCTTCGCGCACCTCTATGACGCGGTCGAGGCTCTCGAACGCCGGGGGCAGCCTCTCGTGGCTCTTGAGCCCGTAAGCGGATGCCAGGAAGAGGGCCGCGCCGGTCTTGATGAACCCCGAGCAGCCTTTCGTGAACGGCGTGCCTGTCATCCGATTGAGAACGGGTGACTGGTAGGACTCGACCTTGAAGAATAGCCCGTTGTACGGGGCGTCATCAGTGCTCCGGCGCGCCATCGGCGGCAGGTGCTCCTCCAGCAGCCAGCGCACCCCCGCCCGGCTGATGAGGTTGCCGCCCGGATTGAGGAGCTGGAGGTCGTAGAGCGCCTTGATTGTCCCGGCGGTATCGCCCCACGAGCCGTCGGCCCTCTGGTGCACGAGCATGTCGGCGGCGATGCGCTCGGCGGCCATGGAAGCGCCGTGCTCGCCCATGAAGTCGATGCGGGTGCGCAGGCCGACGGGGGTCTTGCTGGCCGAGAAGAGCCGCAGGGGATCGTGTCTCAGCTTCACGGTGGGGAATCGCGATGCGGCATAAAGAGGTGACGGTAAACGACAGCCTTTTCTATGGTCACAGCATCCCCCCTCCAAGGGAAAAACGTTGCCTGCGCCACCCGAAGTCGTAAAGCTTGTTGAGGACTTCAATAGGAACCGCGACCAGTACCTATCATCATCCTACAAAGAAGCGGAGCTGCGCATCGAATTCATTGACCCGCTTTTCGAATGCATCGGTTGGGACATGAGGAATAAAGCAAAGCGCGCCGAGCAATACAAAGACGTCGTGCGCGAGCAATCGTTGGAAGTCGAGGGAGCGACGAAAGCGCCGGATTATACTTTTCGGATTGGCGGGGTCCCGAAATTCTTCGTCGAAGCCAAAAAGCCTTCCGTGGATATCTGGCAAGACCCTTATCCTTCGTTCCAGCTGCGAAGATATGCCTGGAGCGCGAAGCTGCCGTTGTCGATACTCACCAATTTCGAATATCTCTTCGTCTTCGATTGCAGGGTGAAGCCAACTCACGACGATAAAGCAAGCAACGCGAGGATACTGCAATACAGCACGACGGATTTCATAGAAAAATGGGACGAGATAGTCTCTATTTTCTCCCAGGAAGCGATTTTGAACGGCGCGTTCGACAAATATGCCGAAGACGTCAAAGGGAAGCGCGGTACTTCCGAGGTTGACGACGAATTTTTAAAGGATATCGAAGAATGGCGCGAAATACTGGCAAAGAACATCGCAAATAGGAACAAGCTCTCCCTCGATGAAATGAACTTTGCGGTTGGCAAATTGATAGACCGCATTATCTTTCTGCGGATATGCGAGGACAGAGGAACCGAGCCCGCTGGGCAACTGCGTGCCATCATTGAGAAGGATGATATGTACCAGCGCTTGGTTGTTCTATTCCAGCAGGCGGACGCCAAGTACAATTCTGGTTTGTTCCATTTTGAGCGCGATACGAAGAGGGCCGGCCATCCCGACAAAATCACGCCGAAACTGGACATAGACGATAGGATATTGAAAGAGATAATCAAGAACCTCTACTATCCCGAATCTCCCTATCAGTTCAATGTCATACCTGCTGACATCCTCGGCCAGGTCTACGAGCAGTTCCTCGGCAAGGTCATACGCCTCACCGAAGGCGGCCATGCCAAGGTCGAGGAGAAGCCAGAGGTCAAGAAGGCCGGTGGCGTCTATTACACGCCGAAATACATCGTCGATTACATCGTGGAAAATACGGTCGGCAGGCTATGCGCCGGGAAATCCCCCGACGAAATGGCGAGGCTGCGCATCCTCGATCCCGCTTGCGGCTCGGGGTCGTTCCTCATCGTCGCCTACGCGCGATTGCTGAAAGAGCATCTGGACTGGTACGTCGCGGACAACCCGAAGAAGTGGAAGGACGCCGTCCTTCAAGCGCGAGAGAACGAATGGCATCTGACGCTGAGGGAGAAGAAGCGCATCCTCCTGAGCAACATCTACGGGGTGGATATCGACAGCCAGGCCGTCGAGGTTACAAAATTGAATTTATTGTTGAAGGCGCTCGAAGGCGACAGCAAGGAATCGGTCGAGAACGTGAAGAAGTGGTTCAGGGAGCCTGCGCTGCCGGATTTGGACAACAACATCAAGTGCGGGAACTCGCTGGTAGGTTTCAACGTGATTGATCTCCTGAAAGACATACCAAAGGCAGAACAGGACGCGCAACTCGAGAAACTCAAACCATTTAACTGGGAGGACGAGTTTTCACAAGTGTTCAAGGCGGGAGGGTTCGACGCCATCGTAGGAAATCCACCCTACATCAGGATACAAGCGCTTAACGAATGGACTCCTCGCCAAGCGGATTATCTGAAACAGCATTACAAAGCTGCCTCGAAGGGAAACTATGACATCTACGTTGTATTCGTCGAGCGCGGTTTGGGATTGCTGAATCCAGACGGCAAGCTTGGTTACATCCTGCCGCATAAGTTCTTCAATGCGCAGTACGGGGAGCCGCTGAGGGACGTCCTCTCCAAGGGAAAGCATCTATCCGAAGTCGTCCACTTCAGCGATCAGCAGATCTTCGATGGTGCGACGACCTACACATGCCTAATGTTTCTGAAGAAAGGTGGCGCAGAGAAGCTGCACTTCAAGAGAGTCGAGGACTTGGCAGCCTGGCGCCTTAATGGAAAATCCACAGATGGCGAGATACCGGCGTTGGACGTCAGCGCCAGTGAATGGAACTTCGCTGTGGGCGAAGGTGCGGAGTTATTTGAGAAGTTGAGTAGAATGCCCACAAAATTGAAAGATGTATCTAGCAATATCTTCCAAGGATTAGTCACTAGCAGTGATCCAGTTTATTTGTTGGAACCAGTTAATATAGAAAATAATCATGTCACGGTAAAATCAAATGCAACCAATCAGGAATATTCATTTGAAGCAGAGGTGGTCCCTCCACTATGCAAAGGTTCACTTGATATTCGCCGTTATCTTGCATCTCCCTCAAAAAGAGTAATATTCCCATACAACCCAGCGCAATCAGATGCTTTAAAAAAATCAATCCTTATCAGTGAATCAGATTTTCAATCTAAGTATCCAAGGACATGGTCTTATCTAAAAGAAAATTATGAAGTATTACGTAATCGTGAAAAAGGAAAAATGCGACATGATGGGTGGTATGGTTATGTTTATCCGAAAAGCATCCCGTTGTTTGCTAAGAAAAAAATACTTACGCCGTCCATCGCACTATCCGCATCATACACATTAGACCAATATGGACAATTATATTTCGTCGGTTCAGGCGGCGGTGGTGGTGGAGGTTATGGAATTATATTGGCCGACGAATGCAAACTCTCCTACGAATACGTACTCGGCTTATTAAATTCAAAATTATTGGATATGTACCTTAAAAGGATTTCAAGCTCTTTCAGAGGTGGATACTATGCTTACAATCGCCAGTACATCGAGCAGCTTCCAATCCGCGCAATCAACTTCTCCGACCCGGCTGACAAAGCTCGCCACGACAAGATGGTCGCCCTCGTCAACCGGATGCTCAAGCTGCACAAGGACAGGCAGGCCGAGAAGCTCCCGGACAAAATCGAGAGGGTCGAGCGCCAGATTCAGGCCACAGATAAAGAGATTGACGCGCTGGTGTACGAGCTGTATGGCCTGACGGAGGAAGAGGTTGAGATTGTTGAAGGGAGTATGGTAAAATAACATGCAGCAAACAAATAAGACCCCGTTCGATAGAGAACGAACCGATAATCCTTTGATAAAAATGCTGGTTCATACAAGCGCCCTCGAACAAGAAATAGTTTCTGATGAACCTTATGTAAAAAAATTAATGGAATTGGCCGCATTTCCATTCGTGAAAATAGTATTCACACCAACACAGAATCCACAAATTATCCAATTATTCAATGAAAAACATATCGAAGCGACTAGCCACCAACAACTAGATACAGATTTTGATTATCATATCCTAAAGAAAGATGATAATTTTTTAAATTGCAGTCGAAATAATGATACACATATTAACCCACGTACTGCTATAGAGATAACAAGGATTTTGCTAGTGAATCTGGGATTGTTTTATATAAAGCCGAACTCTCCCGTGAATGAAGGTTTTTACTACCAGTACAGATTTAAAAAAATATTTCCAAAATATCAATTTCCATGGTCAGTTGTGGTTTACACGAAAGGTAAAAGTATAAGTGAGTCGGTTTATCGTCAATTTGACAGTCTGAAGCATCGTCTTATGTTTATATGCAGATCCGCTGACAAGGCGAGTTTTTATGCATTAAAAGAACCTAATAATGATACACAAGACAATACGCTCTACCATTTTGGATATTTTATCATGTTAATAACGGGAGCATTCGACGATCTTGCTTGGATTATCAAACATTTATATTCTCTTGATCTAAAAGATCCGCGCTACATTGGGATAAAAATACCAAATGATAAAACGTCTACAAATTTTTACAAGAAGTTAATTACTAATAATAAAGAATTGCATGATTATCTTACAGATTCAGCGACACAAAATATTATTAAAATGATGTATCCAATCAGAGATACCTTGCAGCATAGAGAATTTATCGGGGCAAGTCATTTACAGCATGTGCAAAATAATTTTTCAAAAAATGTTTTTTCAATTCCAATGGAAGCCGTAAAGCAAATTAAAGCGATATCTGAAGGTGATGGAAGAGATTATGGATTCGTGTTTAACGATAATAAAAGTTGTCTTGTTGAGCCCCATTTATTTATTACGAAAATTGTAGAAAATTGCGCTCAAATAATAAATAATACGCTGTCGTTGATCAATTGGGACAGATATCTAGAAGTGTTATCTGAAGATGAAATTAAAAAGATAAGGACATCTCAAAAACGATTTGAAAGTGGTGTTGGTAAGTCTCTCGGCTGGGGCTCCGAACCCATATGTTTTTAGAACCAAAGGACGAGCCCTCGGCTCTAAATACGGGGGTTCCATAGACGCTGCCATCGGCGGCTCAGTCGGGGAGAGGACCAGAAGGCGCGTCGGGCACAGGATTCGCAGGTAAAACGAGAACCGCGCCTCTCAACCGACGATATAAGCGGACGGGGAAGATAGGTGCCGTCAATATGTCCACTTCTTTTCCCGCAGGAACTCCAGTATCGACCGGTGCGGAACCCCGAACTTCGCGCACACGTCCGGTATCTTGACCTTGTTTTTGTCGGTTTTTTCGGAGGACACGACCTTTCCGTCGGCGGCCTTCGCCAAGGCGACGACGAATGGGTCTGCGATTGGCGTCTCGCTCAGCGTATCCGCGACGCCGGGCGGGTATTCGTCCAATATCTCGGCTAGCACGGCGATCTGGTCGCCGTCTAGCATCTTGAACATCTGCCTGTGGTCTCTTGCCCATTCTAGCAGTTGGTCCTCGCGTGCCTCCAGCTCGGCTAATACTTCGTCCGGAGCGATGAGTTCATGCCTTGAGACCAGGCTGCCGAGGTCAGACCAGAGGGACTTGAAAACGTCGGGCGCGTAGTGCACGCGCCAGAGGTCTATCAAAGCGCTAGTGTCTATTACGTAGCATTGCTGAAGCCGCTTCTGAATCATGCGGACTCCCTGGATAGCTCCTCTACTTTGGGGATGTATTTCGTCCGCACATCGAGATAGTCGGCCACATCGGCATATGTAATCTTCTCGGTGCGATAGTTTTCCAGGACGAGTGAAGTATAGGGGATGCCATTCTCTTGGAGGCATTCCTTTGGAACGCTTCTTTGGCCACCCATAGGTTTACCCGGGCTCTTTTTAGCCCAATCATCCCTTTTCGATCTGTAGAATTTTACCGATGCAAGCTTCAGGCCAGTCAACCTTCTCAATATAACCTCCTTGCTGACCTTGAAATCGCGAGCGATCCTCGAGAGGTCTCTATCGACCCACGCGTCGTCGTAGCACTTCTGAGCGTACGTTTTTACAACCGGATGTCCGCGTAAAGCATCCGACGGTGCCAATATAGCCCCTGCAAAGGCGTTGCAGAAGACTTCGACGGCTCTTTCATGACCGGATTGCGCGTATTTGTCATCGACTTTGCATATGCCACTCTCGTGGAGCAAGTGATGGGCGAACTCGTGCATTAGGGTGAAGGTCTTTCGGGTCTGAACGTAGTCCCTTTTATTGATAACGACGACGGGATATCTATCGTCTATGAGGGAAAATCCGCTTATTTCTTCCTCCGGCATGCCTATCTGAAATACGTAGAAACCTATTTTTTCTATCGCGTTTTTCCAGCCTTCGAAAGCACTCTTATCGTCCATCCAATCATTGAGTTGGGTATTCAAATCGATATTCAGTTTGCTGCGAATGGTGACTGCGGCCATTTCAGGTTCGTCAGACAATTTAACGTGCTCTAGCGCGGGAAATTTTTTTCCACCTAATGATATTGTCATTTCCATGGCCAATGCCTGCATTCGTTGCGCTCGTCGGATTGCCAGACGGGTTTGGGGGGACAGTTCTTTCTGAATCCCCGACGATGCCAATCTGAAATCTCGCGGCATTTTCGGCTCTAGGGGCGGCTTCCGAAGGAAAAAGACTGTGAGAGGTCGTCGATATACATGGGCCATTTGCTTAAGCTGAACGATTGTCGGTTTTATTTCGCCTTTTTCCCATGCGGATACTGTTGCCTCATCGACCGTAATTTTGTCTGCGGCTTCCATAATGCTCAATCCTATGGAGTTCCTAGCCCACTGTAGGACTGTTGGGGCAACCCCTACTTCGATTGATTGGCGAGACATTGCATCCCTCGGCGTTGATAGTGGATGGGCATAATACCATATCTATTTTTTGTAGGTTCGTGGCACTGACTTTTCCACCTTGTCGATGTCATTGAGGTTCTGACCGACAGCCAGAGGCCGAGGAAGTACTGGCGCAACCTGAAGAAGAAGCTTTCGGACGAAGGATTTGAGTTGTCCGAAAAAATCGGACAACATATTGGAAAGTACTCAAGCACAGGCTCAATCAGGAAGGTGGCAGCGAAACGGTTACAAAATGTAACCAGTTGAAGATGCTGGCCGAAGGGAGATAAAGATTGTGAAGGGCGGTGTATAATCGCCATCGAATATATATTTTATTGGATAATTCTTAAATAGTGCATAATCCGATGTGCATACACAAGTGAATCCGATGAGACAGGACTCATAACATAAGGAGCATGAAAAATGGGCCAGGAATTGAGCGACGAGGAATACCTGGAGGCGCTCACGGAAGCCGAATACAACAGGCGCTGGATCAATGAACATTATAGCGACCTTGCCAAGAAATTCCCGAACAGGTACGTCTGCGTGAAGCGCGGGAAGATAATCAAAGACAGTCTGAATGTCGAGGCCATATCGGAATTTTTAAATGAAAAGCTCGACGTGGTGTGCGAGTACATCCAGCCCCACGGCACGGCAATGCTATTGTGACGCCTGGGTTGCCGAGCGTAATAGGCACAAAGTTCCTGACGACCAATTCTTTAAAGCTGATGTTCTCTCCGAAAGAAGGGGTCGCATTTTAGAAAAGGTATAATCTCTATTTCTTTCTCGTGGGATGGGTTTTATACCCGCTGCCTCTGTGGAGGCTCGGATGAGCGCGTTCGACCCTTTGCACCCCGAAGTCAGGAAGGCATTGAAGGAGCTTGGGCTCTCAGAGCCGACGGCCGCGCAGGCGGCGGCCATGCCCGCGATTGGCTCGGGGGAGAATACGCTTCTGGTGGCTCCGACGGGCATAGGCAAGACCGAGGCCGCGGTCCTCCCCATCCTCGACAAGCTCGTCAGGGAGCGCCCGCAGGGCGTCGCGCTCCTCTACATCACTCCGCTGCGGGCGCTGAACCGCGACATGCTGCGCAGGATGCAGTGGTTCGGGGAAAAGCTCGGCATATCCGTCGGGGTGCGACACGGCGACACATCGCAGTCCGAGCGGCTGGCGCAGGCAAGGAAACCGCCGCAGTTCCTCATCACCACGCCTGAGACGCTTCAGGTCATGTTCACCGGCAAGCACCTGCGAGCCGCGCTTTCGAAGGTGAAATGGGTCATCGTGGACGAGATTCACGAGCTGGCCGGCGACGAGCGCGGGGCGCAGATGGCCGTCGGGCTCGAGCGGCTCGTAGACTTGGCCGGAGAATTCCAGAGGATTGGCCTGTCGGCGACCGTGGGCGCGCCGCGCGAGGTCGCCGATTTCTTAGGTGGAGTAGGGAGAAAGGTAGGGATCGTGAAAATATCCCTGCCGAAGGGGATGCGCATATCCGTGGTCACGCCGACAATTACTGAGAAGGATCGCGAGGAGGCCGTCCGACTGCATACGGAGCCGGGGACGGCGGCGGCGATGCGCGTGTGCAAATCGTACGTGGAAAAGAAGCGCAGCACCCTCTTCTTTGTGAACACAAGGGACACAGCAGAGTACCTGGCGATGCGCTTCGCCCTCATGGACCCCGAACTGAAGATAGGCGTCCATCACGGCTCGCTGTCCAAGCACGCGCGCATGGAGATGGAGGAGGACTTCAAGGCCGAGAGGCTCAGGGCGCTGATATGCACGTCGTCGCTCGAGCTCGGGATAGACGTCGGGGCGACGGACTTCGCCATCCAGTACGGCAGCCCGAGGGAGGCGGCGCGCCTAATCCAGCGCATAGGCCGCGCCGGGCACACGATGCTCAAGGTCTCCGAGGGCGTGATAGTCTCCTCCGGCCACGACGACGTCATGGAGAGCGCCGTCATCTGCAGGCGCGCGCTGGCCGCTCAAATCGAAGCTGTGCGCGGGCGCGACAGGCCGTTATCGGTACTGGCGAACCAGGTGTCGGCGCTCGCGGTCACCGACCCTTATTCTCAGCCGGAGAAGCTCTACAAGGCGCTCGTGCGCTCCCGCCCGTTCAGGGACATGAATTGGGACGAGTTCGACGCCATGGTCAAGTTCCTCGACCAGCTCAGGACAGTCATGGTCTTCGAGGGGAAGCTGAAGAAGAGCCTCCGGACGCTGGAGCACTACTTCGAGAACATCTCCATGATCCCGGACGAGAAGACCTACAAGGTCGTTGACATCACGACGCGCAAGCCCGTTGGCACCCTGGACGAGGCCTTCGTGGCGAACTTCTCCGACCAGCGCATGCCCTTCGTGGTCAAAGGCAAGCCGTGGCACATAGTGGAGGTCGAAGGCGATAAAATCCTCGTCGAGCCCGTCACGCAGATCGGCGTGGTGCCCAACTGGGTCGGGGAGGAGATTCCCGTCCCCTTCGAGGTCGCGCAGGAGATAGGCAAGCTCAGGAAGCGACAAAACTGGAACGAGTACAACCTCTCGGAAGAATCGCTCCGGCAGGCAAGGGAGCGCCTCGACGAACAAGCCAAGAAGGGCATGCCAGTCCCGGACGACTCCCACATCATCATCGAGGAGGAGGATAATGTCCTCGTCATCCACGCCTGCTTCGGCACGAAGGTCAACGAGACCCTCGGCCGGATACTCAGCGCCCTCCTGGCCGCGAAGCGCGGCGACAGCATCGGCCTCTACGTCGACCCTTGCAGGATAGTGCTCGAGTCTGCGCGGAGGCTGAGCGCATCCGAGTGCCGCGCAATCCTCGATGAACTGAGGCCCGAGGCAGTAGAATCCCTGTCAAAATTGGCCGCGAGGCGCTCCACGACCTTCAGATGGCGCTTCGTCCACGCCGCGAAGAAGTTCGGCGTCCTGCGCAGGGACGCAGACTACCGGCGCCTGAACCTGGACGCGCTCCTCGAAGCCTACGAGAACACCCCGCTGATGGAGGAGGCCGTGGCCAAGACCCTGTGGGACGAGATGGACGTCGAGAAGACCGCAGAAATCATCAGTGCAGTAAAACGGGGCGCCATCAAGGTCATCGAAGGCCATTTGTCGCCGCTCGGCCGCGAGGGGCTCGAGCGGCGCGGGGACGTGGTGTCCCCCGGCAGGCCGAGCAAGGCCATCCTGGACGCGCTGAGAACGAGGTTGGAATCGGAGGAGGTGGCGCTCCTCTGCCTGAACTGCAAGAAGGCCAGGCGCATGAAGGTCTCGCAGGTCAAGGAAAGGGTCTCCTGCCCGTACTGCAGAAGCGTGATGGTGGCGGCGCTCGGCCCGTACGAGCTGGACAAAGTAGAGCTATTCAAGAAGAAGAGGCTGACCGCCGCCGAGCAGAAGGACGTCAGGCGCCTGGCCAAGAACGCCAATCTGGTGAAGACCTACGGCAGGAAGGCGGCGCTCGTCCTCGCGGGCCGCGGCATCGGGCCGGACAAGGCCGGGAAGATACTGGCGCGCATCTACGTCAGCGAGGACGAGATGCTGGCCAAGGTGCTGGAGGCGGAAATCGAATATGCACGCACTAAGAGATTTTGGGATTGATGGTGGGCGACATCAATCCCAAGACGCTCGTGCAATGGTTGTTATGCGGTTGCGTGATTAGAAATTGAGACGGGTGTATGTGCCCCATAATCATTTTATATCTTCCTGACCTTCACAGCTTCGATGGCCAGCTCCCTTCGAACTCTCAAGATCGTCCTCCTGGGCGAGGGCGCCGTCGGCAAGACCTCCCTGGTGCGCAAGTTCGTAGAGGGGATGTACTCCGACGACTACATCACGACAATCGGCGTCAACGTGAAGAAGAAGCTGCTTTCCGATATGAGCCTCCAGCTCATCATCTGGGACATCTACGGCCAGAAGGTCAGCGCCGAGCGCCACGCGGCGAACTACCACGGGGCGAAGGGGGCGCTGATGGTCTACGACTCGACCCGCAAATCGACGTTCGACAACATCTCCGGCTGGATATCCGACCTCTATAAAGTTACCGGGGAAGTCCCAGTCATCATCCTCGGCAACAAGTTCGACATCATCAGGGACTTCGAGGAGGAGCTGGGCGTGGAGGTGGCCTCCACCGCGCCGGAGCAGTTCCACGACTACATGCTCAAGCGCCACGCCGGCGTGGTCGAGTACTATGCCAAGGCGTTCAACCAGCCCACGAAGTTCGAGCCAGTGAGCCTCGCCCACGTGCTGAAATGGGCGGGGATGGGGCGCAACGACTTCAACAGGAAGTTCCCGTACTTCCAGACGAGCGCCAAGACCGGGAAGAACGTCGAGGAGGCGTTCACGGAGCTGGGGAAGACGATGCTGGGGGGTCAGAATGGGTAACAGGCTTTCGATAGACTCGGGGACTGTGGCGGCCTTGCGCGCATTGGAGGAGCAGAAGAGCAGCAGGGACGACGCGAACTGGTTGATATACCAGTACGGGAAGAGCATCGGCCAGTCCAACAACGAGGGCATCAGGTGCGATATGGCCGGGCTCCCACGGACGGCAGTACAAAGCGCCATCTCAGACGGCATACTGAACATAGAGGTCACTATCGGCGAGAGCATCTCCATCAAGTCGTCGGGGGAGCGCGCCGTGGACGACGACTACTTCTGCGCTGGCTATCTGGCGGGGATGGTGTCGGAAATGCTCGGCGAACCCTACGTCGCAGGCATCAGGGAAGGCAAGTTTGAGCTCGTTAAATCGTCGAAGGCGCTCGAGATGAAGCGGCCCGCGCCCACGCCGCACCTCCCGTTGAATATCCCGGAGCTCGAGCGCGGAGAGTCCTACCTCATTGTGGACGAGGTCAAGAACGCGCCAAGCACATTCAAGGTCTTCGTCGCCGCGGTCAGCCACGGCATGCCCGGGCTCTGCGTCACGCGCATATTCCCCCCGAGGGTGCTGGAGAGGTACCTCGAGGTCACGGGGGCCGAGTTCCAGACGATTTGGCTCAGCACCACGGAGAGCTCGGCGGAGGTCAACTCCATAAAGCCCGAGCGCTACGACCACGAGCTCTACCGCACGATATCGGCCTTCCTGAAGGAGGGGAAGGGCGTGGTCATGCTTCACGGCATCGAGTTCCTGATATCGAACAACCAGTTCACCGACATCCTGAAGTTCGCCCAGCGCATCAGGGACACGACGTCGGTAAGCGGCGGCATCTTCCTCATAGCCGTCGATCCGTCGACGCTCGACCCCATAGACTACAACAACCTGAAGAGCGAGTTCACGGTGTACGGGGCCTAGACGATAATCGATATCGTGTGCGGGTCCTTGAGGAATATCTCGGCGGTCTTGTCCTTGTCTATCCCGATGACGTCGGCGATGGCCTTGGGTATCGTGACCATGTACGAGTTCCCCCTCTTGGATATCTTCACCCTCTCCCTCTTCCTGGCCTGCAGGAAGAGGTACGCCTTCTCGAAATCCTTCGGCCTTATCATCTCGTAGCCGCAGGAACACCTCCAGCCGCCAATCTTCTCGCCTGCCACGTCGATCATGGCGGGCTTGCAGGCCTTCGCGCACTCGGGGCACACGATGTCTCCGTCATCCAATGATTTCGCGCTCACCTATCCATCCTCCTTTTCCCAACGTGCTTGATGACCCAGACTTCCTCGTCCAGGGCTAGCGAGAGGCTCGGGACGAGCTTCACGAATATGATGTATCCGCCTTTCCGGAGAGCCATCCCAGCCTCTCCCTTTGCGCTCAGGCCATTCGCATACTCCTCCCCCTCGATGACGATGCACTCCACGAGAGAAGGCGGCACGTCGTGCCGCGCCATGTCCCTCAGGGCGTCGTGGCTGGGGACGCAGAGCCTCCCCCGGAACCTCAGTTCGAACATTCGGATACATCTCGTTTGAACCATATGTATAAACAAGTAGTTAAAACTTGCGGTTCCGATAACAAAATGAGCATGGCTTTGGATTTCTCTCTTGGTTCAACCTTTTACGGAAAAGGATTTGGCCTTGTTGAAGGGGTCATAAATCTACCTTTTCCTGAGGGGTTAGTATCCACCCCTTAATATATGATCTAGGCATATTGGTAAAACTGAATTGCCTGCCTCTCAATAGATGGAGTTATTGCCTCTCTTCTTTGGCCAAAAATTCTTTATCAGCAGACCCTTTCCCCTCTCCCGCAATGACTGGTCAGTTCAAGGTACCGGAAGGCGGCTACGAAATCGTGCTCACAGCATCGAGGGCCGAGATGGCCGACTACGGGCTAGACCCGTTCCTGGCCTTCTACTGCACCTTCCCGAACGGCCTCTTCCCGCGCTCCTGGGAGAAGAAGTTCTACGAGGAGGGGCTCACGCGGAACCAGGACGGCAGCGCCAGGTTCGCCCTCTACGGCCTGCGCAAGGTCGAGGCTCTGTTGAAGAACAACTTCGGCAGGGACAGGGTCGTTGTCTGCCACTCGCCCGACCTGGCGCATTTCGTCGGCCCGAACACTAAAATCATCGGAATCTCGTCCATGGACCCCGTTTCGCTTGCTTACGTCTCAACCACATACAACTCGCTGATAGGCATCGGCGGCGAGGGCTTGAACGCCGCCGAGTTCAAGCGCATGATGGCCAACCCGGTCTTCAGGGACTTCAAGGGCACTGTGCTCATGGGCGGCGCGGGCGTCTGGCAGATCAACGAGGCCAAGATGCGCGGGCCGCTGGGCATCGACGTCCTCTTCCATGGCATGGCCGAGAGAGAGCTGGTCGCGCTCGTCAAGAAGCTCCTCGCCGGCGAGAAGGTCCCGACCGACGTACACGGCGGCCTGCCGGACTACGATACGATCCCACAGATACAGGGCGCCGCGACATACGGCATGGTCGAGATTACCCGGGGCTGCGGGAGGGGGTGCGCCTTCTGCACGCCGACGATGAGGAAGAGGCACAACGTCCCGATAGAGAAGATAGTCGAGGAGGTCAGGCTCAACGTCGCGGCGGGGAGCAAGATGGCCTTCCTCGCGACAGAAGATATTTTCCTGTATGGCTGCAAGGCGCGCTTCGTCCCGGACAAGCACAAGCTGAAGAAGATGCTAAGCGCGGTCGCGGCAGTCCCGGGGCTGAAATACATACAAATCTCCCATGCAGCGCTCGCCCCGATCGTCTACGACAAGAGCGTCTTGGAAGAAATCACGCCTGTCCTGATGGAGAAGACGCGCTGGAGCCCGGAGTACAAGAAATCGTACAAGAAGAAGTTCATAACGGTCGAGGTCGGCGTCGAGACGGGCTCCGCGAGGCTGATGAACAAGTCCATGCGCGGCAAGGCCCTGCCCTTCAAGGCCGACTCCTGGCGCGAGCTGGTCGTCCAGGGATTCCAAAACATGAACGAGTACGAATGGTGGCCCCTGGCGACGCTGATGACGGGCCTCCCGGACGAGACGGAGGAGGACCTCATCCAGACCCTGGAGCTGATAGACGACCTCAAAGGGACGAAGAGCTTCCTCACGCCCTTAGTCTTCATCCCCATAGAGGAGGCGGTCCTCTCGGACGCCAAGCGCGTGGACATGGACCGGCTCTCCGAGCGCCAGTGGGAGTTCATAGCCAACTGCTGGAAGCACAACATAGACTACTGGGCGCAGGACGAGAAGTGGTGGATAACGCCGTTCCTGCTGGCATGCTACTGGGGCATCACGCGCTGGAAGCACGGCAGCAAATCCTTCCGCCCTGCGATGCGCATGATAGGCTTCCCGGGCGATCTGGTCGGCTGGGGCACGAGGAAGCGATGCGACCCGTCCTTCTGCAGGGACCCGCCGCTCGACGTCGTGCCGGGCGTCCCGAAGGACCCGACAGAGTTCTCCGAGATGATTGAAAAAGCCCTGGGCGGGGACGAGGACGCGATGAGGTGCGGCGATGGCGCCGCCCAGCAGCGAAATTAGGGAAGAGAAAGGTTTTGGCGAAGGATTTTACTGCTTCATCACGCGCTCGACGTTCCTGTCGTACAGCTCCTTCGATATCTTCCCGTCGTCAAGGGCCTTCCTGAGCTTCGCGATGCGCTCCTGCTTGACCGGGTCGAGCTGGGGCTCCGCGGGGGCTTCGGGCTTCGGCTCCCCGGGCACTGGCTCCGCAGGCGCAGGGGTCTCCTCGGGCTTGGCCTCCTCGGCCGGAACTGGCTCTGCCGGCGCCTCCGCGCCCGGCTCCACCGCAGCCTCCCCTTCCACTGGGGGCGCCTCGCCCTCCGCAGCGGGCACGGCCTCTCCCTCGACCGGCGCTGCCCCTTCAACCGGAGGCGCTTCCGCGACAACCTCCGCCTCTGGCGCCGGCTTCGGGCCCATGTACTTCCACAGCAGTATCCCGACTGTCAGGCCGATCGCGAGCAGGCCTATCATCAGGCATATCGCAGCCCAGTTCGTGCCGCGCGCCGGCTCGTAACTAAGGGTCAGCGTCCTCTGCGCCTCGTTGCCCGCGCGGTCCTTGGCCGTGACGGTTATGGCGTTCGCGCCGTAGCTCAGGGATATGCCCGTCACAGTGAACCTGCCGTCGGACGAGACGTTGGTCTGCTTGCCGTTGACGTAGACGGTCGTGCCTGACTCGGCCCTGCCGGAGATGTCGATGGCCGATGACGTGGTCTTCGTCGGGACGTCGTTCAGCGCTATCTGCGGGGCGACGGTGTCGCGGGTTATGTTGCGCCAGTACGACTCCGAGTTGCCTGCAAGGTCGCTGACCGTTATCTTCACAACATTGGCCCCCTCCGAGAGGTCGACCCTGTGGGAGATGGTATAATCCGATTGGAGCACCGCGGGGACGCCATTCACGGAGACGGAGCCCGCCTCGGAGGCCTTGCCCATGACGTACATGAAAGGCTGGCTTGTTACGCTGCTCGTAGAGGTCGTGAGGTCCTTAATCGTCGGGCCCGCGTCATCGAGGACTATCCTGCGCACGAGATTGGCCATGTTCCCAGTGCCGTCCGTGGCGGTCACGATGAGCTCGTTCGAGCCGTCCAGGAGCGTGACCGTGGACACGAACGCGTTGTCCGTCTGCATGCCCACCTGGTACTCGATCGAGCCGACGAAGACGCGCACCGTCGCGCCTGGGTCGTTCGTCCTCCCCTTCACGGCGAAGGTCCCGTTTGGAACGGACACGTCCGAGGCCGGCGCTTCCATGGTGATCATCGGCGCGTTCGTGTCGACCGTGAATCCCCACACTGCCTCGTTCAGGTTCCCGGCCTGGTCGCCGCACATGGCTTTAACGATGTGCCCGCCCTCTGCCAGGTCGTACTGCGGATCGAACACTATCGAGCCGGCCCAGACGCCCTGCGTGCCCGCGGTGTTGGCGCTTTTCTCGGCCGACGCCTTGGCTATCCCGGTGATGTCTAGCCCATCGAGGTATATCTTCAGCGTCCCCTTGTCTATCTCGCCCATCTCGCTGTCGTCGTAGACGCACGCAACACGCTGCCTCGGGTCGGATATCTTGCTGTACTCCGCCGGCGTCTGGGACGTGAGCCTGGGCGCCTGTCGGTCAAGGACGATGTCGATTGGGACGACGAGAACCTCCCTCGAGTAGTTCGTGCCAAATGACAGGATGCCGCCGTATGAGCCGTCCGTGCTGCTTGCCGGGGGGAAGTTCCAAAGGACGTCGAATTCCGCGGTCGTGAAGTTGCTGACGGTCTTGTTGTGGAGGACGATTGAGTTGGCTGGGTCGTAGTCCTCGAGGTTGCTGCCGAGGTTGAAGCCCTCGACGCCCTTCCGGATGGTCTTGATGTCCAGCGTGAAGTGGCCTGGGCTGCCCGTTACCGTGTAGCCGAGGACCTTGACGATGTAATTTCCATCCGGCGGTCCGATGAGCTTCACGGCCTCGTCCGCGTCGGCGTCGCCGCAGTACCCGAAGGACCCGGTGCCGTAGGTCGATTTGTAGGCATCGATGCTGGTCACGAGGGCCTTGTCCACAATCTCATTCCACTGGGCTTCACCATCTTCGACACCGGTTTTATATCCATCCTTAAATATGGCAAGGTCGAGGTCTGGGCACTGGTCGTCGCCTATTATGTGGACGTCCAGGCTCAGCGCGCCCTCCACCTTGACGACCTTGGTGAACTTCGAGCTCGCCAGGAGCGTGAACCAGTCCTCGTAGGTCTCCTGCGGCAGGAGAACGTCCGCGTAGGCTTCCTCCGTCGTCTTTGTCCCGGACGCGGGGCCGACCACGGAGGCTATCATCCCGTCCGTGAAGTTCAGGTTGGAGGTGAACGTCACGGGCATCTCGCCGGACATCTCCTTGGTGCTCATCCTGGGCTGCTTGTCGCTCAGGACAAGCATCCCGCCGTTCCCCGTGAAGTTGGCCTGCTCTTTGCTGCCGTTCAGAACCCTCGCGCGCAGCATGACCACGTTCAGCTCCGGGGCGAAGGTCCCCGTGATGGTCTCGTTGGCCCCGCCCGATGACGTCATGTAAAGCGCCGTCGCCTGCGAGGGCGGTCCCTTGGCCACCTGCGCCAGCGAGAAGGGCGCGGTCGTGCCCGAGGCCCCGAGCTGGTCCCTGCCGAAGACCGAGGCGTCGATGTCCGTCGGGACGTCCTGCCACTTCACGTTTAGCAGTGTCTTGACGTTGTCAGTGTCCAGGTGCAGCCCGTGAGGCGGTATGTCGACATAGAAGTACCTCCGGTCGCCGCTGAATGGGTTCAGCTCTTCCTCAGATAGCCTCTGGCCGTTGCCCCCGCCCAGCGAGGTCGGGGAGTTGAGGGTGTTGTCGGCCGGGCCTCCGAACTCGTAGCGCGAGGTCTGGCCGGCGCCGACGTTTATCAGCACGGGCACGGTGGTCGTCTTCGCATAGTACGTGTAGGAGATGTTGACGAACTTCCACGGCGCCAGCGGCACCTTGAGGAACACGCCGCCTGTCACGCTGTAGATGGTGTAGTCCGGGGCCGCGAGGGTAGCGGTCGTCATGTTGTTATCGTCGTAGAGCCTTACGGAGATGCCCGATTCGAGGAGCCTTAGGTTCGCGGCAACGAGCGTGACGTCGATGTCCACTGGCGCGTAGGAGTAGGCGACCATGACGGTCGAGTTCTGGCCCACCTCGTCGCCGGGGTTGAAGACGATGGTTCCGTTGGCGTAGAACATCGTGTAGTTGACGCCCCGGACGAGCTCGGCGACGGTCTGGTAGGGGTCGACGAAGAAGCCCCTGCCCGCGGTGGGTGTTCCAGATGTGAAAGCAACATATCCTGTTGTTGCATTGATTGTATATGCCCAGCCCCAATCACTGAGTAGGTACCATTCCCCTGAGTAGAAAACTTTCAATCTAATGTCAGTAATATCGCTAGAAATATTAGTATAAGGTAGGTAGAATCCCCACGGTACAGTTTCATATCCCGTTGTTCTATAAATGTAATTGTCTAGATATGTATAGTTAGCGCGTATTATCCACCCTGCCCCGAATGTACCTAAAAAGGTAATCGTTCCTGCTGAATAGTCCGCTGTGTAGTCCACTCCTTCGATGATGGTATAATATGTGCCCATATTGTCATCAGCGTATCCATTGAATGTGAGCAATTCAATACCGCTCATGCTCGCATTTAGGACAATGGTATCTGTATCGCCACCAACAGCTGTCCATATGACTTTTTTTGTATATGTGTATGGTTGGCTCTGATGTTGTAGATAGTAATATGTTCCGTTGAATTTAACACCGACAGGTAATTCAAAGTCAAATGGTTGGATGATAACCGCACCTGTGTTTTTCTCGATTGTATACTTGCTTGGATCGAGGACGACTGTCGTTCCATCCGCCGGGTTGAACATAGTCATGCTCAGGAATCGCGTGATGTTTACAAACCGTTTTGAAGATGGGCGGTTCGTTTCAGTCATATAGAAGGATTGAGGAGTCCCTGCAGGCGTGACAACCGTTGTTGAGAGGATCGTGAAATTTTCTTTGAAATCTTCCTCGCTAATGCTTGTCGGAACTCTATTTTCATATCGTTTCACACCCTCGTTGGGCCGGACACTACCATGCGCGAGCGTTCCCACAAGTTGGTCCTGCATCGTGAGCCTCTCCGCAGACTCGCTGTATTCCGGTATATAGTATGTGTAGCTCGCTGTGACGATATCTGTTGCTGGATTGATGGGGTTCGTGAAGGTGATGATGCCCGTCAGCCAGTCGAGGGAGTAGCCGACCGGATTGACGGACAGCCATTTGTGAGTGAAGTTGACATAAAATTCAGAGCCCGATTGGAGGCCGGTGGAGACATTGGCATTCAAAACAGTCACGTAACCTGTCTGCATGTCCATCCAGAAGTCTGCCGAACCGTTGTAATACACATAAATTGGCAGGCCGACTAGGGCAACTATGCCGTTGAGCGTGATGCTCGACCACCTGAGGTCTACAGTGTAATCGATTCCTTCAACAAGCTGCAACCATGTGCCTGTATTATCTACCCAAACGCTGCAGTTCAAGAATGTCGGAGAACCAGGGCCGGAAAGGTTGTAGTAGTCCCACCCGTCGCCAATTACGCCCAATGGAACCTGGCCGGAATCGAGTCTGGAGATGTCGTCCCATTCTGGGTCCAGGCACCAAGTGCCCTGTTCGGAATCGGTGATGTTATAAAATGGATATATGTCCCAGGGGAAACCATCAATTGCCATCCAAGGTGAACTAAGCGTGATGTCGCCTGTGGTCAGGGTAATGTTATAATCGATGCCCTCCGTGAGCAATGCCCAATTCTCATGCGTGGTGGCGGGGGTGGTATTATGGGCATATAAAGTACAATTAACCACTCCCGGCTGCCCTAGATTAAAGGCGTCCGTTCCAGTCGATGTGGAAATAATCCACGACGAATTAGTGGATTGTAAAACGTTGACAGGATGGTACCATGAGAATTGCTGCAGCGCCTCCGCCGGTATGTAGGGTAGAGAGAACTCTACTGGCGTGTTCATGGGAATCTGCGATTGGGTGACGAATACCGCGTTGTTGTCCACCGCATCGTTCCTGTACGAGACCCATCCGACCTCGGGATTTGTGGGGGAGTAATTCCATAGGCTGAGCGTCCCCACTCTGTCATTTCCATGGTCGAGGATGCCTGATGTCGAACTCAAGAGAGTTACCGTCTCGTCTGTCACGCTCTCCGTCTTTGGCGCGTACAGGGTCTCGTCCGCAACGGCCTGCGGTTTGGAGAGCAGTTTGATGGCGCCGCTGTACGAGCCCGGGAGCGCGCCCTGGGGCACGTTGGCCGTGGCCGTGAAGCCTGCCGTCGCGCCGCCCCCGATGTTGGTCGGCGCGCCCGAGACAGAGAGCCAGCTCCAGCTCTGTGGATAGTATCCCGTGAAGTAGATTGTCCATGTGGTGGTGTTCGTGAGCATTATGCAGTCCAGCTTGAGCCAGAGCCCGGCCTTCAATTTATAAAGGGGCTGGCTCATCTCCAGCGTGAGGACATTGGACTCATAGTCCGTCTTGTCCACGAAAGTGCCGTCGCTCGCGACGAAGGACATCTCGTATTCCTCTATCGGAGACGGATTGTATAACGTCTTGTTGTCCTGGACGTACTGCCCATAGAACTCCGCCGCGTCTGTCATGGCCTTGATCTTGAGCAGGGAGACGTTCTGGGAGACCATGGCCGTGAGGTTGACCATCAGTGGCTCCGTTGTGTTGACGAAGGTGTGGTTTACGACGGCGCTCCAGACAGCCACATGGTTCTCCGCAAGCACGTTGGTATTCGTGGCGGCGCCGATGTTCTTCGCCGTGAAGTTTTCGGAGGCAGACGACCCCGGGGGCATTATCTCGGGGTACGAGGCGTAGTTGTTGTTGTAATATATATCTGGTACGAACGAGTTGTTCCTGACGCTCAGGCCGTCAAGCCCAAGCGCGAACCGCACCGCGGCCTCGGCATTCAGGTACCCCGCGCCCTGCGACAGGACGTCGTAGCTGACGTCGTCGGCCGTGGACATGAGGATGGAGGTCAGCTCCCTCCTGTCCGGAGCGGTCGCGTACTTCTTCACGTAGGCCTCGTATGTGAGGGCCGCCACGCCCGCGGTGACCGCCGCCGAAACCACCGACCCTATCATCTCGTCGTTGTTGTTGGGGTGGTCGCCTGTGATGCCCTGCTGCAGGAGCGGCAATGTGACGAAGGCGTTGCCCACTGCAAGCAGGTCGGGCTTGGCGCTCGCCCCCGCCGATGGCCCCCTCGAAGAATATGTGGCCGGCTCGCCGTAAACATGCTGCAGTATGAACTCGTTAGTGTTGTACGCGTTGTCGGTCGCGGCCCCGACCACTATGGCGTTGTGCGGTGCCGGGGAGGCGATCGTGCCGTACCCCGGGCCGTCGTCCCCGGCGGGGACGATGAAGGTCACGGTGTTGTTGAGCTTTTCAACGGCCATGTAGTCTATGAACTGGGAGACATCGTCCAGCCCGCTGTTGAAGGAGGACGCGGAGGCGCCGATGTAAATTATATTGGCATTGTCCGACGGATCGGTGAGGTTGTAACCTTCGGAGAGGAAGGTGATGGAGTTCTTCATGTCAAGGTCGGCTCTCGCGGTGGCCACGAGTTTGACGCTGGGGGCGATGCCGAGCCTCTTCCCGTAGTCGTTGCTTTGATTGCCCCTGCCTGCGATGATGGCCGCGGCCATGCTCCCCTGCATAATGGGGACCGAGTGGTCGGCGTCGTACTCGAACTCGCCGAAGAGGCAGACGATCTCCCCGGCCTGCGGAATTGGCATCGGGTTCTCGCTGCTGAAGGTCATCTTCTGAAGCTCGGCAATCCTCTGCGAGTACGGGATCGGGTCCTTGCCGTTGCCGATGAAGTAGACGATACCGCCCGATTCGTCGGGAATGCCATCTCCCGAAGGGTCATAGGCGACGAAAGGGTTGGCCTTGGTGGCGATTGGGTCCTTGGCGTCGAACACATAGTCGGCGTTCATGTCAACAATCACCGTGTCGTACACACCTGCTGTGTTCGCATCGACCACGAGCACGCCGGGCCAGTTCTCATCCCCGACCATCTTGCCGAGCGTCTCGCTCGGGTGGTATCCGAAGTGGTATTTTGGCGGGACGCTCTTCGACACCGGTATCGCCGATGAGTTGATTTTGTTCTCGTTGAACTCCACGCGCCCGAACCACGACATCGATCTGGTCTGCGTCGAAGTGAAGTCGACGTAAGGTGCCATGTTAGGGTCCTCGGGGACCATGTCCTGGGGGACGCTGGGGGTCCTCTCTGCGGAGAATAGCTTGAGGTCTATAGTCTTTCCGCCATTGGAGTAATTGGCGAAGTGTCTCCTTGGGATGCCGAGCTCCATGAACCCACTGCCAGTGTAGTCGCCGGCCGCAAACCCCTTGTAGAAATACTGTATTTCGAGGTTGGTCGCGTTTGTCTGGTTCCATGTGTTCGAGGTCGCGTTCCACATGTATACGCGCGGCTCGAAGACCTTGTCCTTGGTGTCTATCACGGCCTTCCCCTTGTCGTCGAGCTTGAAAGTCTCCGCCTGGAAATCGATATATATCACCATGTCTGGCTTGTGCGTGATGTATGGCACATAGGGGCCCCCACCGGTGTTGTAGAGGCGGATGGACGCGTCAGTGCTCCCTACGTAAATCTCGTTCCCGGTTTCGCCATAGGATATCGCGCTGACCCGGTGGTTGTACCTGTTGTCTATCTCGCCGGTCACAAGATAGGTGGACGGGTTTATCAGGGTCAGGTTGCCGTTCGAGGAGCCGACGACTATTTTCGTGGCGTCCCAGAGGATGTTCGAGATGGCATATGTTCCTGGGTTTGCGAATGTCAGCCATCCTTCTAACTTGGATGGTACTCCACCAACGTCCCAGAGTAGCAACCGCCCATCATCCCCCGCAGAGGCGAGCTTCGAGTCGTCCAGGCTCCATGTAAGCGAGCGAATCGGGTATGTTGAGCTATGTCCGTTCGTATCGTTGGATGGGATTATGGAATCGATGGAGAAATCAGAGGTCAGGTATATTTTTATTGCACCATTGCCCAGCCCCACTGCTAGCTTGTCACCTGCATTTGAAAAGGCCACGCCATACACATCGCCCCCCGCGCTAGTCTCTGTAACATTGAGCCCGGTAGTGTAATTAATAACCTTGAACAATTGGGTGGTGGTTCTCGGGATGGCGATCCAGGAATTGGTCTTACTCGCCGAGAGCCCGTTCTTTATACTTTCAGTTTTTGTTGTATCAATCGTGTACAGGAGAGCCCATGTGTTCGCATTCCAGATATACGTGTTTAACTTGTCCGCCCCTATCAGGTAGTTGCCGTCCGGGCTCCAGGCCAGTGAATGAATGGCCTCCGTTGGCCCGGTGATAATCCGCTGCACGACGCCGGTCCTGTTCCATATCCAGATGGCTCTATTGTCTGGAGCCATGTTGTCCAGAGAGTCTTTCTTCCCCTCGGCAGCGCTGGCCAGCAGGTCCCTACCGGGGTGGTACGCGAGAGTGTCAACTGTGTTCGTATGCGCGGCATCGGTGTCTATGTAATACCCAGCCGGGTCGATCGTGCCGCCGCTGGTTGTGTTGTCGACATCGATATATATTCCAAAGGTCTTATTGACCTGCGCGAACCTGGAGTCGAACCCGATATACCAGTTCTGGAAGTCCCTCGAAGCCATCATCCTCTTAAGGTCGAAATCGTACTTGTAAGAGCCGACAAGGTTGTTGCCGTCCCAATATTTGGACTTGGAATCCTCTATCTCGATGCCAGACAGGTATTGGATGTCCCTGGAGCTGAAATCGTTCCTTCCATCAATTTTAATAGTCTTGAAGTACTCGAACGGCCCGGTGCCGTTCGCGCTCGTGTTCGAGTACCAGTTGCTGCCCGAGACCTCCCTGGCGGCCAGGTAGCTGCGCAGGGAGATAGAGTCGAACGCGACGGGCCATCCGTTGTAGGGGGAGGACGGGTTGGTGTCGCGCAGGAGCGCTTTCTGGAGTTCGATATTGCAGAAGTCCACGCCCGTGTCGGCAACGCCAACAACCACGTTCGTGCCGTTGATTCCGAGGGCCGCAGCCTGGGGCACGCGGTGGGCGTCCCTGGCGCTCCAGTTGGTGAGGCCCGGTATGGCGGTCACGCCGTCGCCAGGCGCGACGTAAGAGGTTGCTGGGATTTCGGACGAGTAGAATGGCTTCTCCGCCTGCTCGCCGCCATTTCCAGCGGCCGGGGCCGCTGCGGCGCCATCGGAAGCCTCCTGGTCCCCCCCATCCATCGGAGCGGGCGGGATTGCGCCCACGCTCTCATCGTATAGGGTCCTCTCAGTCTCAAGTGGCGTCTTTCCCACAGCGGGAAGCAGCATCATGGCGCACACGGCCAGCGCAAGAATCACAGTCGCTACTTTCATTGTCCTACCTCCGTTAATCTAGGCCCACCTCTCCCTATTGCATGCTAATATAAAAGATATTCGGCCTTCGGTCAATTGATGCCGCGATTTCGTTCAAGGGGATTGCGCAAGACTCTTTTCTGAAAACGGAAATTGGCAGAACTCGATAAAGCATTTTGCGTGACCGCTCGGGCTGACTTTCCTTGCTGCGTTTGATTGGGGCAATGCTGGAAAAGGCCAATTTTCGGGGGAGCAGAGGCATGCCACGCCATCACACAAATTTTATATAGTGATAATAGTATATCATTTAGACGATATGTATGCGGTGCGTGTGGGCAACGCCGCAGCGCATGTGTATCTAAATATATATCGAATGGAGGAGGGACCGTACAGATGACACCCGCAAAGAACAGAGTATTAAAGGTGCTGGCGGTGCTGATCGGGATAACCATGGTTGTCCCAACCACGCTGCTAGTTGGTGGGCTAGACCACGCAACAACGGACAGTGCTTCAATGCCGAAGGACTACTACACTGTCTTGTTCAGCAACCCAGCGCAGAAGGAGAAATTGGTTGCTTCCGGCGTGGATATAGTCAAGCTGAATGACTGGGGCGCAGTGGTCAAGATGACCGCTGGCCTGAAGGCGGACATGAGCACCGATTACGAGGTCAACGCACTTCCCGACCGAACAATGGTGAAGATGCCGGAGGTCGGAGTATCGTTCGACTCGAGGACTGGCTACACCGTTCCAGACGAATGGAAGGCGGACTCCAGCAGCCTGTACATGGTGCAGTTCGTGGCGCCGGCCGACGAGTCATGGACCAATGAGGTCAAAGGGATTGCTACATCATGCTTCTCGATGATCGGCGACAACCTCATTATCGTAAGGTTGACGCCGGCACAGAAGGCGGACATCGACCAGCTCCCGTACGTCGAATGGAGCGGCATCTACCAGCCATATTTCAAGGCCTACGAGCTCGTCAGGCAGCAAACGGGCGGCGATGTGAGCCTCATCATATCCCCGTTCGACACAAGCATCGAGCAGCTCGCCCTGGAACTCATCGCGTTCGGCGCGACCCAGACCGAGCTGGATTACTCGACCATGACCGTGCATGCGACCGTTGACGCGGCCGCCATACCCCTGCTCGCGAAGATGGAATCGGTCGGCCTTATAGACTACTGGGGACCGAAGGCCACGACGAACAACAAGGGCAACGAGATAGTCCAGAGCTACTATGTCTGGGACAACCGCAACTACAGCCACCTGCCAGTGAACATCACGGGATTCGGGCAGCGCATCGACATCCAGGACACGCGCCTGGACGGCACGCACAGGGACTTCACCCTCCCGAGGACGAGGATCATATTCAACCAGGCGTCGGTATCGACCGAGGATCACGGGACTCACACGACGAGCTGCGCGGCCGGTAGCGGCTATGACATGGAAATGTACCTCGGCCTGAACGCCGCGAACTCGAACTACTACGAGATTGCAGCGTCGAGCCCGATAGGATATCCGGACCGCAGGGGATTTGCCGGCAGGGCGCCAGAGGCGGGCATCGTCTTCTACGAGGGCCTCGTCTCCACAGAGTGGGCGACGGCATATACCACGTACGCCGCCAGGGTCTTCACGAACTCCTGGGGCGACGGCACCGTGACGACCGGGTACACGAACGTGCCAGACAACTTCATGGTAGCGCAACCGCTCGGGCTGATACTCTTCTCCGCGGGAAACGATGGACCTAACCAGCAGACCGTTGGCAGGTACGAGAACTCGAAGATGGGCCTCGGCGTCGGAGCCTCGGAGAACATGAGGGCCGACCAGTTCGACTCGGAGGACAACCCGAACCAGCTGGCAGACTTCAGCTCGCGCGGGCCGCCAGCGGCGGCAGACCTCAGGATAAAGCCCGACCTGGTCGAGATAGGCACCGCGACATTCGGCGCGAAGGGCGACTTCGTCACCAACGCGAACGGCGAGCCAGTGTACAAGGGCAGCAACGAGAACGCAGCGTTGATGATAAACAACGACCCCGACGCGGCTGGCGACTACGTCAACTACCAGGGCACGTCGATGTCCTGCCCGCACGCGGCCGGCGATGCCATCCTCGTTAGGGACTACCTTGAGGACATAGCCCTCATCCCGACAGCGAGCATCGAGCCGATACTGATAAAGGCGATGCTCATCCAGGGCTGCGAGGACATGGGCTTCGGGTTCCCGAGCTACGACCAGGGCTGGGGGAGAATCAACGTGGAGAACTCCATCGTCCCGCCGGCGCCGGCGTCCAACAAGTTCTGGGACAGGACCACAGGGTCCCTGTCGCAGACCGTGAACGTCCTCTCCGACGACGTCCCGCTGAAGGTCACGATGGCCCAGAGGGACTCGGCCTTCGCGTCCGCGACGCTGACGACCGACTACGACCTCACGGTCACGGCGCCGAACGGCACCTGGGTCTACCAGGGCAACCTCTTCGCGAACTCGGAAAGCGTCGGCGCAGCGACCGCCGCCGCAGGGACATGGGCCAGCGCCGCGTTCCCGCCGACCGGCAGGGTCGGCGCAACGGTCGGCAACGCCAACAGCGCCTACGATTGGGACACGGCCAACGACTACGGCGACGACATCAACACCGTCGAGGTAGTCATAGTGCCGAAGCCGGTGCCGGGCACATGGTGGATAAACGTCACCCAGAAGTCCGGTGGAGCCATATGGGCATGCGTGGCCACGGCGGACTTCGGGGCGAACGCAACGATGACATACTCCCCCGAACTGACGGCCGACCTCCCGAGGCAGGTACCGCTGTACGATGGATGGGGATATGCCACGATAACCGCCGGGGCAGGCACGCAGGCATGCTACGGGTTCTGGGTACAGAATTCTGGCAGCAGCACCGACACTATAACCCTGTCCTCTACGCAGCCGTCGGGCTGGAGCGTCTCGTTCGTCAGCGAGAGCCTGGCGAGCATGCCGAGCTGGAAGCGCACGCACGTCCTCGCATATGTCACCGCCCCTGCCACCGCGACAGCCGGCACGTACGTGATAAACATCACGGGCACTTCGGGGGGCAACACGTCCAGGTTCTCGGTGGTAAGCTTCAACGTCGACATCGTCACGGAGAGGATGCCTATCAAGACGCGCTTCACGACTTACGCACTCTCCGACAACCAGCCGCAGATGCTCTCGTTCAACCAGAACGGCACCAACTACGTCATCGTGGCGTACAGGCGCGACACAGGCATGGGCGACAGGGTATACGCGCAGGTCTCCGCTGACGGCGGCGCGACATTCGGCGCGCCGATACAGCTTCAGACCGAGGCCCTGAGCCCGACGTTCCTACAGATTGCGAGGAAGAATACTGGTGTCGGCTACAACAACAGGACATTCGTCTCATGGTCCGGCTACAAGGCCAAGGTGGCCGGCGACGGCGACTTAACGACATATTACAGGGTGCAGGTCGCATACGCCGACCCGCCATACACGACCTGGACGCTGGTGACGCCATTCACCGGCGGCGAGGGCTCTGCCGCCGTGGCCAACGCGAACAGCTACAGGTGCACGTTCATGGCCACATACCTGGAGGAAGTCCACCTGATTGTGGAGGACATGGAGTACGACGGCACTGACCTGAACACGGCCAACCTCGCAGGCGTCTCGACCATCGAGAAGAGGTCTACAAACGGCGGAGCGACATGGACTGCATGGAGCCAGGTCGACCCGAACGCGGCTCTAACGTACTACTTCTTCCCGTCCGGGTACACTGACACCAGCGACGGCAGCATCGTCCTGTGGTACTACTGGAGGACTTCGACTGGCACGACCAGGGACCTGCTCTTCCAGAGGTACAATGGCGCGTGGGGAGCGGGCATAACCGCATGGGACGTCACGGACAACGTGCTCTTCCCGCGTGGCGCCAACACGCCCGACGGCTCGAACTACTGCACGGTCAACAAGGGCGCTCTCTCGGACGCGCCGAAGAACGTCTACGCGGTATTCACCGACAACGACGGCGGCGCGTTCACGACCGGCCGGGGCCCGATAAACAGCACGACCCTGATAGTCGACGACTCGAAGTACGGCAACAGGAACGTGCTGGACATGGACGTCACCACGGAGGCGGACCCGTTCGTCTGGAGCAGCTTCGGCGAGAACGGCAGGAACAGCACCTTCAAGCAGGTGAACTTCTACGCGTTCCGCAGCAGGGACTCCGCGGGCTACAACACCGGGACCATCTTTGGGACGCCGATAACGCAGGACTCGTTCACAAAGGAGCACTTCTCGGCGTCTTCACTGGGAACCCGCCTGAACTACATCTACTGCACGAATGCGCAGAACAACAACGTCGACTTGTACATGACCACCTTCGACCACGACTGGAAGAACGCCAGCGACACGACCGGCCCGATAACGACGAACACCAATGTGGACTACCTGGTGGCCAACCTAACGGCCGGGCAGACAGCGATAACCATAGGCGCCAACGTCAACGACTGGTCGACCGGCGGCAGCAACATCGCGACAGCCCAGTACCGCATCGACAACGGCACAACCACGACGGCAGCCGCGGCCGATGGTGTATACGGCTCCGTGTCGGAGGGCGTGAAGCAGACCGCAGTCAGTATCGCGAGCCTGTCCGCGGGATTCCACTGGGTGGAAGTCAGGGGACAGGACTCCGCAGGCAACTGGGGCGCATGGACCGGCGTCGTCATCGAGGTCGTCATTTGGGGCAGCGGCCCGCAGTGGTACCCGTGGATAAACATCACGGTCGTCGCGGGCTGGAACCTGGTATCGGTGCCCTACGTAGGGCCGACGCCGCTGCCGGGAGCTTTGCAGGACATGGCCAACGGCGGCGCAGGGCTCGTGGTCTGGGACCGCGTGCAGGCATACTCGCCATTCACGCCGACAAACCTCTGGCAGCAGTACAACACCGGCTGGGGCGCGGCCCTGAACGACCTGAGCACCGTGAACAACTCGGTGGGCGTTTGGATCAACGTCGTCACGGTCGGCGACGGGCTGATATGCCTGGGAGGCAGCGCGTACAGCAACGCAACGAGCACGCCGATACCCCTGGCAATAGGCTGGAACCTGATAGGCTTCCCGAGCGACGACCCGGCCTACACGGTGGCGACGTTCAAGGCCGACTGCGGCGGCCTGGTCACCATCGTCGAGGGATTCAACGGCGCGGCCACGTACAAGACAGCGGCCATGCTGGACGCGGACCTCATGACGATGGGCAAGGCCTACTGGGTCTACGCGTCGAGTCCGACAACCTGGACGAAACCCTGGTGAGACAAAAAAAGGGGCGAAACCGAAGGCCTGAAAAGGCCGAGGTGACGCCTCACACCCCACGGCAAAAAGGGGGCGGAAGCCCCCCTCTTTCCTATAATTTTTCATTATTTGTTTCTTAAATGGATATGGGAGATATATATTCCGTTATGTACATTACTGTACAAACAAACATTTATATATGACGCTATCGATTAAGTGAAACAAGACTGACCTCCCATATCTCATTGCGCCTGAAGGGATGCGAGACATTATCAGGCTTTGCCCGGGGGTCCGAGTAACGGAGGGAAAGGGATGCGTGCAAGGCAAAAGGTGCAGGTATGGGCATTAGTAATAACCACGGTTGTGAGCGCGGCCATGCTGATCCCCGGCGGACTCGGCATCGGGGGATGGAGCCCTGCAGCGAATGCCGACTACGGATATGACGAGGTCACCGTTTCATCGGAGTCCGCGACCTATACGTTCGCCTACGAGCCGGGCAGCAACCCCCTGGCGAAGCGCGTCGTGTGCCGCGCAAGCTGTGACGGCGGCGCCACATGGCACCTCGCGCCGATATCCTCGGTGATATCCAGGCCTGCGAGGATTTCCGCGGCCGCGATGGGAAGGAACGCCTACGTCGCCTGGGAAGACACAGCCGGCAAGATATTTTCGACTTACTACGCAGCCAGCATGGATTCCGGGAAATCGTGGTCCCGCCCGGTCGAGCTGGGCGGCGCCAACCCGACCATCGCAGTAAGCGCAAGCTCGTTCTCAATCGCGACCAGCACGATGGACGGCACGCTGAGGCTCGCGAGCGGCGCGCACGGCGCGGCTCCATCGGTCTCCGACCTTCCGATCCAGGTGCGCTCCAAGGAAGCGACCGTCGGCTTCGACGCCGACGGCTCGCAGTTCATCGTCCTATACGGAGGGCTCAAAGGCGGCCTCAACAAGGGCATATACTACACCGTGCAGCAGAACGGGGCATGGCAGGAGCCAGCCCTCATAGCAGCCACGACCGGCGGCATCAACAGCATCAGGGTAGATACGAAGATGACCGCGAAGTGGGACTTCCTGAACGAGAAGGAGACAGGCTCGATGCAGACAGCGCTCCCGGCGTGGGGCGCGGCGCCTAACCCGGTGACGGTCGTTTCCAGCGCGCCGGTCAAGCCAGCCGCGAGCCAGAACGGGCTCGCACCCTCGCGGCTCCCGCCGAAGAAGTGGACGTTTGTCTGCTATCTGGACGGCGACAACAGCCTTGCGTCGTTCGCCACGACCGACATCAACGAGATGGAGCTCACGGGCTCGACGGCGGACCTGAACATCATCGCCCTCTACGACCTGACTGGCTCGGCAGACTCGGTATGCTACTACGTCACGTACGATACTAACACTGCCGCGATAGCATCGACAGTCATCCCGCTCAGCAGCATCAACTCGACATGGGGCTCGGAAGTGAACATGGGCAACCCGCAGACGGCCATAGACCTGATGATGTACGTCTACGCCAACTACCCTGCGGCCCACTACGCCTGGGACTTCTGGGACCACGGCGGCTCGTGGAACTGGATGCAGTGCGAGGACGCAGTGAGCGTCGACGAGCTGACTGCGCTCGACACGCGCACCATTTACGAGGCTCTGAAGGCCAAGACGGGTAACAGGACCCTTTGGGACGTCGTCTGCTTCGACGAGTGCATCCTGGCCGACACTGAGGTGGTCTACGATGCCAAGCAGTACTGCAACTACACGGTCTTCTCCGAGGACAGCATCGCCGGCGACGGATACGATTACACCGCCGTGCTGAACCACCTGAAGACCAATCCGAACATGGGCGGCGAGGAGTTCGGCGCTTGGGTATGCCACGAATATTACGTCGATTACGTCGTGCCGGCGGCCCTCAGCACCCTCGCCGAGATGAACAACACCGCCTTCGACTACGACCTTGCACCAGCCCTGAACAGTTGGGGCCAGAAGATGAGGCACAAGGCCAATACGTACGACACGCAAATAAGCAACGCCGCGAACACCGCCATGGACTGGCAGGGCATCACATACCAGCCCGACCTCAGGCACTTCGCGCAGCTCATCAGCTCTTCTATAACCAGCGCAATGGACCCCGAGATAAACTCGACCACCTGGAAGGTCATAAACCTGACGGCTGCGAACGCAGCCGGCGACATGTACGGGAACGGCACATGGGTCAGCAACCGGCCCATCCTCATCCACGATTACAACACCAACGCCAATGGTCTCACCATCTACGGCAACCAGGCATTCGACACCACATACAACACGCTCAAAATCGCTTATGAATGGAACTGGGGTAAGCTCGTTGAGAACGTCTGGGGGGCTACATCGGTGGATGTGGTCAACGAGGAGCCGACGTGCCTGATAACCGCCCCTGCGGAGGGGAGCTACGTCACACTCGGCTCGAGCTGCGCGATAAGCGGGACGGCCAGCGACGCAGCGGACGGCGGAACCGTGCAGCGCGTCCAGGTCAAGATAGACCGCGAGGAGTGGAAGAACGCCACCGGGACGACGAGCTGGACATACACCTGGAGCACGGTCGGCTGGGCGCCGGGCGCGCACAGGATAACGGCCAGGTCCTGGGACGGCACCGACTACAGCGAGTTCTGGGTGTCAAGGAATGTAACGGAGATTGTAGACCCCACCTTGCCCGATCTCACGATATTCCCGGCGCAGGTGACGTTCAGCAACCCGACGCCTTCCGAGGGGAACCTCGTGACAATCAACGCCACAGTCCGCAACGTGGGCACGTTCAACCCGGCGGTCGGGGTCGAGGTCGGCTTCTACGTCGGCAACCCGGACTCGGGCGGCTCGCTCATCGGCGCGTTCGTCCCATCGACGCCGAGCACCATCGGCTCGAACAACAGCAGCGCATGGGCATCGGTCGTCTGGGACACCTCCGGATGGGCCGGTAACCGCGACATCTACGTCGTGGCCGACCCCGGGTACACGGTGAACGAGCTGACCGACGGCAACAACACGGTCATAAAGCCGATTACAGTGTCCGGATATGGCGTGGACCTCTCGTGCGCGGCCAACACCTCGACAGTCCAGGCGGGCGGCTCTCACACATACGCGATAGAGGTGAAGAACAGCGGGACAATAACCGATTCCATCAATCTGACTATAGACAACCCGACGACATGGGGGGCCAACTTCAACAACAACCCGCCGAGCGGGAAGTCGGCGACCCTGCCGGCAGAGAGGCCCGTGAGCGGCTATCACACCTACCCGGAGATACAGGCCGAGCTCGACGCCATCGAGGCCGCCCACCCGGCAATCGCGAAGAAATACGTCATCGGGACGTCGTGGGAGGGGCGCAACCTATCGGTCATGAAGATTTCTGACAATGTCGCCGTGAACGAATCGGAGCCGGGCGCATTCATCATGGGCAACCACCACGCCCGAGAATGGATGACCGTCGAGGTGCCTCTATACTATCTGAATTATCTTGTAAACAACTACGGTACGGACGACCAGGTGACATGGCTCGTGGACAACCGTGAAATATATATTTTACCTTCGGTCAACCCGGACGGCCTCAACTACTCTCAGTTCTCCGACAGCTTGTGGCGCAAGAACCGCCGCAACAACGGCGACGGGACTTTCGGCGTCGATTTGAACCGCAACTACAACGGCTCGCAGAACGGCGACCCGAACGGGGCGTTCGGGGGGGTGGGCTCGAGCGGCGTCACATCGGACGACACGTACCACGGCCCGAGCGCGTTCTCCGAGCCGGAGACCAGGGCGATACGCGATTTCGTCCTCAACCGCACCAACATAGCGCTCTCGATATCCTACCACAGCTACGCGGAGGAGATATACTGGCCTTGGGGATATTCCACGTCCGTTCAGACTCCGGACGACGCGGCGCAGCATTCCGTCGCCAGCGACTTCGCCGCGATAAACGGGTACACTGCCGTGCAGAGCGCCGTGCCGTATGCGACCACGGGCGACACCGATGACTGGTGCTACGGTTACTTCCGCTACATGACCAACAGGTCGTACTTCCCATTCACAATAGAGCTCGACAGCGCCTTCCAGCCGCCGGTGAGCCAGATACCGACGACCTGCGCGCTCAACCTCGGCGTGAACCTGGAGGCGGCGCAGCGCGCAGGCGACCTCTTCAAGACCGCGCCGGCCATCTCCCACGCACCGCTGCCCAATACGCTCAATACGATCAACCCGTACATAGTGAACGCCTCCCTGGCCGCGAAGTACGGCCTGGGCGGCGCGCCGACGCTCTACTGGCGCGCCGCGGGCGGGAGCTACGCCCCGGTCGCCATGACGCCATACGGCTCGCCTGGCAACTACACCGGGCAGATACCTGCCCAGCCCGATGGCACGTGGGTGAACTACTACATCACCGGCTCGAGCGTCAACGGCACGTCCTCGACGAGCCCGGCCTACGCGCCGAACGCGAGGCACTCGTTCTTCGTCGGCGCCGACATCGTGACGTACACTGTCGGCAACCTTACGGCGGGCGCGACTCGCATCGTCAATCTGACTGTTACGGCGCCGTTCAGCGCTCTGCCGAACGAGGAGGCCAGGATAAGCGTCGTGGGCACGTCCCAGGGCAATGCCGCGAAGAGCGACGCCCAGGGGACCGTGACGACAGTCGCCCCGGCCATCATCCTCGTCAACGACGGGAACGCTGCCATAGCGGAGTACCAGAAAGCCCTGGCGGACAACGGTTACAAGTACGACAACGGGACGCCGACGAGCGACCTCTCGCGCTACAAGATAGCAATATGGGCGACGGACGGCAGCGCGCCTATTGACAGCGCGGAGAAAACCGCTTTGAAGAACTTCATGAGCGCGGGCGGCTCGGTATACATCAATGGCGAGGACATCGGCTATAGCATCTCCGCGAACGATGACACTTCGATAGGGCTTGGTGCCTCTCCCAACAACTTCTACGGGCTCTACCTGCACTCCAATTACCTGGCAGACAGCAGCGGCGGCACCCTCGTCAACGGCATCACAGGCGACCCGATAACCGACGGCATGGCCAACTACGACATCAGCGGGAGCTTCCCAGAAGCCATCAGTGCCAGAGACTCAAATACAAGCTCGATATTCCTCTACAACGACGCGACTACGAGGGCGGGCGCCGTTAAGGCTAACACGAGCGCCTATAAGCTCGTCTACATCGGGTTCGAGTACTTCGAGGGGACGACCGACGCGCAGGCCAACAAGGACCTGCTCATGTACCGCATCATCGAGTGGCTGAACCCGGACAAGGCGCCAACGGTCTCGGTCACGAGCCCGAACGCGCCCAACACCGTAGGCTCGGGCGTCGTGACCATACAGTGGAGCGCGACCGACGACAACCCGCTCCCGGCGAACCCCATCGACATCTATTACTCCGCAAACGGCGGCGGCACTTGGAACACCGTCGCGACGGGCGTGGCCAATACCGGCACTTACGCATGGAACGTCGGCGCCATCGCCGACGGCGTGAACTACCTGGTGAGGGCGAGGGCGCGCGACAGCCTCGGCCAGACGGGGCAGGACGAATCGGACAACCCCTTCTCCATAGACAACGTGGCCAACGACCGCTGGCACATGCAGGTGCAGAGCGCCGTCGCCGGGTTCAAGGACCTCGATATGAAGCCCGTCGAGCTTGCGGACAACTCGGTCTTCAGCAACATCTCCGCGCCTGGCGACTACATGATCGGCAGCCAGAGGTACATCAGCGGCGCCATGCCCGCGGACAGAAACGTCGCCGGCAACTGGCGCTTCTCGGTCTGGGGCAGGGTCACTTCGGGCAGCGCGGACGGCCGCCTCTTCGCGAAGGTCTATTCCTACAACGGTGCAACCACGCTCCTTTTCCAGACTGCTCTGGATGACGAGAGCGTCGGCTCCTTCACGGCCTACCACAACTTCGACTGGACGTATACCGCGCCGAGCGGCACGGTGCATGCGGGCGAGCGGGTTGTAGTCGAGATATGGCTCAACGCCACGGCCGGCTCGGGAAGCTCGGCTGTGCCCAACTACGCGACGAGTGACATGCTAGTGAGCGGCACGCTGGGAGGGACGTACCTGCAGACGCAGGGGCAGGACAATGCGTACGAGAACCTGACGGAAGTGTCGGGCCTTGCCTGGAGCCAGATTACAAATCAGAGCTTCGACAACGGCGGCGCGATGCCGGCCGGCTGGACAATAACCAATACCTCGGGATGGGCATGGCGCATGACGAACGACAACGCGAGGTACGGCGCGATCTGCGGGGCGCCGGCAACCGATTACGCGGCCTGCTGCGACTCCGACCTGGCAGGCATCGGGGTGACCGTGGACTCGTGGATAAAGAGCCCGGTCTTCAGCTGCAGCGGATATGCGAACGTATCGCTGACGTTCGCGCAGTACTACAATTGGTACAGCGAGGTGTCCCCCGAGGGAATCGAGGTCTATGTGTCGAACACCGGCGCCGTGGGCCCGACCAGCACGGTCGTCTACAGCTCGCGGGGCGCGGACATCCCTCTCGAGAACAGGACAGTGGACATCAGCTCGGTCGCAGCGAACCAGGGCTCCGTGCAGATAGGCTGGCGCTACAGGGCGAGCTACGACTATTACTGGCTAATAGACGACGTCGTCGTCAACGGCGGGCGGAACACCAGCTACCTCGAGCACAGGTGGCCTGTGACAGTTCCGGCAGGCAAGAGCCCATACACATTCCGCGTGGACGCCTACAGGACCAACAGCACAGACTGGGAGAACTACACCTTCGCCTACTCGACCGACAACGCGACTTTCACGGACATGGTCACCATTGCCGCGACCAGCGACACGAACATCTACCTGAACTACACGCTCCCGACGACTCTGAACGGCACAGTATATGTCAGGGTCAAGGACACCGACCGGACGGCCGGCAGGACAGTCCTGGACACCCTGCGCGTGGATCATATGTACATCGAGTCGGTCGAGGGCGCGCCGCAGATGATAATGGCGTACGACTTCGGAACGCACCAGAGCTTTATTGAGCCGGCGCTCGGCTCGGGGACGGCCGCGTACTTCCGCATACCAGTGGTCTTAGGATGGAACCTGGTATCCACCCCGCTCATCCCGTCGAACACATCCCTCCCGGCAGCCCTCACAGACAGCAACGGCGACACCCTCTGGGACCGCGTGCAGGCGTACAGCCCGTTCACCCCAGGCAACCTCTGGAAGCAGTACTATGGCGGCTGGGCGTCGGCCCTCAACGACCTGACGGGCCTGGACCACACGTGCGGGGCATGGGTATACGTCACGGCCGTCGGCGACGGCTACCTGAACGTCAGCGGGACGGCGCCGACGAACGCGAGCATAGCCCTGGCGACGGGCTGGAACCTGATTGGCTACCCGGCGCGGAACGACACGACGTACACGGTCGGGCAGCTGATGAGCGCTACGGGAGCCACGACAGTCGAGGGATTCAACGCCTCGACCACGTACCGGACGTCCCCGCTCGGAGCCTCGACCGTGATGAAGAGGGGCCAGGCGTACTGGGTCTACGTGCCATCCGCAACGACGTGGTGGGTCGACTGGTAGGGCAAAACAGGGGGCAGGCCGAAGGCCTGAAAGGCTGAGGCACAGCCCCTCCACAATTAAAAAGGGGGCCGCGTCCCCCCATTTCAACCTTCCTTTGACAACAAGGGTTGCGGCTCATGATAATTGTGGAATACAATGTGAATTCCTGGGCGTTTTTAGTAAAAGCGCCATCGAGGACGCGCACTGATATATAACAATGTTCTTATACATGTGTGTCAATATCTGACATAGCCGCGGGCTGGATAAGCTGGGCAGCTTATTGTACCTGGATGCCGCGCGCATCGCCCGCGATGGAGGAATGGAGATGGTTAAGAACGGAAACAAGCAGCTGTTGGCTTTGGGAATTACCATCGCGATGATCGCGGTGGCCTTTGCAAGCACGGGCGGGTTCGCCACGCAGAAGGAATCCCCCGTTGCGGAATTCGTGAAAATTGATCCCGCGAGGATATCCCCCGCGGAGCTGGTCAAGAAGGGCTCGTGGATTGCGCCTCCCGTGCTGAAGGGCGCGGGCGGGAACTCCCTGAGCCTCGCCAAGCCCGGAGCGAGGACGGACGGCATCGCGATGCTCGAGGGGTTCGAGACGATGACCCCGGGTAACTTGCCGGACGCCCCATGGACTGCTGGCGAGCAGCCGGGCAGCGCGGTGTCATGGGGCCCGTACGATTTCGAGGGCGACACGGCCGGCCAGAACCCGACCAATCCTCCTTGGCTCACCATTGACGGTACTACCCCGCTCACATACTACATGAGGAACATGGAGGACACGACCGCGGGACAGGACCTCCGTGGGGCGTACTGGAACGGCGATCTTGGGGCGTTCGGCACATTCAACGGCGACGTGACCCTGCTGTCCGAGGCGCCGCCGGCGGGTGCACCGGGGACTCTATATGCCGGGCTCACCTCAGGCACCCTCGCCGCGCACTTCAACGAGGGCGTGGACGAAGGGCTCTCGAGTTACTTCGGCCCGGTCGGCATCGAGCCCACGGGGCCGGTCGACCACGCGTTTGCAGGGGCCTGGATATACTTCTCCGGGACTGCCAACCAGAGACTCGACTTCTTGCTCTATGATTACCAGATAGGCGACGGCACCGCGATGCAGATAGTCATGTTCAACGGCGTGACCTATTGGTACCCGGCCGGAGTGCAGACTGCGGTGACGGGCGCAACGTTCGCGGCCAACTCATGGCACGAGCTCTTCGTAGAGTACTGGGAGGCCAACAAGACGCACAAGATTTGGTGGGACGGCGTGCCGAGGACGACCGGCCAGGCATGGACCGACAGCACCATGACGAACATCGACGGCCTGATTTGGTTCGGCGGCGATGGCACGGCGCAGCCAGCCGCGAACGTCTACATCGACAACTTCTACCACTTCATCCCGCCTTCCGGGACCGTTGAGGACATCTCGGTGTCCAACGCATGGTCCTCCGCAGAGGTGGGCGTGAACAGCTGCTACCTGAACCAGGGCAACTCGGTCAACGTGGCCTACACGCAGGTGTCGTTCAACCCGTTCGGTTGGGGCTACCCGGCGGGCATAGCGTTCGACGTTCGGACTGACACATTGGCCAACACAAACGGCGCTACGTTCTTCATCAAGGACTTCTCCGGGACGAATGTAATGGGCCTTAGGTTCCAGAACCCGAACATGCAGTATTACACCGGCGGGGGATGGACGACCTTCACGGCTTACGCCGCGACCACCGCATACCACATATCACTCTCGATGAGCTCATTCGCGAAGCGCTACGTCGAGGTGAGCGTGAACGGCACGAACTACGTAACTGACGCCTCGCTCGGCAACACGGGCGCTGGCATAGCCGGTTTCAGGGCGCAGGGGACGGCATCCACGCAGTCCAGGATATACTTCGACAACGTGCAGATGACCGGCAATGTGCACGACGCCACCATCCGCGTCAACAACACGATTGCTCACACAGGCTCGAACAGCCTCAAGTTCTGGGAAGGCGGGGCGGCTGGGGTTTCTAGCGTTTATGCCTATCCGATGGGCGGGGAGGGCATCAAGTACGGCGAGATGTGGTTCTGGTTCTACGCAGCGCAGCCGCTCGGCGGCGGCCTAGTCGCGTATGCCAGCTCAATGGGCACGACTGCAACGCTCATCAGCCTGGGGGACGACCTGAGCGGAAACATGCTGTACTCGCCAGGCCAGGTAAAGTGGGTGGCCGGGGACGGCGCGGGCGGCGGCACTATAATCGACGGACCGACATTCACGCCCGGAACATGGAACAACATCTCGGCAAGGTACTTCATCTCCAACCACACCTTCCAGGCACTCTGGAACGGTGCGAGCCAGGGATGGTACCATTTCATCTGGGACACGGCGAACGACATGGATTTAATAGAATTCGATGGCCTGGCGCCGAACTGCCCGCAGGAGTTCTACTACGACGATATCGGCCTTTGGATAGACAACGCGCCAGCGAAGCCGACCAGCGTCTACGTGGACATGCCCCCGGCGGTCGCAACTACATGGAACAATTACACCGTCGACCAGGACGTCCCGATTCAAGGCACTTTGACGGGCACATACTCGAACATCGACGAGATAGACCCGCTCGATGGTTTGACGGAGGATATAGTCGAGACTAATCCCACCGTGATTCAGAATGTCACGTTGATAAACAACGAGGGCTTCGAGTCCACGACCTTCCCGCCGACTGGATGGACTTCGACCGGCACCGGCTGGGCGCGCAACACAGCCCAGTTCCACGCTGGCGTGGCGTCGGCGGCCAATACGGGCGCCGCGGGCGTCGGCGACAACGGCAACCTGGTCTCCCCGGCGGTCAGCACGGCAGGCGCGAACTTCATGGGCGTCGACTTCTGGTGGCGCCACTCCGTCTCGGGCGGAACCGACTTCTTCCTCGACTACTACGACAATACGGGCGTATGGGACCAGATCCTCGACATAGGCAGCATCGCGACAATCAACACATGGGTCCATTTCATGTCCGGGCAGATAACAGACCCGCAGTACCTGCACGCGGCGTTCCAGATAAGGTTCAGAGCCGCGCAGGAGGCAGGCGACAACACATGGATAGACGAGGTCATCGTCTACAAGGTGGGGCCAGTCACCCAACCTTACAGCCTCGAGCACCGCTGGAGGACGCAGAACATCCCGGCAGGCGCGGACTCGCTCACGCTTTACGTGATGGCGACCACAAGCGCGGCCCCGGACGACAGCTTCGTCTTCGGCGTCGGGCCCACCCAATACGGACCATTCACGCCAACAACAGTTATCGTGAACTCCGAATACTTCATGTGGTACTCCGCACCGATGCCGCTCTTGACAGGCCAGATATACCTCCAGGTCACCGACAGCAACAGCGCGGACATGGCCCAGGCGGACACGCTGTACATAGACGCCATCCGCATCGAGTGGAAGGACGTCGCCGGCTCCGCGACGAGCGTGCAGCAGGCCACCGCAGACCCGCCGGATCCCGCCAACCACGGCACCGTGACAGGCACCTTCGCGCTGACCAACCCGCCGTACAACTCGCCACCGGACGCGAACGCCCAGCAGATAACGGAGGTCTTCGTGGCAGGCACAACCACGACGCTATTCACCGAGGCTTTCTCGGTGAGCGTACCGCCTACCAGCTGGTCGCAGTCGGGCCCGACGAACCAGTGGGGGCAGTCCGCCACGGCGAATGCGGGCGGCACGGCGCCGGAGGCAATGTTCACGTATTACAACGCGGTGAATGAGTGGAGGCTCATATCCCCGGTGATAGACACGACCGGGATGATCGCTATGGACCTCACATGGCGCACGATGGTGGACGACTACGCTGCCGGATGCACGCTCTGGATACAGACCAGCTCCGACGGGGCCACGTGGGCGAACACCGCTTGGACGTGGGCCAGCGGCGGCGGCAACCTGGCAGCCTCTATTCAGGGAGTGCACATCACAACTGCGGACGTCGGCTCGCCGACCTTCAGGGTCGCCTGGGCCGTGACACAAGACGCATACCAGATAGATTACTGGTATGTTGACGACGCGACTCTCACGGGCAACTACTCGGACAAGAACTCGCTCGAGCACAGGTGGACGATGCAGAACCTACCGGCGAACGCGCTCAGCAGGAACCTGTGCGTAAGGGCGCGCACGAGCGCGACGCCGAACGACAACTTCGTCATCGGCTATTCCCAGATTCTAGCCGGGCCGTACACGCCAGTGATCACAATAGACAACAGCTCTTACAACAACTACACTGCGGCACTGCCCCTGACCTTCGACGGGGCGTTCTACCTGAATGTCATAGACGCCAACTCCTTTGACACCACCGGGCTTGACACGGTGTACATCGATACGATAACCGTGAACACGACGACATCACCTGTCAACACATCTGTAGTCGTGCACTGGACCAAATCGACGGACGATGGCGGCGGCGCGAACGACGTTGCAGGCTACAACATCTACGCATCGGACGAGTATCTGGGCGAGGGTTTGACCTCCACGCACACGCTGATAGGGTCGTCACCGGCCGGCTCAACATACTTCAGGCACTGGAGCGAGGCCGACGACCGGACGTACATGAACTGGTACTATGTCACGGCCTACGACATATACAGCACGGAAAGCAACCGCTCGGGCAACGCGTCGAAGTTCAACAGAGCGCCAGCAATCAGCTACCTAGGGGTCAGCTCCGGGGCCGGAGGCAACGGGACCTGGACGGCATGGCCCGGGATAGTGATTCCTGCAGGGACGCCAGCGGTCAATATCTGGACGGAGGTTATAGACGACACCTCCACGTTCGAAGACATCCCCAAGCTCAACACGGCTGAGTGGTACGACACAAGCGATCCCGGCGCGGGCCTCGGAACGCCGCTGGCCTTCTATGCCTGGGTGGATTACAGGACCCTTGGACTCCGCGTGGACATCAACACCGCTGCCTGGGCCGGCGGGACAAACCACCACATATTCGTGCGCGGGCACGAGAACGGGCCGGGCAACACCGGGAACGGCTGGGGCGCTGTCCTCGACATATGGATAAACGTGACGGCCGCGCCGGTGACGTACACCCTGATCCCGGTCATAGCTGGTTGGAACCTGGTTTCGACGCCTTGGATACCTGCGGACGCGACACTGCCGAACGTCCTGCTGGACACGAACGGCGACACGCTCTGGAACAGGGCCATGTGGTGCGACGCGAACAGCCCGACCCGCCCGTGGAAGCAGTGGTACTCCGGATGGGACAGCTCCCTGAGCGACCTGACGGCGGTGAACGTTGCGATGGGCGTGTGGATATACGTCACCACGGTCGGCGACGGTTTCATCAACGTCACCGGCTCGGCGCCGGGGACGACGGGCATCCCCCTGTACGCGGGCTGGAACATGGTCGGCTACCCGGCCTCGAACGACGGCGCGTACAATGTCGGCAACCTGAAGACGGACACGGGCGCAACCATAGTGGAAGGCTTCGACGGAGCAACGACGTACAGGACACAGGTGCTGGCGGACCCGTACGTGCTGAAGAAGGGCGAGGGATACTGGGTGTACTGCCCCGCCCCGGCAACGTGGACAATCAGCTGGTAGCGTAAAAAGGGGGGATTGATCCCCCACTTTCCACCTTTTCATTTTCCCATTGCCAGCGCGAGCGCGCGAATTCATCCTGAGGGTTACTAATGAGTAGCTTTTCCCTACCAATTAGTAGATTCTAATTTGTAGGCCGTCGGTCATCCGACGGGGTAGGGTTCTGTTGCGTTAGCGAGACTTCATATAGGCTACAAACGAGACCTTACTAATTGGTATATAGTATGAAGTGATTGTGCCGTATAGCGGCCTGGGATGCAAAGCGGGGTGGAACAATGGCTATAGACGCGGAATCGGCGGAGAAGATATACAGGGAGCTGTACAGGACTCTGGGAAGGGCGATAGGCTTCCAGATGGCCCGGAACATAGTGAACATGGGCGAGGACGGGTTCAACAGGCAGGACCCGGAAGGCTCCCTGTCGCAGCTCGCGAAGGCGCTCTCCGCCGCCTTCGGGAAGACGACCGCGAACATCATGCTGTCCACCTCGGTGAAGAGCTGCTTCAAGGACGAGGAGTCCGAGAAGGTCAGGCAGGAGCTCATCTCGATGAAGCTTCTCCAGGGTGACCGCAAATGAACAATCTCAGCAACAGCGTCCTCAGGATAATGGAGGAGAGCCCGCTGGGACGCATGAGCATCTACGTCCTGAGGAAGCAGAGCATGGACGCCGGCATAGACATCGAGGAGATGCGGAGCGAGGACCTGCCCGCCCTGGTCACGCGCCTGAAGGACGTGCTGCCGTTCTTCCTGGGCGAGGGATACGGTGGCATCATCATGAAGATCAAGAAGCTTAATGGGAACCAAGGAGGGAGCTAAATGGCAAACACCGCTAGAGTGCCGACGGGCATCCACGGCCTGGACGAGCTGATAGGGGGCGGGCTTCCCGAGAAGTCCGTGAATCTGGTGAGCGGGCCGGCAGGGAGCGCGAAGAGCCTGCTGGCGATGCAGTTCATCTACAACGGCATCAAGGACTACGGGGAGCCGGGAATCTACCTGACCCTCGAGGAGAGCAGGGAGAACATCCTCAGGGCCATGTCCAGCTACGGCATGAACATCGAGAGGTACGAGAAGGAAGGCACGCTGATCCTGCTGGACATGAGCGAGATAAGGCGCAGGTGCGATGTCTCCGAGGAGGCCGCCGTCGTGGGATTCGACGCGCTGTCCAACCTGCTCGACAACCTGCTGACCTACTCGAAGGCCCGGAGGCTCTCGCTCGACTCGCTCACGGCCGTGGGCCTGCACTACGAGGACATACCGGGCATACTCAGGCGCGAGCTGTTCAAGTTCTCGTCGCTGCTCCATGAGAAGAACGTCACGTCCCTCCTGATCACCGAATCGATAGAGGGCGGGCCCCTGACCAGGTACGGCATCGAGCAGTTCATCGCCGACTCCTTCATAGTCCTGGGGCTCGAGGATGTCAAGGGCGAGCTCAGGCGCACGATGACCGTCAGGAAGATGCGTTTCACGAAGCACGACACCACCAAGCACCCCATACTCATAGGCGCGAGCGGCATCAACGTCTCGGCCGAAGCCAAGGTCTTCTGAAGTTGGGGGGTGAGGGATGGAAGGGACGGGTCGCGCGAGCCTCTCCCTCGTCCTCCTGGGCGCGATACTGAGGCACAACAGGGAGGTCCTCCAGGAGCTTCAGTTCCGGATTGGGATATCGAGGTTCGAGCGCGAGCACACGCTCGTTTCCAGCATTTCGCTGGACCAAGAATACAATTTAAAGGCCGATCTGCCCGACACGGAGGAGGCCGTGCAGGCCGTGAAGGCAGTCATAGACGCCGTCCAGGGCTTCCTCGAGGTCTTCATGGGGCAGGCCGAGGCCGAGCGGCGCGTGCAGGAGCCCGTCGCTAAGTTCTTCGCCGAGCATTCGTCCGAAGCGGCGCGCCTGGGCCTCGGCGAGCTCTTCCCCGGCATGGCCGTCGCCGGCCAGGGATCGGACAGGGCCGAGGACGTCCGTCATATGGAGGAGAACGAGCAGGTCGTCAACGTCTTCAGCGCCCTCTACCACGCCTTCCTGTCGAGCGCGAGGCCCGAGCATTTGCCCCTCTACACGCGCAGGCTCGAGTCGGGGCTCGGGAAGTCGGCAGAGGCCCGCTACGCTCCCGAGGGCACGTCACTTTCGCTTTCCGCGGACGTCAGCACGCGCGAGGCCGTCAACGCGCTGTCGAAGGGGCTCGACAGCCTCGTCGAGCTGACCGAGTCGTATTTCGGCCGGCGGCACGCCCTGGACGAGACCGCGAACGTCCTCGCGCCGGTCCTCGCGCGGTACGGCGACGTCCCGGAGGCGCTGGGAATAACCGACCGCATCCTCAGGGGGAAGTTCGCCAAGAGCCTGCGCTTCGGCGTCGACCCGCTCGACGCCGCGCTAATGGGCGGGCTCGAGCGCGGCGCTTCGACCATCCTGCTCGGCAACGCGGGCTGGGCGCGCGACGCCATCGCCTCCCAGTTCGTGCGCGAGGGCCTGGACATGGGCGGCGCGGTGGTCGTCGTGAGCACTTCGATACCCCTCCCCGCGCTCATAGAGGCCTGCGCAGGGTTCGGCGTCAGGTGCGAGGACGCGCTGAGATCCGGGCGCATGGCCTTCGTCGATTACAACAGGTGCAACTGGTCATCCGTCAACGACGTGGACGCGGAGGGCAACGTCTTCCGGTGCTCGAGCGACCTGACTAACCTGGGCATCGCCATCAGCATGGCGCTGAAGGCCGTTGAATCGTCGCCGTCCAGGCGCCTGGTGATAGAGATGCTGTCGCCGGCCATGGCCATACACGGGCTGGAGACGATGCTGGACTTCGCGATGATGCTCAAGGCCAGGTTCGAGCGCTCGGGCGCCACGGCCCTCTTCCTCATGTCGCGCAGCGCACACGCCGAGCGCGACGCCCGCCTTATCCAGGGCGCGTTCAACTCCGTCATAGAGATAACGGAGAGCGACGGGGAATGCTCCGTGCGCGTCGTATCGTCCACCAGGCCGGTCTTCGACCCGTCGCGCATTGCCACGAGGCTCTCCGACATCGGCGTCGTCTTCGCGCCGCCGCAGGGGGAGCCGTCCCTCGTGCCGGTGGAGGACAGGCGCAACCGCGTCGCCAGCGGGACGCAAGGCCTGGACCTTCTCTGCGGCGCGGGCATACCGTCGCCGGGATCTTTCCTCGTAGTCGGCAAGCCGGGCTCGGAGCGCGAGGCCGTCGTCTCGCAGTTCGCCCGCGAGGCGCTGGCGCGCGGCGACGGGCTCATCGCCGCGCTGTCGTCCAGGGGGCCGGCGGACTTCATGGCCGATCTCAGCCGCCACGGCGGCCCGAGGCAGGGCGCCAGGATGGCGATAATAGACTGGCACTCGTGCAGGGAGCGCCACGTGGTCGGCGTCGAGCGCGACGGCGACGTCCTCGCGCCGTCGCAGGACATCACGAACCTCGGCATCGCGCTGGACATGGCGGTCAAGCGCATGCCCGAGGGCGCGCCCGTGGCGGCGGTCATAGACGTGGCGACGCAGATAATCAGGGACCATGAGCCCCCGGTCGCGATGCGCTTCCTCCTGACGATGCTCGGGAGGCTGAGGGCCATGGGCGCGGTCTCGCTCTTCACCCTCGACCCGGGCGCGCACGACGCGCAGGCGCGCGCCCTCCTGCCCGAGTTCTTCGACGGCGTGCTTGAGGTGGACGCTGGCGCATCCACGATACAGGTGAGGTTCATACGCGGCGCGCACTTCGACCCCGCGCCGCGCGAGATCCTCTCCGCCAAGGGCATGGTGCAGGTCGGGCAGCCTTCCGGGAGGGCGAGGGCGCAGGCGAGGGGCGCGGTCGCTGGCGCGGACGTAGAGGCCCTGCGCAAGGAGCTGGAGATGGCGGTGCAGGACAGGCAGATGCTGGTGAAGCAGATGAAGGACCTGGAGATGAAGGAGCGCGAGCTCGAGCGCGACCGCTCCGACTTCGCCAAGCGCCTTACCGAATTCAACAAGGAAGTGGCCCGCCGCGGCAAGCAGCGCGAGCATCTGGAAAGGATGGAGGCCGACACGAGGGCGCGCGAGGCCGAGCTGGAGGAGCTGCGCGTCGTGCTGAAGGCGCTTGACGAGCTGCTGGAGCACCTGCCGGACGACAAGGTCGCGGCGTTCTCCCAGAGCGAGAAGTTCAAGCTCTACGAGAAGATAATGGACAAGTACCTGAAGGAGGGCGGTAAATGGTGACGATGGAGGAGGCGCGCATCGGAGCAGAGATAGTCATCATCCCTCTTGCGAAATTGCCGGATGATATCCGAGAGCGGGAGAAGGCGCCGACGGCCTTGGTGTGGGAATGATTCGCTCACTCGTCTCTGCGTCTCATCGCCAGCGACATCAGGATAATCATCGTGACTAAGAGCAATACGATACCAATCCACACGTAATCGTCGAAGAACGGGCGATAGGGTTCTACGGGGAGGTCATCCACAATAATTGAAAACGTCTGTGTTATCGAACCGTGGCCATCGCTCACCCGGACAACAACCTGATACGTTTGCCCGGCTTGGGTATCCGTGGGCGTCCATGAAATCCTTCCAGTTTGGCCGTTGATTGTCATCCCCTCGGGGGCTTCGACCAGCGAATAGGTCAGCACGTCCCCGGCGTCGACATCTTCGGCGATGAAGGTGTAGGCGTATTCCGTACCTGGCTTTGCCACAGTTGGACTGCACCCCGTTCAATGGACACTTAGAATAGCAATTGAAACATTGGAGGTGGTGCATGACAAAAAAGAAAATTAGTTACACTCGGGACTTCAAGATTGCCATCATATCGCAGATAGAATCGGGAACGCCTATCTCG
>JACRNV010000060.1 GCA_016214785.1 Methanobacteriota archaeon
CACACCGAGAGCCGCAGACCGCTATTGACATGGCCAGCGACGGAAGAATCAGCTTCGGGGACTCCTCAAAGGTCTCTGAACGACTTCGCCAACTAACCTTTGAGGATACCCCACCATTTATGGTGGGGAGCACTCATTTCTGGTACGAAAGAAGAAAAACGTGCTTGGTGTGATGTTAAACAAATTGTGATGCACAATAATAATTTGTATTTGTATCGTCGAGATATTGATGGTATACACCTTTTACCAAGTTCACTATTTAGGGATAAATCTGAAGCGGAATTGATGTTTCAAATACTAAATGGATTCCAACAAAATGCATGCTTAAATAGTGTTCAGGGGCGCGGTTAAGCGCCTTTGTTTGCCAGCTCAATCATTGTCTGAAATTCGTAAAAAATCACCATCGATAATCATTAATTTCGCTCCGTTCTCGGTCCGGGAACGATGGGAACTCGCGTCGTCCGATACGACATAGGTCATCCCCTTGCTCAAAACGGATCTTTCACCGTTCTGTTGCTCGTTCGTGAATTCCCCCTCCAGGCAATGCACGATATGGCCCTTTTGGCACCAATGGTCAGCCAGGTAACCTTTGGAGTATTCGACTATCCTGATACGCAATCCGGGAAGTTGGAGTGTTTGCCAATATGCGGTTCCGTTTTCCCCTTCGTATTCCCTACGTGGAATGGATGTCCAGTCAATTGTTTGATACGGGATATTCTTGCAATTCATTTTTCGATCCCCAGTTAGTTGTTCCTTCATTTCCTATTTCTATATTATCAGGCGCCCGGTTTCCTGCCCAGGGTCACCACTTCTCCCAGTACTTCGCGTCCTTGCTCGGCGGGGATTCACCCGCGCCGTATTTGCCGCCCCACTTGTTCAGGCCTGCCTTTTCGTCCTCGTCTATCTTCTTCTGGAGCATCGCGAGCAGCTCCTTGTGCTCGCCGAAGCCCAGCGCCCTCATCTTCTGCGGCGTGGGGATGCCGTTCGGCGTCCACCCGCGCCTGTGGTACACTGAGTCGGTGAGCTTCTCGTACTGGTCCCTGCGGTGCTGTTCGATGAGAGTGCGCTTCTCCCGCGCAGTCATCTTGTCGACCTTCTTCTTGGGAGCGAGGCCGTTCTCGACGAGCTGCTTGTCGTACCTGTCGCGCCGCGAGAGGTACTCCATCTCCGTCACGGGACCGAGCGCCCTGAACGGCATCTTGTCGTCCTTCCTCGTGCCGCGCCCCATCCAGACGTTCATCGAGCGCTGGAAGTTGTAGACGCGCTCGCTCATGTCCATGAGGTCCTGCGGCTTGACGTCCCTGCCAAGCGTGGCTCCCAGGATGTCTGCGTAGTTCTGCACGTGCTCGGGTATCTTCGCTGGCTCCTTGGCCTTGGCATTGCTCGGGGGAGTCACGTCGTTCCACGGGAGCTTGCACAGCCCGACCAGGCCGAACCACGTGCGCCACATCGGGAAGTAGTGCAGGGCCTCGGCCTTGTCCTTGAACGTCGGTATCTGCTTGTTGACCATGTCCATGAATATGAGCCAGGCCTCGTCGTGCTGCGGCCCCTTGTTCGCCAGGCCGTAGCCCCCCTGCTGCGCCAGGGACTCCTTGCACACGTACTCGGAGAACTCGAGCCCCTTGCACTCCATCCCGCAGTTCTCGATCAGATTAGGGTCGCCCCACCCCTTCGAGATGAGCCAGTCCTTGGTCTTGCGGATGCCTTTCGACGCGATCTGGACGAACTCCCCTTTGTCGCCGCGAGCGATGCGGTGCAAGAACTCAAGCACGGCCTCGCCATTCCCCCAGACGAGCTCGAGGCCGTCGCACCGCCCCTTGTTCAGTATGCCGTACTCGTACATCTCCATGCAGAATGCCATGCCGGTTGCGAACGAGATTGTGTCGATGCCGTAGTTGTCGCAGTAGAAGTTCCACTCTATGACCCAGTCGGGGTCCCATAGGCCCATGTTCGCGCAGCCGGCGGAATTCTCGTACTCAGGCCCGTCGACGGAGAATTTCTGGCCCTTGTACGGCCCGGTGAATACCGTGAAACCGTCGACGACCTTCGCGCACGCCATCGTGCAGCCGTACCAGCAGCCGTCCGGGATGACCTGCGTGAAGCGCTTGTAGAAGTGCTTGGAGTGCAGGTTCGCCGCCTTCGGGGAAGAGCCGAAGCGATAGTTCTCGGTGGGGAGCAAATCATAGGCGTCCATGACCTCGACTATGTTGCCCGTGCCCACGACGCGCATGTTGCACTGGCTCCTGTCGAGGTCGCGCATCTCCCTGTGGTGCTTGAAGCCCGTGGCCGCGACCTTGTCCGAGTCGGCCGGGTCGTTCGTCGTGCCGTCGAACTTCTCGATCCGGGCGACCAGGGCCTTGAGCTTCTTGTCCCTGAAGACGGTGCCCAGGCCGCCCCTCCCGTGCTGCTTAAGGCGCGCGACCTTCCTCCTCGGGTCGTAGAACGATATGTTCAGGCATCCCCAGTATGAGTGCTCCGACCCTCGCCCGGCGGAAACGACCGCGACCTTCTGGCGCGCGGCGTCCGTGTCCTCCGCGGCATAGAGATATGTAAGCTGTTCCGCGAGCTGGTGCGAGTTGACCTCTTCGAGGGGCGCGGTCTCTATTCTCACCACGCCCTCCTTGCCGTCGATGACCACCGCCACGTCCTCCTCGGCCTTCCCCTGCACCTCAATGGCGTCGAAGCCGGCGAACTTCATGTACGGCGCGAAGTACCCTCCGGCGTTGGAGTCGCAGATTATGTCTGTCAGCGGCGACACCGTGGCAGCGAGGCACTTCCCCATTCCCGAATACTGCGTCGTGCCACAGAGAGGCCCTGCGGCGAGCGCCAGCACGTTCTCCTCGCTGTTCCACTTCGTGGTTGGCCTGACGGAGTCTCGGATGAGCTTCAGGTCGAAGCCCTTGCCGCCGGTGAATTGCCTCTTCATCTCGTCCGTCACCGGTTTCTCTCTGATTTCGTTCTTCGAGAGGTTTATGTAAAGCGTCCTCCCGGCGTATCCGCGGGCGACCTGGCGCTTCTCGTACTTCATCTCTGCCAAAACTTTGTGGCCGGCCCTTAGCTTGGCCAGGTCCCATTCGTGGCGCGTGTTGCCGGTCTCGAAGCCGCCGTCCGTTTTCAGAGTCCTAGGCTTGAAGTCGCACTCTATCGTGTCCTCGGGTCCGCTCATGGGCACACCTTCCCGTGTCTCGCATAGACCTCGCGCTGCAGGTCATCGATATTCATCTCCACGAGCGCCAGCGCCTTCTTGGGACATGCCTCGACGCACTTGCCGCAGGAGATGCATTTGAAGGGGACGATGTGGCCCGGCGCCTTGCGCATTACGGAGGTCGGGCAGAAGGCCACGCAGGCCTGGCAGCCGACGCACGCGCTCTTGCCGAGGGTCACAATTCCCGATGAAATCCTTTTTAGAGCGAGCACGGGGCAGAGGTCCATGCACAGACCGCAGTGGTTGCAGACAGTGCACTCCCATTTCCCGTCGTTGCCCTTCGTTATCCTGATGGCCGACTTCTCGCCGCCTTCGTCAGAGCGAAAGTACTGGACCTTCGAGCACGCGCGCTCGCACGCCCTGTCCCCCTCGCACAGCTCCGGGTGGAATACGATGACCTTGACGGTTTTCAATGGTATCGCCTCGCCCCTCCACGGGGCACCGAAATCCGGCTCTATTTACTTAAAGATTGGCGCAGGCGATGGCAACAGTGTCAGGAGCGGTTCCATTTGAGATCCCGGACGGCCTTTTCCATCTTCGTTCTGTAGGCCAGGTAATCCTCGATGAGCCTCTCGCCCGCGGGCGTGAGCCGCATGCCGCCGCCCCGTGCTCCGCCGACGGAGGCTTCGACTACCCCCTCCCCGCATCGCCGGCCGATGGCGCTTATCAGGTTGTATGCGTGGCGGTACGAGATGCCGACGCGCCTCGCCCCCTCGGAGAGCGAGCCGCTCTCCCTTACCGCGAGCAGGAGGCCGAGCCTGCCCTCGCCCATGACGGGCTCGCCGTCGGCCTCGAGCCAGAGCTTAAAGTTGGGTTTCAGCCTTTTCAATCAATTACCTCCACAATGTCTCCGACCTTGACTTCACCGGGCTTGAGGACCTTTGCGAAGATGCCCTCTCTCGGCATGGCGCAATCGCCCACAATCTTCCGTATCTCGCACGACCTGTGGCACTCCTTCCCTATCTGTGCAATCTCGAGGAGAGCCTTTCCAACCCTGATTTTTCGACCCACCCTTGCCAGGCGCCAATCTACGCCGCGCGTGGTGACGTTCTCGGCGAAGTCGCCGGGGGCAATCGCCTCGAACTCGGGCTTGAAGGCGTCTATGGTCTCCTGCCCGAGGAGGCTGACCTGCCTGTGCCAGTTGCCGGAGTGCGCGTCCCCCGCGAAGCCTTTCCCGGTCATTGCCGCCTTGCCGACCGGCGTTTTTTTCGTCCCCTTCTTCGAACTGACGTTTACGGAGACGACGACCCCCTTTTGCATCAGGGAAGGTATCGAAGTCCCTTTATTAAAACAATCCAGCAATCTTTAAATATCGTTATGCATTTTCAGACATAACGATGTCAGCATGAAAAAGATTCAGATGGCCGCGATCGCCGTTGCCTTCATAGTGGTAGTGGCAGCGCTCTGGACCTGGTACTTCGTCCAAAACAGGAAGGGGCCAATCCACCTCAAGCTCGCCACCACGACGAGCACGCAGGACTCCGGCCTGCTGGACAGTATACTCTCTGACTTCGAATCGAAATACAACGCCGACGTCGAGGTCATCGCAGTGGGGACCGGGCAGGCTCTCGAACTTGGCAGGAACGGGGACGCCGACGTGCTGCTGGCGCATTCGCCATCGAAGGAAATAGACTTCGTCAACCAGGGATACGGCCTGTACCGATGGAAGGTCATGTACAACCAGTTCGTCATAGTCGGCCCCGCGTCCGACCCCGCCGGAATAAACGGCACCGCGCTGGCAAGGACCGCCTTTGGCATGATTTACGATTCTTCAGCAACATTCTGTTCCAGAGGGGACCAGTCCGGGACGCATACAGCCGAGCAGAACATCTGGAAGTCGGCGGGATACAACTACTCGGGAATATCAGCGCAGTCCAACTCCACCTGGTACCTGTCGCTCGGCCAGGGGATGGCCGACACGCTCAGGACGGCGTCCGAGAAGCGCGCCTACACCCTGACGGACGAGGCGACGTGGTACAACATCGAGTCCCAGCTCGGCCTCACGATATTGGTCAAGGGAGACACGACGCTCTTCAACCAGTACGGTGTCATACCCGTCAACGGCACTGCGCATCCCGCGGTCAGGCAGGACATGGCGATAGGCTTCGCGAACTGGGTAACGTCGCCCGAGACGCAGTCGATGATTAACAACTACACTATCAGCGGCCACCATGTATTCGTATCGAACACGGACAGGGTGCCTTGAGATGGAAAGCGACCTGCTCGACGTGACCTTCCTCTCGATACTGGTCTCGGGCTCGGCCACGCTTATCGCCTCCGCCATCGCCATTCCGCTCGGCTGCTTCCTCGGCATGAGGAAGTTCAGGGGGAAGGAGATCGTGCGCACCGTAACATACACGCTCTACGGCTTCCCCCCTGTGGTCGCCGGGCTGGTGCTCTACATTCTGCTCTCCAGCAGCGGCCCGCTCGGCAGCCTGCAGCTCCTCTTCACGCCGGCGGCGATGGTACTGGCGCAGACGCTGCTCGTGATGCCCATTGTCGTGGGCCTTACCATGTCGGCGGTATCAACCACTTCGAGGGACTACACGGAAACGGCCTTCGTCCTCGGCGCGGACGGATGGCGCACGGCGAGGACTGTGATACACGAGGCGCGGGTGGGCATCATCTCGGCTGTGATGATAGGGTTCGGGAGGGCCCTGGCGGAGGTCGGCGCGGTCATACTCGTCGGCGGCAACATCCAGTGGCACACGCGGGTCCTGACGACGGCCATCGTCCTGGAGACGAGGGAGGGGGACTTCGGCTACGGTCTCGCGCTCGGCGCAATCCTCCTTGCCATCGGGATGGTATTCTTCTACCTCATGAAGAGGTACCAGGACAAGGGGATGCTGGCATGAGCGCGATAAAGGCCGAGGGCGTCTCTAAATCCTTCGGGAAGAGGGTGGTGCTAGAAGACATAAACCTCGAGGTTGGCGGTGGCGACCTCTTCGCCATAATAGGGCCGAGCGGCGCGGGGAAGACTACGCTGCTGCGCATCCTCTGCGGCCTGCAGCCGCCCGATTCGGGCTCTGTTGCCGTTCTGGGCGAGCGATTGAGCTATGGCAAGGGCGCTAACCTGACCCTGCGCCGCAGGATGTCCTTCATCGCGCAGAAGCCCATAGCGTTTCGGGAGACCGTGAGGGAGAACGTGGCCTATCCGCTGAGTGCCAGGGGCATCGAAGGCGGGAAGGAAGTGGTCGACAGGGCGCTCGAGCAGGTGCGGCTCCTCGGCCTCGCGGGCAACCCGGGGGCGACGCTCTCGGGCGGCGAGATGCAGAGGATGGCCTTCGCGAGGGCGACGGTCTACGGCCCCGAGGTCCTGATTCTGGACGAGTTCACGGCGCACCTCGACCCGCAGAACATCAAGCTGCTGGAGGACGCCCTGGTGTCATACCAGAAGGAGAAGGGCGCGACAATCGTCCTCGTGACGCACAACCTCTTCCAGGCGAAGAGGCTGGCCAAGACAACGGCCTTCATGCTCGACGGGGCGGTTGTCGAGAGGGGCGAGACATCCAGGATTTTCAACAGCCCTACGGACGAGCGGACGGGGGCGTACGTCCGGGGGGAGATGGTCTATTGATGCGCGACCCGTTCGGCAGGCCGGTCAAGAGCATGCGCATATCGGTCACGGCGCGCTGCGACCTGCGGTGCTCGTACTGCCACAAGGAAGGGATGCGCGGCTCGAACTCGGAGATGACCGCTGCCGAGATAGGAAGGATCATCGAGATTGCCAGCAAGGCCGGCATCACTTCCGTGAAGATCACCGGCGGCGAGCCCCTGGCGAGGGAAGACATTCTGGATATCGTTCAATTGGCAAGAGCCAGAATGCAGGAGGTGTCCATCACGACCAATGGCACGAGGCTGGCGGGGCTCGCCAATTCCCTTAAATCTGCCGGCCTGGCAAGGGTGAACGTCAGCCTTGACACGCTCGACCGGGCGAGGTACGCGGAATTGACCCGAGTCGACAAGATAGACGATGTGATCGAGGGGATTCGCGAGGCTGTGAGGGCAGGGCTGCTCCCCGTCAAGGCCAACATCGTCGCCCTGCCCGAGGCATCGGTGGAAGACATCGTCCTCACGATGAGGGGGGCATGGAAGCTCGGCGCGGTGCCGCAGGTCATCCAGCCCATCGGCGAGGGGGCAATCTCCGGCACGTTCGACGCGGTCGAGAAGGCCATCGGGGAGAGCGCATCGAGGGTGGTCGAGCGCGAGATGCACTGCCGCAGCAGGTATTTCATTCCCAACGACGGAGGCGCGGAGCGCGAGGTCGAACTCGTGAGGCCCATGCACAACACGAGGTTCTGCGCCAACTGCACGCGCCTGAGGGTCACCAGTGACGGCCATCTCAAGCCGTGCCTCATGCACAACGAGGGGCTCGTGGACGCTATCGGCCCCATCAGAAGGGGCGCGGGCGACGAAGAGCTCCTCGCGCTGTTCGCCGAAGCAATTAACAACAGGAAACCGTATTGGATATAGAGGGGATATGATGAAGACCGTAGACATCTCCGGGAAGGCGCCATCGCGCAGGGCGGCGGCGGCGGAGGGGCGCCTGTCGCTGAGGGCGGAGACGTTGCGCGCGATCCGCGAGGGGAAGGTCAGGAAGGGGGACCCGTTCAAGGTCGCGGAGAGCGCGGCCCTGCTGGCCGTGAAGAAGACGCCGGAGCTCATCCCCCACTGCCACCACGTGCCCATTTCCTCGATAAGCGTCGATTTTTTCATCGAAGGGACGGATGTTGTCTGCGAATGCGAGGTCAAGGCGAACTATGCAACAGGCGTGGAGATGGACGCGCTGACGGGCGCGGCGATCGCCCTCCTCACAGTTTGGGACATGGTTAAGTACATCGAGAAGGACGGCGACGGGCAGTACCCGACGACGAGCATCCACGGCCTCAGGGTGACGAGGAAATCGAAGGAGGCGTTGTGATGGTGGGAGCGGGCCACGAAGAGCACGTCGCCAAGGGAATCGGTTTTGGCATCATCACTGTCAGCGACACGAGAATCCCGGATACCGACGAGAGCGGCTCCATAATCAAGTCAGCAATTATCGCCAAAGGCTACACGGTCGCGAGGCACGCGATAGTCAAGGACGATGTGAAAGAGATATCGTCCGAACTCCGGAGGCAATTGGGCGACGGCAAGATAGACGCGGTCATCCTCACAGGCGGTACGGGCATAACCCATCGTGATGTCACGCCGGAGGCGGTCATGCCAATCCTGGAGAAGGAGATGCCGGGGTTCGGAGAGATGTTCCGCTCGCTGAGCGCAGAGGAGATAGGCGCCAGGGCGGCGCTCAGCCGCGCCTTTGCGGGGGTCGCAGGCTCGAAGGTTATTTTCTGCTTGCCAGGCTCCATGGGCGCAGTCGCGCTCGCGATGGACCGGATAATCCTCGAAGTCGTCGGGCACGCGCTCTGGGAGGCGCGCAGATGAGCAGAATGAAGCCCTTCAGGGACCTCATCGGTTTCGAAGAGGCGAAGGATATGATCATGGAACGCGCCAAGCCTCTCGCAAGGACGGAGCGCGTACCGCTCTTCGATGCGTTGGGGAGGGTCCTTGCCGAGGCCGTTCACTCGCCCATTGACGTGCCGGGCTTCACGAGGGCTGCCATGGACGGTTATGCGGTGAGGGCAGAGGACACGTTCGGCGCCGCCCGGATGTCCCCGCGCATCCTCGGTCTCACCGGAAAGATTCCTGTCGGGAAGATGCCAGGGTTGTCAGTGGGCAAGGGCACGTGCGCCCAGATAGCGACGGGCGCGCCGCTGCCAAAGGGCGCGGATGCCGTGGTTCCCGTGGAGGAGACCGACGATGCCGACGGCTCAATCAGGATATTCAGGCCAGCCCATCCAGGCGCTTACGTATCCGCTCCGAACTCCGATGTGGCAAAGGGTGACAAGGTACTGAGTGAGGGGACTACCCTCGATCCCCCGCACATTGGCGCAGCCGCGGCGCTGGGGATGAACGAGCTCAAGGTATACGCCAAGCCGAGCGTTGCAGTATTCCCGACGGGAGATGAGATATCAGGGTTGGGCGAGCCGTTGCGGGAGGGCGCGGTCTACGACATCAACTCCTACACGCTGGCCGCGCTGATGAAGGCTTCGGGCGCAGAGGTGGAGATATTCGATATCGTCCCAGACACGGCCGAGGGGCTGAAAGGCTGCCTGAAGGAGGCGCGCGGCTTCGATTGCGCCCTCTTCTCCGGCGGAAGCAGCGTCGGAGAGAGGGACATGCTGGCGGGCGTGCTGTCCGAGATTGGGAACGTTCGCTTCCACGGCATAGCTCTGAAGCCGGGGAAGCCGACACTCTTTGGCAACGTCAGGGGAACGCTCGTCTTCGGCCTCCCAGGGTATCCGGCCTCCTGCCTCACGAACGCCTACGTCCTCGTCCGGCCTGCGGTTCGCGCGATGGCGCATCTCCCGCAGGCGCAGAGGGTAGAGGAGGCCGTGCTCGCGGAGCGCATCCTGTCGACGATAGGTCGGCACCAGCTCTACACCGTCCGCGCCGAGAACGGCGTCGCGCGCCCTGCCTTCAAGGAGTCGAGCGCGATAACGAGCATGTCGAACGCGAACGGCTGGATAGAGATACCCCAGAACACCGAGTTCCTCGAGAAGGGGACGAAGGTATCGGTATATTTCTTCTAACTGCTGACATGCGCGGCTGGGATATGTGTTGAAATTTCTTGACTCGGGGGAGTATCGTTGGAGCGCTCTTCAGCGCTCACTTCGCCATCGGCAGCTTCAGGCCCTTCTTCTTCGCTGTCTCGATGGCAAGCTCGTAGCCCGCGTCGGCGTGGCGCATGACGCCCGTCGCCGGGTCGTTCCACAGGACGCGCTCGATGCGCTTTGCGGCCTCTTTCGTCCCGTCGCAGACTATTACAACACCTGCGTGCTGCGAGTATCCCATGCCGACGCCGCCGCCGTGGTGGATGGACACCCACGACGCCCCGCTGGCAGTGTTGAGGAGCGCGTTCAGCAGCGGCCAGTCCGAGACGGCGTCGGAACCGTCCCTCATCGACTCGGTCTCCCTGTTCGGGCTGGCGACCGAGCCGGCGTCGAGGTGGTCGCGCCCGATCACGACCGGCGCGGCCAGCTCGCCGTCGGCGACCATCTGGTTGAACGCCAGCCCGGCCAGGTGGCGCTCGCCGAGCCCGAGCCAGCAGATGCGCGCCGGCAGGCCCTGGAACCTTATCCTCTCCCTGGCCATGTCGAGCCAGTGGCGGAGGTGCCGGTCATCCGGGAACAGCTCCTTGACCTTACGGTCGGTTTTGTAGATGTCCTCGGGGTCGCCAGAGAGCGCGGCCCATCTAAACGGCCCCTTCCCCCTGCAAAACAGAGGGCGGATGTAAGCGGGGACGAAGCCAGGGAACGTGAAGGCGTCCTTCACGCCCTCGTCGTGGGCGGCCTGCCTGATGTTGTTCCCGTAGTCGACGCACGGCACGCCCAGCTTCTTGTATTCCAGGATGGCCCTCACATGGACTGCGATGGATTTCCGCGCCTCTCTCTCGACGAGGCGCGGGTCTGTCTTGCGCTTGCCGTCCCACTGCTCGACCGTCCAGCCGAGCGGCAGGTAGCCGTTCGTCGGGTCGTGGGCGCTCGTCTGGTCTGTGACCAGGTCGGGCCTCACGCCGCGCTTGGCGAGCTCGGGCACAATCTCCGCAGCGTTGCCCAGCAAGCCAACGGACAGCGGCTTGCGAGCAACGCAAGCCTTTGAGATGAGAGCCAAGGCGTCGTCCAGGTCTTTGGCCTGGACATCCAGATACTTTGTCGAGAGTCGCATCTCTATCCTGCTCTGCCTGCACTCGACGGCGAGCATCGACGCGCCCGCCATCGTCGCCGCGAGGGGCTGCGCGCCCCCCATGCCTCCCAGGCCCGCAGTAAGAATCCACCTCCCCGACCAGTCGCCGCCGAAGTGCTGGCGCCCGGCCTCAACGAAGGTCTCGTAGGTGCCCTGCACGATGCCCTGGCTGCCGATGTATATCCAAGAGCCCGCCGTCATCTGCCCGTACATCATCAGCCCCTTTCGGTCGAGCTCGTTGAAGTGCTCCCAGGTAGCCCACTTGGGTACGAGGTTGGAGTTGGCTATGAGCACGCGCGGCGCGTCGGAGTGCGTCTTGAAAATGCCGACAGGCTTGCCGGATTGCACGAGCAGCGTCTCGTCGTTCTCCAGCGCCTTCAGCGATTTCACAATGGCCTCGAAGCAGTCCCAGTTGCGGGCCGCGCGCCCGATGCCGCCGTAGACGACGAGCTCGTCGGGCTTCTCGGCCACCTCGGGATCGAGGTTGTTCATCAGCATGCGCAGCGCCGCCTCCTGCTGCCAGCCCTTGCACGAGAGCTTGGGGCCGCGAGGGGCGCGAATTATACGAGTCATCGAAGCCTCATAAGTGTAATCGGACAAAAGCTTTTCCTGGCACTGCTCAAAGAGTCTGGCTATCCCCCCGTCACCGTGACGCCCTCGAACCTCATGTACGGTAAGCGATGGTTGTAAGAGTTCTCCACATCCTTAGAGACGCCAGACAAGTTGTTGAGGAGGTCGAAGGAGTTCCCCGCGATGAGGGTTTCCTTCAGGGGCCTGGTTATCTCGCCGTTCTCGATGAGGAAGCCCCCTTTTACAACGCCGCTGAAGTCCCCGCTCTCCGTCTCCGAGGAGCCGGAGAACCTGGTCACGAGCACGCCCTTCTTTGTCTCCCCGATGAGATCGTTTTTGGAATTTCTTCCTGGCATGACTATGAAGTTGGTCGCCCCTATCATCAGAACATTTCTCTGAGCCCCGTAGGCGTGGCCAGTGCTGGGGCATCCGCCCTTCGTGGCCGTGTAGGAGTTGTGGATGAAGGCGCGCAGTGTTCCTTTGCTGATGATTGGCAGCCGCTTGTGGGGGAGCCCCTCCCGGTCGAAGCTGGACGAGCCCAACCCGCCTGGTAGCGTCCCGTCGTCTACAACGTTCAACAACGCTGAGCCAACGGGTTTCCCAATCTTCCCGGCGAACTTGCTCATCCCCTTCTGGACATTGTTCGCGTCGATAGACGATTCCATGGTGTAGGTCAGCACCGCTTGGACCGTTGAGGGGGCCATCAGCACAGTCCCTTTGAAGGAGTGCGTCCTCTTCGCGCCAAGCGACTTCACGACCCTCTTAGCCAGGCGAAGGCCGATGCCCGCGCCATCGATGTCGCGTAGGCGGTGCGCCCCCTCGTAAATGTGATCGAAGCTGCCGACATCCTGGCCGTCCCTTGCGAATGCTATGAGGAAGCAGTTGTAGAGGCTCTCGCGCTCAGATGCCTGGATGCCGTGCGAGCTGAAGATGGCGCGCTCCCCCACAGTCCCGTTGAGGAGCCCTCCATCAACGACCACCCTCCGGTCGTGCCCCCTTGCCGCGCGCAGCATCTCCGTCGCCTGTTCGAAGATCGCGTCCGAACCCTGCGCCTCGCACTCTTTGTCGTAGATGTCGGCGACCCTTCTGATGGGCTTCGGCGCTGGAAGCGCGTTGTATTTGTCCTTCGGTGCTTTCGAGGCTAGCGCGACGGCCCACTGCGCAAGTTTCTCGATTTTCTCGACATCCAGTGAGTTCACGGAGGCGAAGCCGAGCCTCTTCGCTTTGAGCACGCGCAGCCCGATGCCGGTCCTAAGCTGGGACTTGCACAACTTCAAGTCGTTCCTCTCGAGGGCGACCTCCGTCTCTTTCTGGTCTATGCCGTAAGCCTCCGCTTCGTCCGCGCCTTTTTTTTGCGCCAGACCGACGGCTTTTTCGCAGAGCGACAGCAGTTCCGACAAGCTCATCCCTCCTTCCGGCCACCGATTGTCGCCTTGCATCGCAGATGGCCACCGCCACCGTCCACCTTCGCAGGTTGCCACTTGCCGCAGTATCCCGACCCCATGTTGAACGCGAAGTCCTTGCCGATTGCGTCCACGCTCCCCAGGACTTCGAATGCGTTCCCGCTCACGGCTGCTCCCCGAAGCAGCTTTCCCACCTCTCCCTTCCTCACTTCGTAAGTCTCCTGGGCCATGAACATGAACTCAGCGTTGGCGTCTGCCTGGCCACCGCCGCCGTTGATCAAGAGGTACCCGTCTCGCGTGTCCTCTATTATTTCGTCGAGGGACCAGTCGCCCGGTTCTATGTATGTGTTGCGCATCCTCACCAGCGGCTCGTCGCTGTACTCGAAGGCCCTGGCGTTCCCTCTCGGATCGAGCCCGAAGATGTAGGCCGTCTCCCTATCGAACATGTACGACTTTAAAATTCCTTTCTCTACTATCACGGTCCGGCGGGCCAGTACCCCCTCGTCGTCCACCATCAACGTCCCAGCCGGAGCGCGACCGATGTCGGGGCGGCCTTCGTCGACCAGGGTCACGAGCTCGCTGGCCACCTTCTTCCCCAGCTTTCCCTTCGCCGCGGACCCGGACAGAACGAAATCAGCCTCCACCGTGTGGCCAAACGCCTCGTGGGAGATGAGCCCGACCATTGAGGGGTCGAGGATGACCGTCGTTTTCGCGCCCTTGGGGAAATTTGCCCCCAACAGCGCCGATGAGGTCTTGGAGGCCTTCTCGGCGATCTCCTCCGGGCTCCGACGCTTGAACAAATCCTTCCAACCGCCAGCTACCCCCTCGCTCTCCATGATGCTGACCATCTTGCCGCCTTCCGAAGCGACCGCTATCACGTAAAACTCGGGCCTGACTTCCCGGACATCCGCGTCCGCGCCGTCAGTGTTTACGATGATCTTTCTGTCCAGCAGCTCCCTGTAGTGGCAGATTGCGCTCTTCACATCCTTAGATAGCCTTCTGACATCTTTTTCAGTGTTCACGACAAGGCCCATCTTTTCTTCGAGGCTCACATCGCCCAATGGCCCGTTCTCATTCACTTTGAACCGCCCGCGCGCCATCTGTGCCTCTGCCAGGCCCATTATCTTCTGGGACTTGTTTGCCGATGCTACGCGCGCGGCTTTTATCGCGTCGCCCGCAGCCAAGCGGATATGAGTCCTATCGAGCTTGCTCGTGCTGCTGAACCCCCACGCACCTTTGACCAGCGCCCTTATGCCAATCCCGGTGTACTCGGTCGAGTTGGCCTGCTCGAGCGCGCCCGTTGCGACCTTGATGCTGGTAATGTTTCGCGCGTGATACCTCATCTCGAGATAATCAGCCTTGACCTCGTCCATAACGCTGACCAACAAGTCCTTCATGAAACCACAGGATGGTATAGTAGGTTAAGGCATCAAATAGTTTTGCAGCCCCGTCATTTGCTCTTCTCGCCCCGAACGGCCTTCCTCCCCACCCTGACCTCCGAGCCGCACACCGGGCACTCTGCCACGGGCTCGTCGAACCTGCGCCTGCAGCCGCTGCACACGGCCTTCCACTTCCTCACTTCGGTGATGCCGCGCTGCTTCATGCCCTGCCATCTCACTCCGAGGATGTTGGCGGTGTTCTGCATCGAGTAATCGTCCGTGAGCAGGGTAGCGCCCGTCTCCAGCGCGAGGGCCAGAAGCTCAACGTCCGTTCGAGAGAGCCGCGCGAGGTCGCCGCACTCCCGCGCAGCTTTCTCCACCCTGGGGATCGACTCTGCAGACGGTTGAAGGAGCTTTAGGCCAGCCTCGACGAGGTAGTCGAGCATCCGCGCCTCCGGGCCGAGCCGGACCTCATCCATCGCCGATTGGGTCGTGGCCAGCCCCTCCGATAGCGGGAGGCTCAGGCCCGCGCGCAGGGCCGTCGAGTCGAGGACGAGCATCGCGGGTGGATTGCCGCCCCCCCTGATATCCTTTTTCAAAGGCCCGTGTGAAAAGGAATTTGCACTCGCAGCGCATTGTTGCCCCGAGGAAACGGATGAAGGTCGTTCGCCTGGGCAGGTCGGAGAGCAAGTCGCGGGCCAAAGTTACGGTCGCCGGGTGTGGGGGAGCGGGGTGCAACGTCATAGACTCCGCTGGCATGGACCACGCCATACGCACGATGGCCCTGAACTCCGATTCCGCGAGGCTCGGCAGCGTCCGCGCGGACCTCAAGCTCCACCTTCCGGCGTCGGAAGCGATGAAGATAATGACCTCGGACCGAAGGGTTGCGATAGGCCAGCACGTCCCGCACGCGGAAAGGCTGCGGGAGGGGATATCGGGGGCGAATTTCGTCAATGTCATAACCGGCCTCGGCGGGAGAACGGGCTGGCGCCTCGCCGCCGCGCTGGGGCGCGTATGCGGGGAAAGCGGCGTCCCGGTCCTCTGCACGGCCATCGTGCCGTTCGGCACGGAAGGCACGTGCCGGAGCCAGGAAGCGTCGGAGCAGGCGCGCACCCTCAGGAGGGAGTGCGATGGGCTCCTCCTCATCCGCAACGACAGGCTGACCGCAATCGCGCCGCGCATGACCTTCGTCCAGGCCCTCGGCGTCGCCGCCCGGCTTGCCACGATATTGCCCATTGAAATATCCAGCCTTGTCCCCGAGGGCGATATTCCGCACCTGACAGAAGTGCTGCGCGTCGCAGGCCATCTCGAGGTGGAGGCCGTGGAGGCCCGGGTGGACGAAGAGATACACGGCATGCTCCGGAACCTCTCGTCCTCAAAGTGGCTTTCGATGGATCCGGCGCAGGTCGTGAGCGCCCTGGCCATACTGCGCACGCCCGCGCTCCCGGACAAGCTGGAGAGCGACGCGGCGCACGCCCTCCGCATCTTATCGCCGAAGATGAAGTGCCTCGCCACCCTCGCCCTCAACTGCGAGGGCAAGAACTCGGGCATGCTGGCTCTCCTGGGGTTCGAGAGCCAGCTCAGCGAATGAACGGCTTCGAGCAAGATTGGCCGAGAATGGTTCTGCTCAATGGGAATGGGCGGCCAGGGCTTCCCGGGGAGTTCCCTTCAGCGCTTGCCCGTGACCTTTATGATGTGGTAGCCGAACTGCGTCTTGACCGGCTCGGAGAGCTGGCCGATGTCCAATTTAAAAGCCGCGTCCTCGAACTGCTTGACCATCATGTTCTTGCCGAAGAACCCGAGGTCGCCGCCCTCCTTCCCGGACGGGCACTGCGAGTGCTTCCTTGCCAGGTCCTCGAACTTCGCGCCGCTCTTGATGTCCGATACCAGCTTCTTCGCTTCCGCCTCGGTCTTGACCAGGATGTGGCTGGCCCTCACTTCTTTAGGCATGAATGCACCGCGCCGGAATCTGCGACGGGTTATAATAAACCTCTCACTTGCGGGGAGTGGCATGTCGTAAGTTGGGCGCTATGCAACGGATGTCTCAAAAGACGCGGCGTTCTCCTATCCAATGGGCGCTCACTTTCGCTTCAGCCCTGACACGACCTTCCCGACGATATCCATCGCCTTGTCGATGTTCTCCTGGCTGTTGGCGAAGGAGAACCTTATGTGCCCCTCGCCGCCGGGCCCGAAGGCGCTGCCCGGCGTGCAGATGACGCCGGACCCGAGTATCCTCATGGCAAGCGCTTCGGAGGTCATGTCGAAATCGAACGACGGGAAGACGTAGAACGCGCCCTGGGGCACGAAGCAGTTGAAGCCGTCTATCTTGTTCAAGCTCCTGACAATCAGATCCCTGCGCTTCCTGAACTCCTCCCTGCGCTCCTTGACCTTGTCCTGCGGGCCCTTCATCGCCTCGAGGGCGGCGTATTGCATGGGCGTAGGCGGGCAGGCGATGTCGTAGTACTGCATCTTCGAGAGCTCGGGCTGTATCGCGCTCGCCGTCGCCAGGTAGCCTATGCGCCATCCAGTGAGGGAGTACGTCTTCGAGAACGAGTTGATGTAGACGAGGTCGTCCATGGTGCCCAGCATCGAGCGGTGCTCGTGGTCGTATACTATCTCATCGTATACCTCGTCCGTTATGACAATGATGTTGTTGTCGACCGCGAACCTTGCCAGCGCCCCGGCGTCGTGTTTAGATATGACCGCTCCAGTCGGGTTGCCGGGGTAGTTGAGGACGATGGCCTTCGTCCTCGGGCTCACCAGGTCATCGAGCTCTTCCATGTCCGGCCTGAAGCCGTTCTTCGCGCTGAGGCTGTAATAGACCGGCGTCCCCCTCGCAATCTGCACGTCCCTGGCGTAGAGGACGAAGCCAGGGTTCGGCACCAGCACCTCGTCGCCGCGGTTTATCAACGACTGGAATGTTACCATGAGCCCCTGCGTCGCGCCGCAGTTGATGAGGACGTTGTTCATCTCCACGTCCTCCCTGAACTTGCGCAGGCGCTCGGCGACGGCCTGGCGCAGCTCCGGTATGCCAGCGGTCGGTCCGTACTTGTTCCGATTGACGCGCACGGCCATGGCGAGGGCGTGCATGACGTTCTCCGGAGGCGCGAAGTCCGGCTCCCCCAGGCCGAGGTTGATGGCGCTGGGGGGGGCGGCCTCGAACATCTTCCTTATGCCGGAAACCTGAATCCCCTTTATCCTCTCCGCGAAAAGGTCGCTCCTCATCAGACCGAAATCGCATTCCCCCTTGATAAACCCGCCCTGACAAGGGCTACCATCTCGCATCTTATATATTGCCGAAGGCTTTAACTAGCCGCTGGCGCATGCTATGCCGTGAAAAGAAGGACCGTGCTCACCTGCCCGCAGTGCGGGAGCGGCGACCTCTACTACGAGAACGCGCTCATCACCGGCTACAAGTACCATTGCAAGAAGTGCGACTACATCGGCACGTTCGTGATAGAGAAAGATATACCAGACGAAAAGTGATACAAATCCCTCACACCAATCATCACGCGAAAACCATTCCAACACCTTGAACTACCAATCACGCATCATCCAGTAAAAATAGGCTAGCGTAATGAGATTATTGAGACGGTTGACTCATGCATTCGTTCCACCAAGGGCAATGGGCTTGTAGCAATTATTATGCGAACATTGCACCCGTCTCTTTCGACGACGCTATGTGCTCTGCCAGGACCTTCTCGACCGCCTTCTCGAAGTCTATCTCCATGACGTGCTCGCGGTTCTCGCGGATGGCGAACATCCCCGCTTCGGTGCATATGGCCTTGACGTCCGCGCCCGTGGCTCCTTCGGTCTTGGACGCGAGCCTCTCGATGTCCACGTCGCTGCCGATGTTGATCTTTTTGGTGTGTATCTTGAATATCTCTATCCTCGCGTCGTAGTTCGGGTGCGGTATCTCGATTATCCGGTCGAACCTGCCCGGACGCAGCAAAGCATCGTCGAGAATGTCGGGCCTGTTGGTGGCGCCGATTATCTTGATGTTGCCCAGTGGGTTGAAGCCGTCGAGCTCGGCGAGCAGCTGCATGAGCGTGCGCTGGACCTCCCTGTCTCCGGAAGTCGCCACTTCGAGACGCTTGGCCCCGACGGCATCGAGCTCGTCTATGAAGACTATGGACGGGGACTTCTCGCGCGCGAGGTCGAACAGCTCCCTGACCAGCCTGGCGCCCTCGCCGATGTACTTCTGCACGAGCTCCGAGCCGACGAACCTGATGAACGTCGCATGGGTCTGGTGCGCCACGGCCTTGGCCAGCAGGGTCTTTCCCGTTCCCGGGGGCCCTACGAGCAGCACGCCCTTCGGAGGCTCGATGCCGACCTTCTTGTAGAGCTCCGGCCGGAGTAGCGGGTCCTCGACAGACTCGCGTATCTCCCTTATCTGGTCCGCCAGGCCGCCTATCTCCTCGTAAGACGCCTCGGGCTTCTCGATGACCTCTCCGCCGCTGACGATCGGGTCTATGGACGGAGGCAGAACGCTCATGACGGCCAGGGACTGCTTGTTCAGCGCGACCCTTGCTCCGACGAGGAGCGCGGTCTTGTCCACGTATTCTGCGGTGTTGACGACGAAATCGGGGCCCGTGCTGCTCTTCACGACCACCCTGCCGTCGGCCAGTATGTCCTTTAGGATGCCAATGATGAGCGGAGGCGTTTTCAACCGGTCGAGCTCGAACTTGAGCCTCTGGACCTCCTTCTGGAGGCGGATGAGCTCGCTCTGGATGTAGCGCTTCTCCCCCTCGTTCCTGCGCGTCTCCTCCATGAGCTGCTCGTTCCTCTGCTCGAGCATGGTGATGCGCTCCATGAGCGACTCGGGGAGCGGCTCCGGCCGCGTCTCTTCTCCTTCGGGCATGTCGTCAACTATATATCATCCTCGCTCTATTTATGCCTTGCTCTGGAGCGTCTGAAGATGATTTGCGAGCTCTGCGGTCGGGAAGTCCCGCGCACGAGGCCGGTCCGCGTCGAGGGGAGCGTGCTCTCCGTATGCTCCAACTGCGAGAAGTTCGGAGAGGGCGTGGCCAGGGCCGAGAAGGGCGAAGCTGCACCGACGGCCGTCGTCCAGCGCCTCGAGATGCGCGAGCGCCGGGCCCAGGAAAAGGACATTTACGAAGACGAGGGCTACGACCTCGCGCAGGACTACGCAGAGAAGATACGCAAGAAGCGCGAGGCGCTAGGCCTGAGCCAGGAGCAGCTCGGGAACAGGCTCAACGAGCGCAAGTCCGTCATCCAGAAGGTCGAGACAGGGGCGCTGGAGCCGGACGAGAAGCTCCTTCAGAAGCTGGAGAAGGCCCTCGGCACGACGCTGCGCGAGAAGCGCAGGCCCGGCATCGTCCAGAGCAAAGCGGCGAAGGGGAGCGCGCTGACCCTGGGGGACCTGATAAAATTCGAGGAATGAGGGCGTGCGGGGCATTCATGGGCATCTTCCTCGCCGCAATGCTCATTTCATCGCATTGCTGCAGCGCCGTCCCCGCGCTGTCGCACACGCCGCCGGCTACGGTCGACACCTCCGGCCCGATACCAATAGAAGCCTTCGTGCAGCCCAACGGCACCGTCGTCCAGGCAGTCTACGTCCACTACCGCCCGGCAGGGGAGACGATATTCATCCCGCAGGTCATGAGCGACGCTGGCAGCGGCACGTGGAAGGGGCAGATACCGCAGCAGGCCGTCCCGGGCAATGTCAGCTACTACTTCGAGATCACATACGCCGAGAATGGCGCGGACAGCTACAGCATGCAGTACCCCAACGACGGCTCTGCATACGCCATCGACGTCAAGCAGGGCCTGCCCCTCGCGACGATAGGCGTCTCGATTCTGATTGCACTGTTGCTCATGGGCGGGGCGCTCTTCATCTTCATGTATCCGTCCCGCCGCCGGAGGGAGCGCGAGGACCGCGAGCTCAAAGACGACGAGAAGGGGGAGTTCAGGCCCCCGCAGCCGCCCTAGTTATCTCGTCGATGTTCGCCTCGTAGGTCTCCCTGGGCCGGCCGCCCTTGACCGTGACGAACTTCCTGGAGACCAGCGCGTAGAGAGTGTTGCGCGCGGAGGCGTCGAGCATCCCGAGCGCGTGAGCGATGTCGAAGACAGTGGTGTCGGTGCGCTCGAAGACGGTGACGAAGGCCTTCCGGACGTTCTCGGGCAAGTCGATGGACGCGAGCAGCTTGTCGAAGGCGTAGCATTCCTGGGCTGTGCGGATGTGCTTGCCAGTGACCTGCAGCACGCCTCCACGGAAGTCGCGCACGAGCTTCCCCCTCGGCAAGTCTATCTCGTAAGCGTAACGAGTGGTGTGCGTGTATGCGCAGAACCTCACCTGCAGGGGTATGGCCGAGCCGGTCCTGACCTTGCGCCACATCTCCTCCGGTGTCAGGAGGCCGCTCGCGTATACGAGCTCTTCGCCCGACTGCGCGCGGCGCGTGTGGGACTTGATGGACTCTGGGACGAAGAACTTCGTGAAGTGCGCGCGCAGCCTTATCTCGTCCCGCTGGACGCCCGCCTCGACGTCCCACTTCTGCAGGGTGTAGGGATTGTAGTCGAAGCTCTCCATGACGCCTATGCCGCCCTTGATGATGCGGATGAGCCACGTGGGCCGGTTATAGTCCCAGTTCTGGTCGAGCGAGGGGGAGAAGAACCTGAGCATCAGGCGCCCTTCCCAGTCCTTCTCAGCCAGCGCCTCTAGCAGCGAGCTGCATCTCCTTCCGTCTATCTCGAAGGCCACGTCTGCGAGCCACGGCCTCTTGGACTGCAGGTAGTCGGCCATGGCTTGCCTGAGCTGCTTCACCGCGTAGTCGTCGACCTCCTCGCGCGGGAAGAATTCGAGAAGGCGCATGCAGGACTCGAGCGCGTCTCCCATCGTTCCCCTCAAGGGCGCGAGTCTATTTATCCTTTGCCGGGGGCGCAACGTTTATCAACCGAGGCCATATATCGCGGGATGCGGGCCCATGGTCTAGCGGTTACGGCAAGGCGAAAAGCGCCCTGCCGCCGTCAATGACGTCTGCTTGACACGCAGAAGTTCGCCGGTTCGAATCCGGCTGGGCCCACTCCATTTTGGGTTTGAGTCCATAACAAAAATATATAATTATCGATACAGTAACAGTAACTATAGGATTGATTAAATATTACCTAATCAATCATAGTGACCATGCGAAACTTATAAAAAGCGATACGCATGAGCGTATCCCATGCCATTAGATGACGTTCGAAAAATATTGTAATCGC
>JACRNV010000065.1 GCA_016214785.1 Methanobacteriota archaeon
ACGCCCCGATGCGCCTCAGGTAAACATCGGCGGATATCTCTGAGCCTTGCCGGTTATAGTTGTACCAGCGCTTCACGTCCGCATTTTGCATTATCTGCGCATATTTCGATTTCGACCTCATGGGCAGGGACATGCGTTTCAGGCTTAAAAATGTTGCGGTTTTAACCCTTTTTTGGATTAAATCCTGCTGGGCCCACTTTTCTTTATAATTAAAAACCACCACTAAAATATGTATTTCCCATAATTTTAATATATAAGTATCATTTATTCGCATCCAGATGTAAATAATTTCATCCTCCATAATTATTTAAATTGGATTGATGTGTATGATGTGGTGAATTTATGAAATGGGTAACTCGCGAACATGTGCATGTGGACAGGACGGCAATCCCTTGGATGGTCAAGCGCTTCATCGACCCCAGGGCTGAATTCCTGTTTGTGCCCGTGGAGAAAATCGATGAAGTTGTTAAAAAAGAGAATGCGATTCCCTATGATGCGCCGGGCGTCGAGCTTGGCCACAAGGGAGAAAAATGTAGTTTCGACGCAATCATAGTGAAGCACAAGCTCACAGACCCCGCGTTGCTGGGGGTGGCCAAGATTGTCCGGGGCGCGGACACTGGCAAGCCGGAACTCGCTCCCGAAGCTCCGGGCCTTGATTCGATAATGACAGGGATGTCAATCGTTGCGAAGGACGATTTCGAAGCCATCAAGAATGCCGCGCCAGTCTACGACGCCCTGTACAACAACTGTAAACTCGATTTGCTGCGGGAGAAACATAAGGGCGAGCTTGAACAGATGGACAGAAAGCAAAGGAGAGAATTCCTCAGGAACGAGATGAAAGAGCGATAAGCCCCACTGGCTCATTCCTCGTGTCCGTGCCTGTGGTGGATGTCGGGCGCATGTGAGTGGGTATGCCCGAGAGCCTCGTGCTGGTGGGGATGAGAGTGTGCTCCTTCGACTGATTTCTCATGCGTGTGATCGTGATGCCCGTCGTCATGGGCGTGTCTGTGCTCGTGAATCTCAGACAAATGGACGTGAGTATGCGCATGCGCCTCCTTGAAAAGGATAACCGCCCCGACAATCATTAACGGCACAGAAGCTATGAACCCTAATGTCAGTGTGTCGTGGAATATGAGCAAGCTCATCGCCGCTCCTACGAACGGGGCGGTGCCGAAGAGCGCCCCTGTCCTCGCCGCGCCCATGTCCCGCAGCGCTCGAACGTAGAGCGCGATACTCAGCCCATAGCACACGAACCCAACGAGCATCGCGGCCAGAGCTGTCGACACCACCGGGAAATTTCTGCCCAGCGCGTAAGCGAGGGCGACGCTGAAAAGCCCGGCGCCCATCCCCTTGATTGCGACGATGGAGACCGGATCTCTCGCAGACACATTGCGCGTGATGTTGTTGTCCAGTCCCCATAGGAGGCAAGCCGCCAGGATGGCAACGGCCCCGAGCGACAAGCCCCACCCGTCCCCTCCATCCATTGAAAGGACGGCGCTGCCGACGGTCACGAGGGCGAGCGCCAGCCACACCCAACGTCCTACTGCTTCCCTGAACATCAGCCGCGCAACGACGACCGTCCCGACCGCCTCGAAGTTCAAAAGCAAGGCTGCCGTCGAGGCGGGCGTTGTCCCGAGCCCGAGCATGAGGATGATCGGAGCGGCTACACCGCCCACCACTAGGGCCGACAGGAGCCATGGGAAGTCCATCCTCCTCAACGACGCTTCGGAGCCGCTCCGCCCTGCGACCGTCTGGACGGCTTTGGCAAGAGCCATCCCCAGCCCGCTGCCTAGGTAAAGCAACCCCGCGAGCATTACCGGGTCAATTGTTCCGAGTAGTAGTTTCGCCAGCGGAGCGCTCGCACCGAACAACACCGCCGCCCCAACCCCCATGAGCATCGCCAGATTCCGCCCACGTGTGTCCCCGGTCATCGCCCCCTGCATCTCTAACGTCCCATAAATATTCGCCATCCACATGCTTTCTCCCAATCATCCCAATAGAGTAGGATAAAACCGTAAATTGTGCCGTTCCTACCCGCATATGTCATCTCCATTTAGGGTTAAATTACGCTTCTAAACCTGCTAGGTCCATCCCGCACATATGGAGCCATCAATTTTCCATGGTCCCTTGGTGTTTTCCCGGTGTTCACCATGCTTACTTTATATACCCCGGAGCCCAAGCCTTCCCCGGGCAGAATAATCGAGACGCGGCCCAAAGGAGGTGAAAGAAGTGAAGAAACGCATGCAGACGTACGAGTACGAGCTCTCGGTCGCTCATGTCGACGCGGAGAGCCGGTCGGTGGTCATCAGCAGCGTCAGCCTCACCCCCAACTCCGCGTTCGCCTTCAAGGGAGGCATCGGCTTCTGGGGCCTCGGCATATGCCCCATCAGGGCCAAGAGGAAGGCAGAGATCGGCCTCGCGAACGTCCCGCTCGGGATAGCCTGAGGACTAACCGCACTTCGAGTCGCCGCAGGAGAGGCAGATGTAGCAGCCCTCCATGAACACCACAGGGCCGCCTCCGCACTTTTTGCACTCGGCCTTGACCTTCTCCGGCTTGGGCACGTGCGCCGGCGCCTTCCCGCGCAGCTCGAGGTACTTCTCCAGCGCCTTACCGATGGCGTCGGGGCAGGAGAATATCTTGTCCTTGCCTATGGTCGGCTCGGGGCAACGGATGCTCTTGAGCTGCTTTATGACTGAGGAGGGGTCGATGTTCGACCTCAGGGCAAGGGACACCAGGCGCCCGATGGCTTCCGTTTGGCTCGCCGTGCAGCCGCCGGCCTTCCCCATGCGCGCGAAGACCTCGAAGAGGCGCCCGTTCTCGTCCTCGTTTATCGTGACATAGAGGTAGCCGCAGCCCGTCTCCATGCGGACGGTCGCGCCCTGCGTGACCACCGGGCGTGAGCGCGGGCGGAGCATGCCGTTCTCGTCCAGATCGAGCTCGAAGAGGCGCGTCTGTTTGGCGCCCGCCTGCTTGGCTGTTTTATCGGTCGTTCCGGCGTCGAGCACCTGCGCCCCCCGGCAGCCGTCCCTGAAGACGGTCACGCCCTTGCATCCAAGGTCGTAAGAGAGGAGATAGACATTGGCTATGTCGTCGATGGTCGCCTCATTTCTGAGGTTCACTGTCTTCGAGACTGCGTTGTCCGTGTATTTCTGGAACGCCGCCTGCATGCGCACGTGCCACTCGGGCGATATTTCATGCGCCGTCTTGAAGAGCTGCCGGACGTCCGGAGGGACGCCGGCGATGTCCTTGAGGGAGCCCCCCTGGACTACGGCGCTCTTGAGCTCGTCCGAATGGATGCCGCGCTCCTTGCAGACCTTCTCGAAGAGAGGGTGGAGGTACTCGAGCCTCTTGCCGTCCATGACCGTCTTGACGTAGGAGATGGAATAGATTGGCTCGATGCCGCTGGAGCAGTCGGCTATCATCGAGATTGTGCCTGTCGGCGCGATTGTTGTAACGGTCGCATTCCTGACAGGTTTGCCTTTCTTGAAAGCGCTCTGCTTGAAGTTCGGGAACGGCCCCTTCTCGTGCGCCAGCGTTTCGGAGGCCTTCCTGCCCTCCGTCTGGATGAATTTCATCACCCTCTCGCCCAGCTCGCAGGCCTGGTTCGACTCATAGGGAATCTCGAGCTGCATGAGCATGTCCGCCCAGCCCATGATGCCCAGGCCGATCTTGCGGTTGGCCTGGGTCATAGAGGCAATCTCTGGCAGCGGGTAGTTGTTGACGTCGATGACGTCGTCCAGGAAGCGCACGGCGGTCTGGGTCACGCGCTTCAGGCGCTCCCAGTCGACCTTGCCGCCCTTGACCATGAGAGAGAGGTTGATGGAGCCGAGGTTGCACGATTCGAACGGCAGCAGCGGCTGCTCGCCACAGTTATGGACGATGATGCCGTTGGCCACGAAGCTGTTCGTGAGCGGCTCGGTTAAGTCATAGACGTCTTCTTCCCCAGCCTCGATCCGCTCCTTGAAGGTCGCCGTAAAATTTTCCCGGTACGGGTCGCGCGCGTAGCCCTTCAGATGGCCATCCAGCAGTGAGTTCTTCCTCCCGGTCAGAAAGCCCAGCTCTAGGCGGAAGCCGATCAGGTTCTCTTTCGTCACTGCGAGCTCGTGCTGCGCTGCGCAAAGGTATTCGCGCGAGCCTCCCTTTCCATCTGGCAGCGCACGCGTGGCAGCGATGCGCCTGTTTGAATAAATCCGCGATGCGATGCCAAAGTTCAGCAGCATCTGCTGCACCTTCTCCAGCAAAGCCAAATCGTTCTGTGCCAGGCGCACGCTCAAGCCCTTCTTCCTAGTTCCCTGCACGCTACCGTCAGCGGTGAACAACGCTTGAAGGAACCCGCGCTGGAAATCCTCGGACGCTGCGAGTATGGCGTGAGAGACTGCGTATTTGTTTTCCAACAGACCGTAATCGTCAGCAATATCGAGAAGGCGCTTTGAAGAGACGCGCGCCTCGTCCCGGCCCTTCACCTCGACTACTCCGACCCTGTACTCCCGGGCGAGCTTTTGCAGGCCGTCCACTGCCCTGTTCACCATTTCCGCGAACGAGGCGGCGAGCGCCTGTTTTTCCTCGCCGAAGAACGAGAGGACCGCCCGGTCGGACTTGATGGCCCCGTCGCCGACGAGCCACCCGAGGATCCTTCCTTCGTCGATGGTGCCCTTCGTGCCGAATCCGCCCTTCCTGTTCACGATGTGTATGCTATCGCCGGCCATGAGTTCCCCTGCGGCGACCCAGCCTCGGGCGGTCATGACCTTGTGGTTTGCCGTCAGCCTGAGCGAATAGCCCTCTTCCGTGAGCAGTTTGTACACGCGCCTCCTGCCGGTCCCGAACACATGGCTCCCCCACACCGTTGCGGCGCCTGAACTGCAGCGACCGTCCGCTGTCAATGGCGTCGGCCCGCCCTGGGCGCACAGCTTCTCCGCGCTGCACAGGCCGGTGCCCGTGTATATCAGCGTATCGCCCGCCACGCATGGGTTGGTGCTCTCTATCGCCCCGACCTCCGGGGTCGGATTGAACTCGTTCATCCTGTCTATGAATATCATCCCCGGGTCGCCGGTCTTCCACGCCTGGCCGACAATCTCGCCAAAGACTGTTTTGGCGTCGAGCTTCTTGAAAGGCTTCCCGTCGCGCGGGTTCACGAGATCGTACTCCCTCCCGCGCTTCAGCGCCTGCATGAACCTGTCCGTCGCCGCGACGGAGATGTTGAAGTTCGTGAGGGCGCTCAGGTCCTCCTTGCACTTGACGAAGTCCATGATGTCCGGGTGGTCTATGCGCAGGATGCCCATGTTCGCGCCGCGCCGCGTCCCGCCCTGCTTGATGGCCTCCGTGGCGGTGTTGAAGACCTTCATGAAGGAGACGGGCCCGCTGCTGACGCCCATCGTGGAGTGGACCATGTCGTTCTTCGGCCTCAGCCGCGAGAACGAGAAGCCCGTCCCGCCGCCGCTCTTGTGGATGAGGGCGGCGTTCTTGAGCGCGTCGAAGATGCTCTCCATCGAGTCCTCGATGGGGAGGACGAAGCAGGCGGAGAGCTGCTGCATCTCCTTGCCGGCGTTCATCAGGGTTGGGGAGTTGGGGAGGAACTCGAGCGAGGCCATCATGTCGTAGAACCTGCGCTCGATGTCCTTGACGTCCTTCTTGGTCCTGCCGTACTTGGCTTCAGCGGACGCGATGTTCGACGCCACGCGCCTGAGCATCCCCTCCGGCGTCTCTACGACTTTTCCAGACTTGTCCCTGGCCAGGTACCTGCGCTCCAGCACCGCCATGGAGTTGGCGCTCAGCCTCAGGCTCGCGCCCCCGCGAAGAACAGAACGACGTGCATCCCTATCCCTCTCGGCACCTGCAATGCGCGAGCGTTAATAACCTTTGCGCGAGAATCGACAAGCCCATCTAACCCTTTTAATATTTCCCAGAGCGCTGATAAGGCTCAATCAACCATTTTGAATAACCGGCCCAAAGGTTCAAATATTTCCCTATACATAATGTAATACTTGTTGCGTGATGGAATAATATGACCAAAGGTAAGAATGCCAAGGGAGTGGGATCCCGGAGAGGCCTTACAAACGGTTGCATCAGAGACATTGCTAAAAACGTCTCAATCGCACCTTCTGGCCTGACAAATGGCAAGGGACATGGGCTAACCAATGGAAACGGGTGCACAAACGGCCTCGGTAGCCCCTCAGGAGGTAAAACGAAGGGTCTGACAAACGGCTGCGGGCAGGTGAATGGCTTCAGGGCAGGTTTTACCAACGGAGGCCTGACGAACGGACTTGGACAGACTAACGGCCTGGCGGGTCAGCACCGGTTCAACAAGCTTGGCATGCAACCAACCATACGAAGGAGATTCGCGGCCTTTCTCGTGGCCCTTCTTGTAGCAGGGCTCGTCGGGTCTTATCTCATTCTTTTGCCCCCGCCACCCCCTATAAAGCTCGTAAGCATTGATGGCTCCTTCGGCGATTGGGATAAAGTAAGGACCCTGCCCTTCACGCCCTTGCTTCCGAGCGGTTCACCTCTGCGCATCACTACCGCTGCCGCGACAGCAGGCGACGGGCGGCTTTTCTTGCTCGTTGGGACGGCTGGCCCAATCCTCAATGGTGGCGCGCCCTCGAACCGGACGATGGATTCCCTCCATGCATTCCTCGACCTCGATGGGGACGCATCGACAGGCTACTTCGTGAAGGGCATCGGTGCCGACGCCAGGATTTCCTTAGAGGGCTGGGGTGGCGACATCACCACAAGAGAACTGTTCATGTTCGGTAAAGGGAGCAATCATAGCGATTGGCACGGTTTTAAACTCGCTGGAAGCGTAGCGGCGGCCTGCTCCGGCAACAGGACCGAGGTCGAGATTCCCTGGGATTTGCTGACGGGCGAGAAACCTGGGATCCGCATACTGTGGTGCGCTGCTGGCTACGATGGGTCCTTCGACTGGGCCCCAGTCCCCCTCGCCCTGTCAAAGCCGATGGTCTCTGTCATCCAGGAAAGCCTCGTCCAGGAAGACGTGCTCGCCGCAGACTCCAATACCCATGTCCTTTCCCTCGCTCTCACTTCCAACAGCGATTGCACGGTTACCGCCTTCAACCTCAGCTCTCAGGTGCGCCTGTACGAGGGCGCGGACCCGGTTTCGCTGCCTCTGGCTCTGGAAGCGGGAAAAGAGCGCAGGCTGCTCGCGTCCGCTCAAATACCCAGCGCAACTACCTTCGGCCTGTCTCTCGACGGCCTCGGCGTTTCGGATGGCGGTCATGCGGTCATCTCGGGCAAGGGCGCGAGAGCGTACGTCGGCAGCTCTCCGGACCATATCGTTGTCGATGGCGCGTTCGGCGATTGGGGCCGAATAGCCAAACCCAGCGACCCGAGGGACGCAGCGCCGAGCTCCATAGACATCTCGAAAGTCGCGTCCGTCGGCGAGCTAAACGCCACCTTCTTCTACATCGAGGCCGTCGGCGACCTCATGGCGGGGGCAGCGATCCTTGAAAAGAACGGTATCGTTCCGAACGGTACCGGAAACGGTGGCGTCGGCGATACGCCAGTCACGCACCTTCCGCCGCTTTACGGCGAGGACGCCCTGCGCATCTTCGTGGACATCGACGATGACCCGTTGACCGGTTACTCTATCGCGGACGACACCTATCTGCAGAGCTCCCCCAGCGTAATCGTTTCTGGACCTCTTAGCGCTACGATCGGGGCGGACTACGCCATCAACGTCACTGGAAAGGATGGAAAGATATGGAATAACGAAATATTCCGGTTTGCAGGCGCCAATCGCCTGGACTGGAAGTGGTCGCGCATTTCGTCCGTGGACGCGGCCTGCGACGACCGACGGATAGAGATCGGCCTGGACGGCATGAATCTTACTGGCAGACCCCTCGTCGTGCAGCTCAAAGGATGGTCGGGCGAGGACAGGGCAGCGGTCAGCGTCGGGTCGGTGCCTACCGTTCAAACGCGCGCGCTCGTCCCCACCCGCTTCGCGGACGGGACACACGACACCCCTGCATCGTCCGCTCCTTCCCCACCGTCTCCGAGCGCAGAATACATCGACGGCGACTGGATCGTCTCGGATGCGAATGTCACCCAGGATAAGGAGATCATCCTGAACGGAAACCTGACCGTCACCGGAACGGGCAATCTCACCCTCAGCAACGTGACCCTCCGCATCAACCAGACCGCGAGCGGCGCCTGTTCGATCAATGTTTCCTCGGGCGGTCAGCTATACATCAACCAGGGCTGCAACATCACGTCGAACAACACTTACTATTATTGGTTCCTCGTATACGGAAAAATCAAGTTCGAATCGTCCACGTTGAGCAGGACGCATTCTCAACTCCCGAAATTGGGAGGCATCCATATCTATTCCTACGAGGGAGCTTATGTAGGGAATTCGACTTTCCACGATTACAACGGGGCGGGGATGACAATAGAATATGCGAATGCGACGATATTCAATACAACGTTCCTCGATGGGTTCCGGGGCATATGGGGGCGTTACTGGAGCAACATTTCGGTGGAGGGGTGCACCTTTGTGAACTGCGGCGATGCCGGCCTGAGGGTAGCGAGCGATGTGACCATGTACGTGGGCAACACCACTATCAGGGACGGCACGGACGGAATCGAAGCCGCATTTAGAACGAATCTAACGGTTTTCAATGTCACCATGTTGGACAACAGGGACGGGGTCGGAGGCACGGGGATATTGCTGAGCTACAATTCAAAGGTATCTGCCGCCAGGTTAAATGCCACCAACAATCTTTATGGTATAGACATGGACTATGATTCGAACGCGACAATCTCCGATTCCGTCTTCAGAAATGATGACACGGGGATTCATCTCTTCAGCAACTGCAATGCCACCATTACCAACTGCACATTCTCGAACAACATCTATACAGGTATCGAAGTCAGCACCTCCGGTTCTGTTGCGTTGACGGGACTTTTAGGGTTTTAAAATGACTGTTGCGTCGCGGGACTTGGATTTTTCATTTCTCTACAATTTGAAGATATGAAAGAGATGTGTATGATATGTGTATAACACGCGCACAGAGCATAAGA
>JACRNV010000005.1 GCA_016214785.1 Methanobacteriota archaeon
GCACCACATGGTACTGGCAACATCCATAGGCATGGCTAAATGACCACTGGTCTTGCATATGATTTGACTCCTGGCGGGGCCAACGCGCGCCGCTTCGCGGCGCGCACCGCCGAGACGCCATTGCCATAGACACCTAAAAACATAGCCCGGTTGGCCGGTGCCCGCTCGCCCTACATCCCCAACCTAAAAGGATGGGGAATTAGGGCGCGGCAATCATATTAATATAATAGATAATAAGGAAAAGGAGGAAAGGTTTTGGGCATTCGCCTATGTCTCGGGGGTTATGGAGTACGTCACAGTCCCGGAATACGAGTCCTCGGCCTTCCCGAGCGGCACGCTGCACCGCATTACGACCCCGTTCCCTCCATTGGGCGCGTTCCATGTGTTGTTCGAAATCCCTGTATTGCCCGGTTGTCCGTACGCGATAGGCACGCTCGCGCCTATCAGCCATATTGCATTCGCCTCGTTCGAGCCGTTCAGCGGCTGATAGGCCGCCCACTGCCCTCCGAGGACGCTCAGGTTCAGGGCCGGTATCACGCCGTTCGCTGGTATCGACGCAAAGAGGTCTGTCGACCACATCCTCAGGTCGTAGTTGCAGTTCGCGTTGAAGGTCACGTTCTGGTTCGCCGAGGGCTGCAGAATCACCATCTGTCCGGGGGCGCCGCTCCCCGATAGGAGGCCGCCGCCCGGCAGGGACGCGCCAGTACCGAGATAGACGAACCTGGCGATGCCGAACTCGTCGAACGCCGAGCTCGTGGCGTTGGATGTGGTGTTCATGACGACGACCTTGATGTCCCATGTGTATGCGTCGTCCAGAGCCATGGCGTTGCTCAGCTGGTCCTCGTACCCGTCGTCGATCATGTACCTGGATGGGGGGACGCCCGCGATGCCTGCGCTCCATACCCCGTCGCCGCTCGCGTTCCTTATCTGCTGGTTGAGCCTGAACGCGAAGCTGTAATTGAAATTCGGCAGTGGAGCGGCCTCCACCGTGGCGGAGCTGTGGACGGCCATGCAGTCCGACTCCCCCGTCAAGGGAAAGACCGTGGTGAAGCCCCCGCCCTTGGTCCAGCGGTAGTGCGCGCCCAGGTTGGGCCATCCAGAATCCACGGCTCCCGATGCGTCCGCGCCCGTCGTCCCGTTGTCATGCCAGAGGTAGACGTCCACGAGGTCGATGGCGTCGGCGCCGCCGGCCGCGCCCGGGAAGTACCCGCTGACATTGAGCCTGTACCAGTTCGAATCGTCGCCTGGGTTGACGTCGGCCATGGAGTTCAGCACTGAAGTCCCGTTGTTGTTTTTAGCGTACATGTCGATGTAGTTGATGTGCGGATAGACAGTGTTCACCACGACGATGCCTGGCGAGTTCAGGTAGGAGTACTTGAACGCGCTCCCGGCTATTACCGCCATCGGCACTCCGCCGCCCCTTATCGCAATGGAGCGGAACTTCTCACCAGCGTAGATGGCGGACTGGTCGCTCTGCAACGATACGTGGAGCTTGCTGCTCCCGTCGTACCAGATGCGGTAAATGCAGGCGTGGGTCGTATTGTAGCCTACGGCCAATGCCGTGGTGTCCGTGAGGTTCGTATGCCCTGCGTCTATGGCGGTCAGGCTCGTCTCGTCAGGTATCTCTGCGCTCAGCGGAGCCAGGACCGTGAAATTGGCGCCGGTCGCGCTCCACAGAGCTGGCCGGGAGGCCCTGTTCGCAGCCGTGATGAGCATCCGCGGCCCGAATATGTAGTAGTGTATCCCCGTGAAATTGAGCCCCGGGACGCTGGCTATGGTATTGAGATAGCCAGAAGCGTACGTGAAGTTGTGGTAGATCCCCATCGGTGTGGTCGTGGAACTGATTAGATAGAGTTCGCCGCCCGGCACCGATTCCGCCCCGTTGAACTGCTGATCGGGCGCTCCGCCGTGGTAGAGCTCCCACCACGTCGCGTTCGTGGTAGAGTATTCGTACATGTACGCGCCATTTGGCGCGGTGTCGGAGCCCAGCGCGACCAGGTGCACGTTATTCGTATCGAAATACAGGTCGTTGCAGTTGAACATCGACAGGCTGGCATCAGTGTATTCGTAAACCTTCCCGTTCGTCGAGGCGAAATACCAGTAGCCAGGGATGAGGCAGTCCCCGAGGACTATGAAGCCATTCCCGCCTGTTTGGTTCCAGACTATCGCCTTGAACCTGGTGACTGCCGGCACTCCCGGGACGAAATTCGGATGGAACCACGCCCCAGAACCGGTCGCGTCCGAGCTGTACCAGTAGATGTCCCCGCGGCCGGTCGTCGTGTTCTCCCCGACGAACACCGCCCACGGCCCCGCGAATGCTACGTCGTAGAACTTCATGTCCGACGGCGCGAACGGTATCGCCGTCAGCATCTCGTCCTCCACGTCTGCCGCTTTTACTTCGCTCACTATCTGCACACACAAGGCGAGCATCATCGCCCCGATGCAGAGCGCTAAAAGCGCCCTTCCGTGTTTCATGTTCATTACCTTTCCTTTTTCATTTGCTCCCTTCAATCTCATTTCCTACACCACCGGTCTTATCGAGTATGTTATGGTCCCAACGTACGAATCTTCGGCCTTGCCGAGCGGTATGCTGCACGTCCAGTAGACTGAGAATCCGCCGTCAACAGCGTTCCATGTGTTGTTACTCGTCCCCGTACTCCCCGGCACTCCATAGCCTCCAGGACCCAAACTGCCTATTAGCCAGATGGCGTTCGGCTCGCCGCTTCCGCCCAGTGCCTGTAGTCCTGCCCATTGGCCCCCGGCAACGCTGAGATTGGCAGCGGGGATGACCCCATTCGCCGGTATGATGGCGGAGAGGTCCGTCGACCAAGTCCTCAGGTCGTAGTTGCAGTTGGCATTGAAGGTCACGTTCTGGTTCACAGAAGGCTGGAGCGTCACCGTCTGGCCGGGCGCGCCGCTCCCCGAAAGGAGGCCACCGCCCGGCAGGGACGCGCCAGTACCGAGATAGACGAACCTGGCGATGCCGAACTCGTCGAAGGCGGAGATGGATGCGCTGTGCACAGTATCGGTGACCGCGGCCTTTATGTCCCAGCTCCATGCGTCGTCAAGCGCGGCGACCGTCGTTTGGTCGTCCACGCCGTCGTCGCTCCTCCACCTGTTCGGAGGGGTGTTCAGGCCGGCGTCCCATGTGCCGTCCCCGCTGGCGTTCCATGCCTGCTGGTTCATCCTGAAGGCGAAGGAGAAGGTGTAGTTCGGCCCGGGCGCGACATCAATCTGAGTTGTGCCCCAGAGGAATTCGCTCTCCCCGCTCAGCGGGAAGACCATGCTGAAGCCGCCGGCCTTCGTCCATTGCATGTGCAGGCCGCGGTTCGGCCAGCCCGTGTCCACGAGGCCTGAGAAGTCGCCGTTCGCCCCACCGTCCCACCAGAGATAGACTGAGACATTGTCGATGGCGTCCGCGCCCCCCGCTACCGACGAGTAATTGCCCGTGACGTTTATCCTGTACCAGTTCGAGCCGTCGCCGGGGTTCACGTTGACCATCGAGTTCAGGACCGACGCGCTGTCGTTCTGGTAGTACATCTCCATGTTCCAGATATGCGGGTAGACTGTGTTGACGATGATGCTGCTGTCAGAGTTGATGAAGTTGTACTTGAATGCACTGCCAGTGATGAGGGCCATCGGTATGCCCCGTTGTCTGATAGCCACCGAAGTGAAGTTCTCGTTGGCGAACATGGCCGAGTTGTTGCTCTTGAGGGTGAGCCCAATATTGTCGATGTCGTAGACCACGCCACGGTTGGACGATGTGTTGTAGCCGACAATTATCCCGCGGACGTCATTGCCATCGATGGCCTGCAGGTTGTCCGTCCACCATACGTTGCCGCCCATGGGGACGAGGGCGTTGAAGAGCGGCCCAGAGGCTGAATATATCGCCACCATATCCCCTGGCGCCCTGTTGCCACAGACGAATATCGCCCGGTCGTTGCCGCTGTCGTACACGATGTCGTTGGGGGTCTTCACCATCCCCCAGCCGTAGCCGTTCTGCCCCGTCGAGTAGTTGTACCTGTAATGGGCTCCCACACCGTTGAAGGAGTTGACGCCGGCGATTATCAGCGACGGATCGCTGCCTCCGCCTACGGCGACTGCCGTCATGACATTGTAAGAGCTGTTCAGATCGTTCGTCAGCATGCTCCATGACGAGTTCGCCAGGTCGTATGCATAACAGTATGCCCCGGCGGCAGTCTTGTTGCCGACGACTACCATCGAGCCATAGGCACTCCCCCTGTATGGATTGTACACGATGTCCGTGGCGTTGAAGTGCGCCAGCGGACCCGCGCTCCCCTCGTTCGTGTTCTCCGCGGGGCTCCTGACCCAGTACCAGTACCCGGCGACCGTAGAGATGCCCACTATGAAGAAGTGCGGGCCGAGCAGGCTCTGGGGCGCGTACTTCACCGCCGTCAGGTTCGGCGAGTTTATGACTCCGCCGATCAGCCACCACGTGCTGTTCTCCGGGTAGTACCAGTAGGCGACACCTCCGCCTACATTCCGGCCCACGAAGATAGCATAGCTTCCGTCGGGAGACCATGCCACGTCGTTGAAGGTCACCCCGCCGGGAGCTCCCAAGCTCACAAGCCACTGGCTCTCCACGTGGCCGGCTCTTGCCGACGGGACTGCGAGCCCCGCCGTGAGAATGGGCACGCACATTCCTATCACTATCGTCATGTTCATCTTTTTCATTTTCTCACCCCTTGATCAAGGCCGTTTGCCAGCCCGCATCTGTGCGGGCTCAGTGCCTGGGCATCGGGCGTGAAATCGGTGGGAGCAAGGAGGTTGACCACCGGTTTCCACTGCTCTATGCCTGGCATCGCTCCCCTGGCCGGCTCTCCGGCAGGGAGCCTCGTAAGCCCGTTGGTTCGGGCTGGCTCTGGCCTCGCGAATCGCATTCTTTAGTTCCTCCGTATGTCTAGGCCTCTGGCGCTATTGCATACGTCAGAGTCCCGGAGTAGGAGTCCTCGGCCTTGCCGAGCGGTATGCTGCACGTCCAGACTACGGAGTTGCCGGTTCCCGGGGCGTTGTACGTGTTGTTCGTTACACCCGTTGGCCCCGGATTGCCGTAGGCCAGCGTGCTGCTGCCGCCGATCAGCCAGACGGAGTTCGCCTCGCCTGTGCCATTGAGCGCCTGGAGCGCTAACCACTGCCCCCCGCCGACGCTGAGGTTCAGCGCGGGGATGACACCATTCGCCGGGATGCTGGCCAGCAGGTCGGTCACGGCCCAGACCTTCAGGTCGTAGATGCAGTTCGCGCTGAAGGTCACGTTCTGGAACGTCGACGGCTGCAGAGTCACGTTTGCGCCTGGAGCACCGCTCCCTGCGATGGTGCCGCTCCCGGGCAGCGCCGCCCCCGTTCCGAGGTAGACGTACCTGTTGACGCCGAACTCGTCGTACGCTGACGCGGCCGAGCTCGAGGTCGTGTTTGTCACCTCGACCTTGATGTCCCAGCTGAATGCATCGTCCAGCGCGGCCACGGAGTCCTGGTCTTCGACGCCGTCCGGTGTCAAGCCACCCCAGTACCGGTTCGGCGCACCACCCGGATTAAGGCCTGCGCTCCATGCACCGTCCCCGCTGGCGTTCCTGAACTGCTGGTTGGGCGAGAAGGCGAAGCTCAGGTTGAAATTCGGCAGCCCTCCGGCCTCCATGCTCTCCGTGCAGTCGCCTGCAAGCAGGATCGCCTCCCCGCTGGTCGGATATACTATGTTGAATCCAAACGCCGGGGTCCAGTTCAGATGCAGCCCGAGGTTCTGCGGCCCGCCGTCGACGGCACCGGAGCCGTCCGCGCCAGTGGACCCATTGTCGAACCACATGAAGACCTCGACGAAGTCTATGCCCTGCGCCCCGCCGCCGGCGCTCGGGAAGTACCCGCTGACGTTCAGCCTGTACCAGTTGGAGCCGTCCCCGGGGTTGACGTTGTTCATGCCGTTGAGGACCGACGTCATATAGTCGTTCCTGTAGTACATGTCAACAAAGTTGATGTGCGGGTAGAGGGTGTTGACCACGACGTTGCTGTTGGCGTTCGTGAACGAGTACTTGAACGCGCTGCCTGCGACGAGGGCCATCTGGATTCCCTGCGGCCTTATCGCCACGGCCGAGAGGTTGTGGTTCGTGAAGGGAATGCTCGCGTTGCTCTGCAGGGCGATGTAGGCGTTGCCCCCCGAGCGCCAGAGGCTGTACACGGCCGCGTCCCCCGACGATGCGTTCTGCCCGACTGCGATAGCTTGCCCCGATGGGTCCACGGCAATCCCGTTCAGGCTTACCTCAGGCCGTACCGCACCGACAGGCTGCAGGTTGTCGAAGAATGAGCCGCCCCAGGAGGCCTGGTAGATTGCAGTTGTGCTCAATGCCCTCCTGTTCGCTCCGGTGATGAGCATCTTTCCGTTGTTGTGATCATAACTTATATCCGTGAACTCGCCTTGGTAGGAATCGTCGATCAAGATTGTGCTCGCACCGCCGTTCCAACACTCGAAGAGGCCACTCCTCAGTCCTCCGTTGTTCCATGACCCTGCGAAGTAGAACTGCGGCAGTGACGCGTTGACCTCCACGCCGTACCAGACGCAGTTGGCGCCTGCGTGCGCGTCGCCGTTCACTAGCGGCGACCAGTCCAAGGCGGCGCAGTCATAGGTGTACGACACTGCCTCGCCGACGCCGGGGTTCTCCCCCACGGCGACGATGTTGTTGGAGCCCTCGATCATCTCGACATCGTAGAGCCACATGCCGCTGAGGTCCAGGTCGATGCCCGTCTGCGCGACAGCGTCGATGTCCCGCAGATAATACCACGAGCCCGTGGACATGGCGTCGATGCACACCATCACGTAGCGATCGTTCCTGAGCTCGTCCCAAGCAGTGCTGGTCACGTTGATGTTGTTCATTCCGACGCAGGAGACATCCGCCCATGCCGAAGCATCGAAAATCTCCGGGTTGTACCGGTAGGCGCATCCGTTGCCACTGGCCCAGTTCCAGCCGACGAACAGGGCTTCCCTTCCGTCGGGACGCCAGCAGACGTCATTGAACCAAATTTCCCCCCACGCACCAGAGTACGGTTCAGGGAGTTCCTTGAACCATGCGTTCTCCACATCCCCCGCCTTGACGGTCGGGGGGAAAGCCGCTCCGCTAACAAGCAGGGCTATGACTAGCCCTAAGGCTATGCCAATCCTCGGCACATTCATATGACGTCCCCTCCTGAATCAGACTGGTAGGCATGCATGGCCCTGATAGTTATTAAAATTAGTTGCAACAAGTATAAAAACCACCACTAATTAGGGGCGCATAATAACCTATAGCATTATGCGCCCCTAAGGATTATTATTATAGCAGTGCGCAGATATAATTAGTAAAAGGAAAGGGTTTGTGAAAGGTTTTGGCGCTTGGCCTACGGGTTGGTGGTTATCGAATATGTCATCACGCCAGTGTAGGTGTCCTCGGCCTTGCCCAGCGGGATGTCGCACGTCATGACGAAGAAGGCACCGCCGCCCGTGGCAGTCATCGTGGTCGTCTGTGTCCCCGCGTTCAGCATCGGCTCCCAAACACCTCCGCCAGCACCGCCCAGAAGGTAGAGCGCATTCGGCTCCCCGGCTCCCGCAATGGGGGTCGGAACACCGAGTTGCCCGCCCTGCACGTTTAGGTTGTCGGCGGTGATAGGCCCGTTCACGGGAACACCTGGCGCGAGGTCGGTGGACCATACCCTCAGGTCGAACCAGCAGTTCGAGTTGAAGACGACCACTTCGGTCGCGGATGGCGCCAAGGTCACGGTCTGTCCAGGTGCGCCGCTGCCCGCAAGCTGGCCTCCGCCGGGAAGCGAGGCGCCGTTCCCGAGGAAGACGAACCTCGATATGCCGAATTCGTCGTAGGCGCTCGCAGATGCTGCGGATGTGTTGTCGGCGACCACGAACTTGATGTCCCAGCTGAACGCGTCATCAAGGGCCGTCGCCGGGTTGCCCTGATCTTCTACGCCGTCGCTGTCCCAGAACCTTCCGGGCGCTCCGCCGGGGTTGATGCCCGCGCTCCAGGCACCGTCTCCGGTCCCGTTCCTCACCTGCTGGTTGGGCCGGAAGAAGAAGCTGACCGAGAAGTTCGTTCCCAGCCCTCCGCCCTCCCTGTCGATGGCCCCTCCAGCTCCAATCAACGTCCATTCACCTGTCGTCGGGTAGTCCATGAAGAAGGTTGTACCATCGGACCACATGTGCAATCCGACGTTCTCTCCCGCAACGCCAACGGAGCCTGAATTGTCAGCTCCGGTCGCTCCGCCATCGTGCCAAAGGGACAGCTCGAAATAATCGAGGGCGCCCGAAGCGCCCGCGGCCGCCGGCATGAAACCCTGCACCGATATGTTGTACCAGTTGGAGTTGTCGCCGGGGTCGACGTTCACGTTGGAGTTGAGGACCGAAACCAGGTTCGTCGTGTGAACCATCTCAAGCTCCCTAATGTGCGGGTATATCGTGTTGACGATTATGTTTCCGTTCGAGTTGATGTAGGAGTACTTGAACGCGCTGCCGGAGAGCATCGCCATCGGGATTCCCTGGGGCCTTATGGCCACTCCCGTGAAGTTCTTGCCGACGAATGGTGCCGATGTGTTGCTCTGACGGAACATATTGATGCTGGTTCCGGATGCCACGACATCGTACACTATCCCGTTGCCGCTCGTCGTGTTATTGCCAACCGCAATGGCGCGGCCGTTCGTCATGTCGATGCCCCACAGGTCCTCCATCCTGCTGATGTTGTAGCCTACCGGATGGAGGTTCTGGAAACCTGCGGCTTTGTCAACGGCGTACAATCCCGGCCCAGTTAAGTCGCCACCCCTCATTGCAGTCGTTATTATCGCCCTGTAATTCAGAGAATCATATGTGATATCCGTGAGCGCAGCCTGCAGACCGGGGGAGCTCTTGTTCAAGGTCATTCCGGTGGTAAAGTTCACGATGTTGTATAGGTTATTGCTGTTGAACTTGTTGGCACCGACCAGAGCAACGTCAGGTACGTCGTTGTTCGCGATTATCGCAGCATCATACCATATCATGTTTAGAGAGGCGTTTCCATTGGTGTTGACAGCGGTCCATGCGGCAGTGGTATAGTTGTATGCCACGGCGTACGCTCCGACTGTCGTTTTCGTACCTGCGACTATCACGCGGCGCCACATGGAATCCACGCAAGAGCCGTAGATTTCAGTGTTTATCAACGAGGGATTATTGCTCCAGTAGATGGTATTATTGAACTGCGGCTGCAGGCTGTAAAAGTCGCCTGCGCTTCCGGACGAGCCGAACATCAGGAACATCGGGCCATTGAAGGAGCTGGGCAGGTATTCAATGGTCCGGAAGAGCGCTGTGGACGGATTGACAAGGGTGTTGTCAGATTTGTACCAGGTGTTGTTCTCAGGGAAGTACAGGTACGTTATCGCATTCATGCCCTCATACCCTGCGAACACGGCGACCTGGCCGTCGTCCGACCATGCCACGTCCATGAACGTGGCTGTGGGCGGAGCGCCCGGTATCTCTATGAGCCACTGGTTCTCGACGTCCGCTGCCTTGACGCTCTGGACGGCGAAGCCCGCGAGGAGCATCGCCGCGCACAATCCAATTGCCAAACCTACTTTTGCGTTCATCTATACCCTCCCTTTTCGGATTGCCGATTATATGCGCATCACCCTATATATGGCTTTCGTTCGCCAGCATATATTTTACTTCGCCCAAAAGGCTTTTAACCCCGCTCCCAATCCTCGCCCGGTTCCAATGACCGACGAACAGAGGTGCAACTCCTGCGGCGTCAGGCTGACGATGAAGCACTCCACGGAGTTCCCGTGCCCGAAGTGCGGCGAGACCAAGATAGGCCGGTGCGCGCAGTGCCGCGACCAGAGCGTCGCCTACAAGTGCGAGGCGTGCGGGTACAAGGGGCCGTGATGCAATGGGAGACGTAGCCGTCACGTTCAGAGTGATGCCCAACGACACAAACGTCGACCTTGCCAAATTGACAAAGGACCTCTCCGCCATCGGCGCGAAGGTCGGGAAGGTCGCGGGCGTCGAGGAGACGCCGATCGCCTTCGGGCTCAAGGCCGTGCACATCAGGATAATCATGAAGGACGCAGAGGGCATGATCGACAAAATCGAAGGCGACATCTCCGCCCTCCCGACGGTCCAAAGCATCGAGACCGTCGACATGAGCCTAATCTAGGGCCGCTTCCCGCAGGCGGACAACACTCGCGACGCCCTTTCGATGTCAGGCCTTCTGCAGAACCTCCGCGCGAGCGGCAGCGCCCTCAGCGCCTTCACCTCCGCCTCGCGCCTCTGGCCGAGCGCGAGGTGCGCCTCCGAGCATGTCAGCAGCGCCGAGCCCTTCAGGGGGAGCCAGCCATTCCTGGACGCGTCCGATATGACGGCCATCGCGATGCGCAGGGCCTCTTCCGCGCGTCCCGTGAAAAGCATCGTCCGCGCGAGCGAACCCTCCGCCAGGGCGCGGTCGTACGGCGGCAGCACCCCCGATACATACTCACGCGCGGCCGAAAGGTGCGCCTGCGAGTCCCTCCCCCTCCCGCGCCTGTGCATGGTGCGGGACATGAGCATCTCGAACTCCGCAGCGAGCCTTCCGCCTGAGCCTCCAGCGAGCCTCAGGCCTTCGGACCCGCACCTCGACAATCCCGCGACATCATTCGATTGTTCGAGGGCGACGGCCATGGCAAGGAGCGACGCCAGGTGCCATTCGCTGTCCGATTTCGATAGCGCGGCCAGCGCCCTGCTTGACTCGGCCAGAGCCTCGCCCCGTTCCCCCATCTCGACGTGCAGCAGCGCCGCGAGGGCGCGCGCCCTCGATTGCGCCGCTCCCTTCAGTCCGCCGATCGCCTCGCGGCAGAGCCTGAGGGACGTTGGGAAATCGCCCGAGAGCATCAGCGCCCGCGCCTTCAGCAGGAGCCACCTCAGCCTGTCCCCCCCGCGCGCGGCGCCGGCGAACCCGCGCGCCTGGTCGACGGCATCTGAGAACGGCCCGTGGGCGCCCTCCGCCACGAGCCTGGCCGAGAGCCCCTCGAGCATGTCCAGGGCGAGCCCGTGCCGCCGGGCGAACGATGCGTGGTAGACTGCCTCCAGCCCCACGAGCGGCAGCTTGCTTGACATATAAAGCCTGGCCAGCGCCGAATGGCCGGCCCTGACCTGCGCGGGCTTCATCGCTGTCAGGACCATGCTCCTAACAACGCCGTGCGCCTCCCATAGGTCCCCCTCGCCCTCGATGGCCATCCCCTTCTCCCGCAGCGACGCGAGCGCCCTGTCGGGCGGCTGGCCTCGCGCGGTCAGGTAGCGCCTGGGCAGGGGCTTCCGCGCGACCGCCATCAATCGCAGCACGGCCATCTCGTCCTCCTGGACGATGTCCGAGACGGCGTCGGCCCTGCCGGCCGGCAGCGCCATCGATGCGATCGAGAGCAGGAGCGGATGGCCCTGCGTCGCGCGGTAGACGTCCTGGAAGCGCTCCTCGGGGACGGCCGTGTGCCGGACCATGTTCCACGCGGCCTCGAAGTCGAGCCCTTTGAGGGGCATCGCGCTGCCAGCGAGCGGCCCCATCCATCCCTGCATGCCCCTCGTCAGCAGAAGGAGCTTTGAACCCGAAGGGCCAGCGCCATGCGCTATGCCCAGGACGAGCGGCGCGCAGCCCGGCTCGAGCAGCTGCGCGTCGTCGATGACGAAGAGCGCCGAGACTGCGCCAGCATCTTTGCGCACGGCCTCGCGCAGCCTCGCGGGCTGCAGGTCGCTCTCGCCCAGCGCGCGCGAGAGCCTGTAGCAGCCGAGCCTCTCCAGGTAGGCCGAGAGGCGCTGCGCCAGCCGCTGCGGGCTCCTGCACTCGCCGCATCGCACCCAGACGGCGTCGCGCTCCTTGCCGAGCGCGTCCACTGCCGCGACCGCGAGCGCGGTCTTGCCGATGCCCGACGGCCCGGTAATGACCAGCGCCGGATCGTCGGGGCTCGCCAGCCACGATGTTATTGATTTAATCTCGGCCTTGCGGCCGTATATCCTGCCCTGCACGGGCATCTCGGCCAGGTCCCTCGCCGCGCCCGACGAGCGGAAGGCGGCGCGCACGTCGTTCTCCCTGACGCTGCCGTCGCCGCCGAGCAGCGACGCCACGAGCGCGAGGTCGTTGGGCGTGCCGAGGACGGAGCCGACGCCCCCGAGCCTCACCATAGTGCGTCTGCCGTCGGCGCGAACGAGCGATACGTCGAGCCCGGCCATGACCCGCCGGGCCGATTGAGAGGCGGCGTGGCCGGCTTCCGTCAGGTAGTAAGCCCTGCACCGCTGCCTCTGGCCCTTGATGTGCGCCATGCGCCATTCCAGGAGCCCCTCGGACCCGAGGGCGGTGAGCGCGCACGACGCGGTGTTCTGCCGCGCGTTTATGCCCTGCGCGATGCCTTCCTGCGTGCGCTCCAGCGGGGCGTCGAACTCCCCCCTGCGGTCGGGCTGGCCGGAGAGATAGACCAGCACGCGCTCGCGGGCATTGACTTTCACGGCATGGAATCGCCCTCGTTGTACTTAAATTTGATACGTCCTGCGCATTATAATATACCACCTGGCGCAATCGCGCGTTTTAAATACGGGCGGCCGCATCGCGCGGCGATGGCGAAGCGCAGGTTCGAGCGGGACAAGAGGGAGCGCCGCACGATAGCGCGCGAGCGCATCGGCATCCTCATGGGCCTGGCCGAGCGCGCCTCGCTCGGCGGCAAGGGCGCCAGGGCCGACAGGTACGCGCGCCTCGCCAAGAGCATCGGCACGCGCTACAACGCCCGGCTCTCCCGAGACGTACGAATGCGCATATGCAAGGGCTGCGGCGCCTACCTCGCGCCGGGCAGGACGGCGCGAGTGCGCACGTCGAGGAAGATGCTCTGCGTGACATGCACGGCATGCGGGCGCGTGTGGCGCATGCCGCTGAAGTCTAAAGGTGGTAAGAATGAGACGGGACAACGTTGACATGAACACGCTCGAGGCGACGCTGCACGTCGGAAAATCAGGAGTCACCGACGCCATCGTGCAGGAGTTCAGGAAGCAGATCGATGTCCGCGATGCCGTCAAGGTGAAGTTCATCGAGCGCGACAGGGAGCTCGTGCGCTCGATGGCCGCGGAGCTGGCGCAAAAGGCGCCGGCGAAGCTGGCCGGGATGCGCGGGCACACGGCAGTCTATCGCAAGCCTTAATAGTCCGCGGGATATCATGGTGCCCACCGCACTTCCGCGTGCGAGGGGATGGGCGCTAGATGGGGTCTGACGACGCTGCGACTCATGCGATGCTTTCTTATTTCCGCAGCCTGGAGAAGGGGCTGGACGCCGCCTATTCGGTCGCTGGCAAGGCGCGGGCGAAGGGGCTGGACCCCGAGCTTTTCGTGGAGGTCCGCAGGACCAGCGACATGGCCGAGAGGGTCGAGTACCTGCTGGAGATAGAGGGCATCGCGGAGGACATACGCGAGCTCGCGCAGCAGATGGGGCGCGAAGAGCTTTCCATCGAGATCGCCAAGCGCATCGCGAAGCGCTCGAAGGGGCATCTCGACCGCGCGCTCGAGAAGGCCGTGCGCGCGGGGCTTGCGATTTTGACGGAAGGAATATTGGTCGCGCCAATTGAAGGAATCGCGAAGGCTGCAGTGGGGAAGAACGCCGACGGCAGTTCCTACGCTTCCGTGTTTTTCGCCGGGCCGATTCGCTCCGCCGGCGGCACGGGGCAGGCGATGAGCGTCCTGCTGGCGGATGTAGTGCGCAGGGAGCTCGGTATCGGCAAATACATTCCAACAAATGAGGAGATAGAGCGATGGAAGGAGGAGATACCGCTCTACAAGCAGTGCCAGCACCTGCAGTACATCCCGTCGAACCGCGAGATCGAGATGATAGTGAGCGGCTGCCCCGTTTGCGTGGATGGCGAGGGGACCGAGGACGCAGAGGTCGCAGGCTACAGGAACCTGCCGAGGGTGCAGGACAACAGGGTGCGCGGGGGCGCGTGCCTCATCATAGCCGAGGGGCTTTCGCAGAAGGCCGCGAAGATACAGGCGCACGTCAAGAGGCTCGGCATCGACGGCTGGAGCTTCATAGACGACCTCCTGAGCCTCAAGCGCGGCTCGGCGGAGAAGTGGAGCGGCATCAAGCCCCAGGACAAGTACCTCCACGACCTGATAGCTGGCAGGCCGGTGCTCTCCTACCCGAGCCGCAAGGGCGGCTTCAGGCTCAGGTACGGCAAGTCGCGCACCAACGGGTTGGCGGGGCTTGCCGTGCACCCGTCGCTGATGAAGCTGCTGAACGGCGCCATCGCCATCGGCACTCAAATCAAAATCGAGCGCCCGGGCAAGGCTGGCGTGGTGACGCCCTGCGATACCATCGAGCCGCCGATCGTGCTCACCGAGCGCGGCGACCTGGTCGAGGCGGACGAGTACATGCGCGCAGGGGGCCCCACCGACGGGGCGCGCGTCGTCGACCTCGGCGAGATACTGATACCCATCGGCGAGTTCCTGGAGAACAACCACCCGCTCGTCCCCGCGGCATATTCCATCGAGAGGTACGGCGCGGAGCTGTGCGCCAAGGGCTTCGCGCCCGACGGCCCGCTGGATGCGATGGGCTTCGATGAGTCGCTGTCCGTCTCGAGGAAATACGGCGTCCCGCTGCATCCCATGTACAACCTCTTCTGGCACGACGTCAGGGCGGACGACATGGCCGCGCTCTCCGACTTCATCCTCGCTAACGGGAGGCTCTCGGAAGGGAGGCTCGTACTTCCGAGGGACGAAGGGATGAAGAAGATACTCGTCTCGCTGGGGGCGCTTCACAGAATCGACGGCGATTCGGTCTCGCTCGACAGGTACGCTCTTTCCTTGATACACTGCCTCGGGCTGAAGGCGGAGGGTGGAAAAATTTCGCGCGCCGTCGAAATGCCGCCGGGCGTCACAGATTCCATGAAGCTCGTCAATGCCCTGGCAGGCATGCGCGTCATGCCGCGCGGCAAGACGAGGATCGGCGCGCGGATGGCCAGGCCGGAGAAGGCCAGCGAGAGGAAGATGAAGCCCCCGGTCCATGTGCTCTTCCCGATCGCCGGCTCGGGCGGGCCCCAGAGGCTCGTGAACGAGTCCGCGAAGCGCGGGAGGCCCGTGAGGGCCGAGGTCGAGAACCGCTACTGCCGGAAATGCTACCTGCACACCTTCTCGCACTCCTGCGCGCAGTGCGGGGCGCACACCGAGTCTCTGCGCAGGATGATGGACGACACGCTCCAAGTCAACGCAATCTTCGACGCCGCGCGCAAGCGCGTGGGCGCCGACCCCGCCGTGAAGGTCAAGGGCGTCAAGGGTCTCTCCTCGCGCAACAAGAGCGTCGAGCCGCTGGAGAAGGGGATGGTCCGCGCGCGCCACGGCGTCTTCATCTACAAGGACGGCACGTCGCGGTTCGACCTCACGGACGCCCCGCTCACGCACTTCAAGCCGCGCGAGATAGGCATCACCGCGGCGAAGGCGCGCGAACTCGGTTACGCGCTCGACATCTGCGGCAGGCCCCTGACTTCCGACGACCAGATGCTCGAGCTGAGGCCGCAGGACCTGATAATAAGCAAGGCGGGGGGCGAATACCTCGTGCGCACGACGCAGTTCGTCGACGACCTGCTCTCGTCTTTCTACAAGCTCGAGCCGTACTACGAAATGTCGGAGCCGTCGGAGCTCATCGGGACGCTCCTGCTGGGGCTCTCGCCCCACACGTCGGTGGGCGTGCTGTGCAGGCTCATAGGCTACACGGACGCGGCGGTGTGCTACGCGCACCCCTACTACCATGCCGCGAAGCGCAGGAACTGCGACGGGGACGAGGACTGCGTCATGCTCCTCATGGACGCGCTGCTCAACTTCTCCAAGGCATACCTGCCCGAGAAGCGCGGCGGGCACATGGACGCGCCGCTCATCCTATCTCCGAGGATAGACCCGCTCGAGATAGACAAGGAGGCGCTGAACATCGACGCCTACTCCTCGATACCTCTCGAGGTGTACGAGGCCTCGGACAGGCTGGAGAGCGCGAAGAGCGTCGAGAAGTGCATCGACAACGCCAAGCGGCGCGTGGGGAGCCTCCTGCAGTACGAGGGGTTCGGCTTCACCCATGACACCACCGACATATCTGCCGGGGAGACGGTCTCGGCATACAAGACCCTCGACGACATGGAGGAGATGACGGAGATGCAGATGCGCCTCGCGGAGCGCATCGACGCGGTCGACGAGAACGACGTGGCGAACCGCGTCGTGAGCCAGCACCTGCTCCCCGACATGATAGGCAACATGGGCGCCTTCGCCACCCAGTCCTTCAGGTGCACGGCCTGCGGGGCGAAGTACAGGCGCATCCCCCTCACCGGGAAGTGCAAGTGCGGTAAGGACGTGATAATGACCGTCCACAAGGGGAACATCATGAAGTACCTGAGCCTTTGCAAGCGCCTCGCCGGCAAGTACAGGCTCTCCCCCTACACCCTGCAGAGGCTCGAGCTGATAGAGGGCGCCGTGAGGATGTCCTTCAGCGAGGAGGATGCGCCCTCACTGAGCAGGTACTGCGCCGAGCCGCCCGCCGAGCCCGAACCTGACGAAGGGCATGAGGAAGAGCCGGAGGAGCTGGCGCAAGGGGACGAGTAATTCTTTATTCTTTCTTTATTATCTCAAGAACGATTAAATAGTACATACTTCTATGAATAATATAGGAATGCAACTGCATAGGGCACAGCAGATATGTCGGTTGCAGAGAGTGGAGCGGAGAAAATGAAGGTAAATACAGTATTGGCGGCAACGGTCGCTATAATGATGCTAGTGAGTGGGCTCGGGATATTGGCCATCGGAAGGGACTCCGGGAACGCGGACATCACGCCGAGCTCCCAGCCCGCGCCCCCGCAGACTACGGCATTTACTAAGGTCAACAAAGTGGCCATGTGGGAGGACTTCACGCAGTGGAACTGCGCGCCGTGCGCAGCGTACAACCCGTACCTGGCTGCGGCGACGAACACCTATCCAGGCGGTTGGCTGACCAACGTAGCCCCGACCTTTCTCCATGTCTGGTGGCCGACTACCGACAACGACCCGATGCACAACAGCCCCTACCCGGACACGCACTGGTACATCCACAACAAGGTCAGCTACTACGGGGTCGGTTGGGTCCCGCAGACGTTCATAGGCGGGATAGACTACCCCGAGACGTCAAACGAAGCGACGATCGAAACCTACTTCGACCAGGTCAGGGCTGGAGGTTCGAATATCTCCATCAGCTCGTGGGGGTACCTCAACACAGCGGCGAACACCGGCTATGTCAAGATACACGCCGAGTGCGTGGCCCCTCAATCGTATAGCGACCTCAGGCTCTACTGCCATTTGTGGGAGAGCAACATCACCCGCCTTGGCAGCGGAACGAACGGGGAGACCAGTTTCGATTGGGTTCTCTGGCAAGTGCTCCCGACCGCGAACGGAACCAGCGTGAGCATGAACAACCCCGGAGACTACATCGACATACAGTACAACTTCACCTACGACGCAGCATGGGTGGACTCCAACATCGGCGCATCGATATTCTTCCAGGACATACCCACGAAGAAGATCGAACAGGCGAAGACCGAGCTCTTCCAGAAGCCGTCAGTATCCCTGACATCGCCGGCCCCGCGCACGGGCAACCAGATATTGAGCGGCACTGTGCCGGTAAGCTGGAGCACAATCGACACGCAAAGCGGGACCAATGTGCAGATCTCCCTGGACTATTCGACCAATGATGGGAGCACTTGGACCAACATCGTTACCGGCCTCGCCAACACGCCGCCCTACAACTGGAACACCGCCTCCATCGGGGACAGCCCCTCGCTCAAGCTCCGAGTCACCGCTACTGACCCGAACACAATGACAAACAGCGACTCCAGCTGGGAGTTCTTCTCGGTGGACAACACCGCTGACGAGCGCTGGTACCTCCAGGTGCAGAACGCCAACCTGGCGGGGCATCTTGACCTTGACATGAAACCGTGCGAGAGGACGTCCTTTGACGGTTTTAATCAGACCCTCCGGGGACCCTACACATCGTTGCTGGTTCCGGCCATGGGGGACTATGTCGTCCAGTCCTTCGCCAGCGCCTACACAGCGTCATCCACGATGGATCTTGCAGGGCAGTGGAACTTCTCTATGTATGGCAAGGCTGACAACTGCACGCCTCAGACTCAGGGCAACCTGTTCGCAAGGGTGTACGGCGACAATGGCGCGGCGCAAAGGCTTCTATTCGAGACGGGGCTGGCCGCTGACGACGTTGGCTCTTACCTGGCAGACCATGCCTTCAACTGGAGCTTCGCGGTACCGAGCGGAACGACCATCGACTCGGGCGAGCATGTGATGGTCGAGATACTGTACCGCTCGACGTCAGGCACGCCGACCGCGACATACAACCGCCCTGCGAGGCTCGACAAACCGAACTATGGCACGGTGACCAATAACTACACGCGCACATTTATCAGCGATAACCAGTACGAGACCATACAGGAAGTCCTCATCAATCCTGCGGCATACCTGGTAAGTGAGAATTTCACATCGACAACGTTCCCGCCGACGGGATGGGGGCAGTCTGGTACCGCAACCAATCCGGCGATATGGTCACGGTCGGTCTCGACGGCGGCGGGCGGCAGTCCGCCGGCCGAGGCCAAGCTCACATACGTCAACCAAAACAACGTCGCGGGCTGGAGGCTATACTGCGGGCCGATAAACACCGTAGGAATGACATCATTGGACCTGAAATGGAGGTCGTTCATAGACGATTACGCAGCCGGATACACCCTCCGCGTACAGACAGCGACGGCGTCTGCAGGCCCGTGGACCAACTCGCCGTGGAGCTACACGGGCGGCAGCGGCAACCGCGGTCCGATGCTCGAGACGACGACGCTGACGGCAAATGTCGGCTCCGCCACATTGTACTTCTGCTTCTGGTTAACGGGCAACTGCTATAATATAGACTACTGGTACGTAGACGACGTGACGCTTCAGCAGACGCAATCGACCTCGGCCTTGGAGCACAAGTGGACGATTGATGTCTTCGGTGGAGAGGATCCCTATACGTTCTCCGTCGAAGCGAACAGGCCAGCCAGCGCGGACAACGACGACTTCACATTCGCCTATTCTACAGATGATTCGACATACACGGACATGGTGACAGTCTCAGCAACGACAGACACGACGTACACGTATGTCCTCCCGGCATCCCTCTCCGGAACCGTCTACATCCGTGTGAGGGACACAATCAGGACGAACGGGCAGACGACACTATCCACTGTCAACATAGACCAGATGCGCATCATATCCACCGACCCTCCCAAAGTCATACTAATCTACGATAGCTATGGTGACGGATCGTATGTGGAGCCTAAGCTTGGCCCGGCCAGCAGCTACGTGCCCTGGATTAATATAACGGTGGTGGCTGGCTGGAACCTGATATCGGTGCCATACAACGGACCGACAGCTCTACCGGGCGCACTCACCGACATGGTCAATGGCGGCGCAGGGTTCGTCGTCTGGGACCGTGTGCAAGTATACAGCCCAGCCACACCGACTAACCTCTGGAAACAATACTACACAGGCTGGGGCGCGTCCTTGAACGACCTCAGCGCGGTCGACAACATGATGGGCGTCTGGATATACGTGACGACGGTCGGCGACGGCCAGATTTGCCTCGGCGGAGCTGGGTACAGCAATGCAACGAGCACGGTCACACAGATAAAGACGGGCTGGAACCTCGTCGGCTTCCCAAGCGACGACTCGGCCTACACCGTTGCCATGCTCAAAGCGGACACCGGGGCGACCATTGTCGAGGGCTGGGTCAACACGCCACCGTACTACACGACCGGGCTGGCGGACCCGACGCCCCTGGCAATGGGCAAGGCATACTGGATATACTGCCCGTCCGACACCAGCTGGACCAAGGCTTGGTAGAAACTGTAAAAGGGGGGCGCAAGCCCTCCCCTTCCCAAATTTCTTTATTCATTGTTAATATGATGGAAAGGGAATTAATATCGGATGAGCATAGGCTTGAGAGGTCGTTAGAATGATTCGAGGGTCCGCATTCGTGCTCGCGGTTGCGATTCTATCAACCAGTTTTATAGTTTTCCTGACGCCCACTGATGCTGGCGCGCCCATTTCACTAGGTTCTCAAATAGAAGCATATACCTTTCCCAGAAATCCTATCGGTACGGACTTTTATAATCCAACGATACTTGGAGACATGGTCACGGTTTTCGCCGATGTCACTGGCCTGCCAGGAACCATTGTCACAGTCGATATAACATACGGGTTCTGCGACCCTCATTACGCTGGAACTGCTTGCTCCATGCCTGCAATTGCCCCAATGGTCAAGGTCGCAGGTTCGCTCTATTCGTTCCAGCTTCCGGGAGCCATTGCGACGAAATCCAGAGGGGGCGGGGGCGGTGGGCCTGTTCCCGCACCGGGCGGAACCTACTGGGCGGAGAACAAGGTCGATTACTCGATTGCAGCAACCGACTCACTAAGTAATACGATATCGACCTCCACTATTGAATTCTACCCTTACTGGCCGCGCCCTTGGGCCACCGTTTTTTCTAATCTTTCCGCGTCAACGACGTACCCTGGGGCGCAATTTTGGGTGAACGGCAGCTCGTTCTTCAATGATACGGACCCGTACTACGACCCGGTGCAGGGATTGCCCCTCGACTACGTTTTCCCAGCTGAAACTTGTGACGTTTCGGTCACGCTTACCCCAGGGGGGACGACATTCACCGGAAAGACAAGCGGCGATGGTGGATACTCGATAGCTATGACAGCGCCAGCAAGTCCCGGGCAATACACCGTATCAACGACCGTGTCTAACTCATCCGACAACAGGAACGTTCCCGGCGCCAATGACACGGCGATCGGCGTCATCGCTCTGCCGCAAATATCCAGCGTCTCCGTTAACCTCTCCAAGAGCTCCACATTCCCCTCCGAGCCCATATGGGTGAACGGCACTGCGCGATATGACAACGGCTCCGCGGCCAATCTCTGCGACGTGAATGTCACCGTCCTCGGCACCACGATATACAACAACTCAAAGACACTGGGCAACGGGAACTACAGCATGAAATTCACGGCACCTGCGGCCTTCAACACCTACACAGTCCGGGTGACAGTAAGCAACGCCACGTACCCGCCACCGAAGCAGAACCAGACCGCGCTGCTGGTCAGGCAGCCGAAGATAAACGTCGCAATGGGGGGGCTCAGCGCCACCACGATGCTGCCGCTCGCGGAGCTGTGGATCAACGGGACGGCCGTCTATGATACTGGGCTGACGGTCCAGAACGGCGTCGTCAACCTCTCCGTGCCTAGGGCCGCGATAGGCGCGAACGGGACGACCAATGGTACTGGCGAATTCACCATTCACATCGTTGGCCCGGCCGTCCCCGGGAGCTACGCCCTGAACGTCTCGGTATGGGGAGCGCTGTACGACAATTCGGGGAACGCCAGCGAAACCATCACGGTCGTGGCGACGCCCTTACCTGATCTGACCGTCTCGTCCAGCAGCATCACGTTCTTCTCACCGTCCGGGCTCTTCCTCGAAGGGAAGGAGATTTTCATCACGGCCAGGGTAAAGAACGCTGGCATCCTTGCCGCGGCGGACGTGCCCGTCAGCTTCTCGCTGGCCGGCGGCAGCCATCCCATCGCCTGGGCCAACGTCACCGCCAGCATCGGGAAGACCTCGACCGCGAACGTCAGCTGGACCGCGCTGCCAGGGGCTCACACCGTCCAGGTCAGCGTCGACCCGGACAACGTCACTGAGGAATCGGTGGAGACGAACAACAATGCCACAAGAGACCTGTTCATCGACAATATCCGCGACATAGCGATAACAGCCAGCGACATCTCTTTTTCCTCCCCGGACAGCGCCTTCGTCAACGGTCGCATCATCACCGTGAGCGCGTTCGTCAAGAACATCGGCTCTGTCGACCTGAACGGCACCTCCGTCGCCATTGGATTTGCCGGGGACCCTGCCTGGTACATCGCGGATGTCCTGGTGGACGTCCCCGCGCACGGCAGCGCGGTCGCGCAAGCCACCTGGAAGGCGGGATACGGCAACCACACGTTCATCGTCGTCCTAGACAGGGAGAATGCAGTGAACGAGACCGACGAAACGAACAATGCAGCATCCAAGACCCTCTTCATCGACGTCATCCGAGACCTGAGCGTCTCCGCGGGGGACATCATGGTCGTCCCCCGGGACGGCAGGTTTGCCGCCGGGCGGAAGGTCACGATATTCGCCCTGGTCAGGAACTCGGGCTCGACCGCCCTCGACGGCGTGCAGGTGCTCTTCGCGGTCGATGGCAACATCGTCGCAGGGGTCGCCCGCGTCACAATCCCAGTTGGAGGGGCGGCCTTCGCGCAGGCGACCTGGACCGCCACGAAGGGGGACCATACCTTTGGCGTGAGCGTGGACCCTGAGAACGAAATCGCGGAGGTGAACGAGGCCAACAACCAGGCTTCCAGGTCGCTGACGTTCGACGGCTCCTCCGCGGCCGGAGGGGCCAACGCCCTGCCCCCGGAAGACGCGTTCGCGAATGCCGTCCTCGTCGGCGCCATCGCCATCGCCGCCCTGATTTCCACGCTCCTGGCGCTCGCGGCGAGCAAGAGGTGAGGCGGACAGGATGGGGCCAAGATGAGGTTAAGGACGTATCGGAGGACGGCGCAGGTAGCTTTCGTGGCTTTGACCGTCACCGGGCTCTTCGGCGTGGCCACGACCGGGATAGTCTACCCCTACTTCTTCTGCTACGCCTGCCCCTTCGACGTGGGCACGTGCCCGCTCGGCATACTCGAGCACGCGACGGTAGACATGCGCCTCATCGGGCTCATGGAGGGGACGATGCTCCTCCTCTACCTTTTCGGCTTCCTGGCGCTCATGGGCGTGCTCTTCGGAAGGGCCTTCTGCGGGTGGGCCTGCCCGGTCGGCTTCGTCCAGGACGTCTTCGGCAAGACCAAGGCGCACAGGAAGATTGCCGGCGAGATCGCCCCGAACGGGGTGAGTCCGAGGCTGAAGTACGTCAAGTATGTCGTTCTCATCTTCATACCGATACTCTCCGTTGCCTTCCTGGACCTGGTCTACACGCGCTTCTGCCCCGTCGGCGGGATCACCGGCACGCTGCCGGCGCTCCTCTTCTTCCCCGACGACTGGGCGCCCTCGACGTGGTTCGCCGTGAAGGTCGTCTCCATGGCCCTCTTCTTCGCGCTGATCATAGCTGTGGGCAGGGGGTGGTGCAAGTACCTCTGCCCCCTTGGCGCGTTCCTGTCCCCCTGGAACAAGGTCTCCGGTACCGGCATCACGAGGAAGGACGAGAAGTGCTCGGACTGCGGCCTCTGCGAGAGGCACTGCCCGATGAACATCAAGGACATCGGCGTCAGGCCCGAGCTGGAATGCATCCAGTGCGGCCGTTGCGTGGAGGAGTGCAGGAGCAAGTCCCTGAAGTTCGGCCCTCGCTTCAGGCTCTCCGACCTGAGGAGCGTGGGGGTGTGGGCGACCGCCACGGTCATCGCGGCGTCGCTGCTTGTCGTCGGCCTGGTCGGCGGCGGCTACGGCAGGACTGACGAGATAAACGCCATCCCGTGCCTTGGATGCCTCGCCCTCGACCCGAAGGGGGACTCGAGCTTCAGGTTCCTCGGCGACGTGCCGCAGCCCGACTTCATCACGGCCAGCCTCTCGTGCGGGCCGCTCCTCCTGCACTACCGGACCGACGTCTGCTCTGCATGCGACGAGATGGAGCCTACCATCAAGGAGCTGGAGGCCAATAACGGAACGGGCATCAAATTCGTCCACATCAACCTCGACCACGCCACCGATGAGCAGGACAGGTCCTACGACATCTACGACGTGAAAGGGTCGCCGGACACCAGGACCGGTGTGCCTATGCTCGTCCTCCTTACGATAAGCAAGGAGGACGGCGTGGCGAAGCCGTACTTTGCCACGTTCTACGGCATCCAGCCAAGGGACAAGCTCGCCGGGGCGATAGAGCTGTCTAAGTCCCTCTATGCCCAGGCCGGCGCGAGCGCCGCGCCCAGCAGCTCCAAGTTTCTCGTCGAGCTCTTCGTCGACCAGCAGTGCACATACTGCCTCTATTCCGAGGACGCGCTGGTCGAGCTGTCGAACAAGGGGAACGTGCGATTCATGACCTACGTCACCGACGCCCCGGGGGAGTCCGGGGCGTTCGCCAAGTGGAGGGAGGCGTCGTACCAGGCGTCCCTCAGCGCCGGAGGCGCGCACCCGTGGGCCGTCTTCTCCGGCGGGCTGGACGACCAGCTCGGCGGCACCACAACAGTTAAGAATACTTACTCCTCGATAATCAACGGCTCGAACTTCCAGCCGCTCAACATATCGGTATCGGGCACAATCTCGGACGCGGGCTCCGCGGCGCGGCTCGAACTCAGCATCGGGAGCGCCGAGAGCTCGAGCGCTCCCGTCCTGCTCGAAGCGGCTATGGTCGAGAGGACCTCGCGCTGGGACAACGTCCGCGACGAGCCGATACCCAGCGCATTCCTGGGCATGGCCATGAACGAATCCATCTCGGTGCCGGCCGGCGGCTGGTACAACAGGACGGCCTCCTGGAGCGGCACGGACGCCCTGCCTTACTCGTCGATGCGCCTCGGCAACCTGGCAGTCGTTGTGACAGCGTGGCAGGGCGATAGGATAGTCTATTCGGACGTCATCCTCTCCCCGGCCAGCGACGGCATTGAGATTGCCTCGAAGGTCGAGCCCACGCCGGTCCTCCCCAACGGCACAGCCTCCATTCAGCTGACCCTGCGGAACTTCAAGAACGCTGCAGTGGACGTCGCACTTAACCCCACCCCAGTGGCCAACTGGAGCTCTTCCGTCTCCGCGCGGGCCATCTCAATTCCCGCTAACGGCACGGCGACGGTGACATTCGACTTCGCCGGGACCAACACCAGCGCCGGCGACAGCGCAACGTTCGAGGTCGCCGCGCGCGGCGTTGGCGACCCGACGCTCTACGCCACGGCGAGCCCGCGCGCGGTGGTCCGGAACGATGTCCTGCCGCCGATCGTCACGCAGCCCTCCTCCCCGCAAACCGCTCGCGCCGACGAGGGCGTGCGGATAGGCGTCGTGGTCGGCGACAACACCGCCGTGAGGTCGGTCAAGCTCTCGTACTTCTCTTGCAACGATAACCAGTGCTCGGCTACCTACACGGTGAACATGACGCTCGAGGGGAACGAGTACATAGCCAACGTCACGCCGCTCGGCCTTGACCACAACATCATGCACTACAAGATAACGGCCGACGACTACGAGGACAACGCTAACGTCACCGACTGGTACGACGTCGAACTTGAGCCCGTGCTCGTGGAGACAGAGGAAGCGCCCATCACGACCTACGTCATTATCGCGATGTTCTCCGCGGCCATCGTCGTCGCCGCCGGCGTCATACTAGCGAATAGAAGGCGCTGACGAGGAAGAGCGCCCCGAAGACCATCATTAGGATGGCCGCTGCCTGCTCTATCCGGAGAAGGACGCGCTCGCGCTTCTCTCTCTCGGCCAGCGCGCTGCCGAGCGAGGCTATTGCGAGCGACGGCGTCGACGCGCCGAGCGAGAAGAGGAAGAAGGCGCCGCCTCCGAGCAGCGCGGCCACGAGCCAGTCCGCGCCCGAGCCCGCGCCGACCATGCCTATGAGGATGCCCTCGAGGGCGAGCGCCGTCTCGCCGACGCATGCGATGCTCACGATCGCGCCCCAGAGGACGAGGCCGGACTTTGTCGTCGGTGATGCCATTTTCAGGCGCGATAGGAACGGGTGCTTCGTCTCCGCGCACTCCGCCCCCTTTCCTTCCTCGATGTCCTCGAACCGCTCCGTGGCTTTCGCGAATGTGTAGAGGCCGTAGCCGAGCATCATCGAGCCCGCTGCTGCATAACCTATCGACCATATCGGCGCCCACGCGACGACTTGCTGGAGGGCGCCCCTGGCGACATAGCCCGACGCGCCTATAGCGACTCCGAGGGCCGTGAGCGCGAGGATGCGCGGCGCGTTGAAGGCGAGCGCGACCTTCAGGCCCTTGAGCCACCCGCCCTCGCGCACCAGCGTCGGGAAGATTGAAGGGAGGCATAGCGCCACGCAGACGCTCGCTCCTTTCCTGAGGCCGTAGCCGAAGCTGTAGAGAAGGAGGACGAGCAGCGCGGCGGTCTCGAGCATCGGGCGGGCTAGCGCGAGCGGATATAATGGCTTTTCGACAGAAGGGGCTCACTCCGGCTTGCAGATTATCTCGTGTATCCTCAGTTCCAGGAACCTGTTCGACGTCGACGGCGTGAGGACCAGCGCCGTGTCCGCGCCCTCCCCCGTGCCGCCGACCGCCACCATCATCGAGCCGCTCAGCAGGCCCCCGTCCGAGGCTATGATCGCGACCTCGACGCACACCTTCGTCCCCTGGCCGAAGAGGCGCAGGGTCTCGGCCACTATCTGCGTCGGGTAGACGCCCTTGAACTGGCTGTTGAACGAGCGCTCTATGCCGCTCAGGACGTGCGTGCCCGTGTGGACGAATGCGCCCCTGGAAATCAGGTCGCGGTAGACGTCGTTGGGCATCTCGTTCTTCCACGGCTCCGAGAAGCCCGAGTGGCGGGTGACGACGATGACCTTCCCGCCCTTGAAGGCGTCGAGCGCCGCCCGCGCCACGCGCCCGGTGTTGCTGGCGACCACGAGCTCCTTGATGCCCAGCTCCCTGGCCCTCTGCGCGGCCAGCTTCACTGCCTCGGCGGTGTTCTGCGGGCCGGGCTTGTCGAATACCTTCATACAGTCCTTCACAGGTTTATCATGCGCTCTATTTCCCACGGCGTGACCTGCGCCCGGTAGTCGTCCCACTCCTTGTTCTTGACGTACAGGAAGTGCTGGAAGATGTGCTTGCCCAGCACGTCCTGCATGACCTTGCTCTCCTCGAGGCAGGCGAGCGCGTGCCCCAGGCTGGTAGGGAGCCCCTCGATGCCGAGCTTCTCCCGTTCCTTGTCGGGGATGTGGTAGATGTCCCGCTCGACCGGCTCGGGGGCCTCGAGCCTGTCCTCGATGCCCTTCAGGCCGGCGCCGAGCATGACGGCGAACTGGAGGTAGGGATTGCCGGCGGAGTCGGGGTTGCGCATCTCGAGCCTCGTGCTCACGCCACGGCCAGCAGGGACGCGGATGAGCGCGCTTCGGTTCCTGTTCGCCCACGAGATGTAGACAGGGGCTTCATAACCCGGGACAAGGCGCTTGTACGAGTTCACCCACGAGGCGAGGATGGCGCACATCTCCTTCGAGTACTTCAGCAGCCCGGCCAGGTACTGGTACGCGGTCCTGCTGAGCTCGAACTTGCCGTCGGGCTTGTGGAAGATATTCTCCCCCTTCTCGTTGAACAGTGACTGGTGGACGTGCATGCCGCTCCCCGCCCGGCCGTACGCTGGCTTGGGCATGAACGTGGCGTGCAGGTCGTGGTGCCTGGCGGCGGTCTTGATGGCGTCCTTGAGCATGAAGACGCGGTCGGCGGAGTTCATGGCGTCGGAATAATGCAGGTCTATCTCGTGCTGGCCCGGGGCCACCTCGTGATGGCTCGCCTCGGCGTCGATGCCGACGTTGATGAGGTAGTTGACCACGTCCTTGCGCACGAGCTCGCCGCTGTCCAGGGGCATCAGGTCGAAGTACCCGCCGCCGTCGTTGGGGATCGTCGTGGGGGCGCAGTCCCTCTCCATCTTGAACAGGAAGAACTCGTACTCCGGGCCGGTGTAGAAGCGCATGTCCTGCTCCGCGGCCCTCTTCACGAGCCTCTCGAGCACGAGGCGCGGGTCCCCCTCGAACCTCTTGCCCGTAGAATCGTGGATGTTGCAGATGAAGCGCGCGGTCTTGCGCTCGTACGCCTCCCACGGCAAGATGTTGAACGTGTCCAGGACCGGGTGCATGCGCATGTCGCTCTCCTCGATCGTGGCGTAGCCCACTATCGAAGAGCCGTCGAACACGACCCCCTCCGCGAGCGCGTGCTCGAGCTTCGTCGACGGCACGGAGACCATCTTCGGGATGCCGAGGATGTCCATGAATGCGAACTGCACGAAGCGGACGTTCTCCTGCTTGACCCTCTTGAGTATCTCCTCCTTTTGATGAAGCATGCGCTCTGAAAATACGGGGAGACTAATTAAGCTTCGCATAACGTCTCGCGGCTATCCGGCTTCACTCCCTTCGGTCGCATCACCCAAATTCCCATTCGGGGAACATCAGATAGCTGCGTGTTGGCCTACCTGGGGCGAAACCGAAAGCGCATCTGATAGCATATCAGGAAAATAATGGAACAAATAGACCCCTCAGCTTTGGCATGAAAATGGGAGATGGATGGCTCAATTCCAATGCGTAAAGAAAAAAGTTCAAAAATTAACATGATTTGCTATAACAAGTCGATCTCTTCTTCTATTCTCTTGACTTTTGGCTGCTTGCCTGCATTGGATAAGTAATCGGATTCTTTTGTGATGGAGAGGATTTGGTTATTCATCTTTTTTTAGTCTCCTTTTCTTTTCTTTCTCTGGAATGTCCAAATAATTTTCAGAAGTGGTTACGAGTTGACGGCTTCTATTTTCCAGCTCTTTTCGTGCAACTCCGGCGACGTTTCCGCCTTCTGTTGCGGCTTTTCTGTTTTCTACGAAGCCTTTTGCATCCTTGTTTCTTGCGATTCTGGTTGTGGACGCTTCTCCAAGCATCGTAAAGATAAGCTCCAGGTCGTTCATGTGGTCTCTGAGGTTCTCTTTCTTCAACCCTTTTAATTCCTTATATTCGCTGGGCGTCATTCCAAACGTGGCTTTCGAGATTTCAGCGGTCAATATGGCATATTCCCGCTCTGTTGTTACTTCTCTCTTCTTCCACTCATCGGTCAATTCATCTCTTACCGCTATTCCCCTGACCCTCTTCTCGACCCAGTCATCGGAATATCCTTTCGCCCTGTATATCTCCTTCATGCGCGCTTGGGCCAGTTCAGGGTTCTGTATCTCCTCGACCCGTTCATAGCCAACCTGTGCCAGCCACTGCTTGAAAGGTTCTGCTCGGGGAGATGGAATTGACTGGATAATTCTGAACATATTTTTTGTATTGGCGCAATCGGTAAGCCTTAACTTGCCATCTTCCGCTGGAAGTTTCAACTGTCCGATTTTTTCGGACACTTCAAATCCCTCATCTGTAAGCTTGGTTTTCAGGTCTGCCCAGTATTTTCTTGCTCTGTGACTTTCTGTCAATGCTTCAACAACATCCACTACCGAAAACCACCACTCATCGTTGAACCAGGTTCTTCTTATTTTCCTGTCCTGAAAGACCACCAGCGATTTTTCATCAGTTCCCATTGTTGAACCCCTCCACTACCTCGACGCTGGTCTTCAGCCTCTTGCTGACATCTTCAACAAACCAGCCAGAGCTTTCCCTGAGCCATTTGAAGACTGCAGGGTTGACTTCGGCGGATATTGAACGGGGCATATTATGAGTCCCTACCATTAGGTTCTTTCTCTTGTGCATCTGTTTCTTTTTTGTTCTGATTCCGCTTTTTCTTATATTCATAATAAATCAGGTCGAATAAATTGCTTTTCACTCTTGTTCTCAATTTATCGTTATCCACCATCTTCTTGTAGAAATTCATATTCCCATTCAATAGTTTCGTGATTTCCTCATCGAAATAATTATCGAAAATCGCAAGAACATTCTGTCTGGAATTGTGCTCGATTTTATCGATAAGATCCGGATTGTTCATCAAATTGTCCTTGAGTCTTCCCAGGAACACCTTATCATCATCTGTAAAATCCGTACCGAAAGCGTCATTCAGTTCCTGAACGATCTTTGATAACTTCTCGTATGTTTCTGGTTTATAGACACCAGCAGTGTCCGATATTGGCTTCAACTCGCCATCGGGATTGAGGATAATCTCCTTTTTTCCTTTCTTGACAATCTTGTAAGAATCCATATCAACATCTTGAAGGACATTGAAAGGTAGTGGATTGTTTATCGTCGGAAGTTTCTTCATCAGGAATTTATTGAAGATGGACATCTTTTCAAGCCGAATATCGGAAAACGGAATAAGCTGGGATAGGAACGAGTAAATGTTTTGATATCTGCGGAGCGTCTTCTTGAATTCGATCTGGTCCTCCTTTTTCTTTGCTTTAAACTCGTTCACAATGGGGCTCAAAATGCTGTGCAATTTTGATTGGGGCACATCTTTCTTGTAATTCTTGACAAAAATATCTATATCGTTTTCTTCGAATATCTGGAAATCCAGGAGTTTGTCCATCAATTCATAGAGTTTATGCGGATCGGTTCCTTCGCTCAAGAAGGTGGATTCATAGTAAGGTTTAAACGCCTTTTCAATTACGTCGGTCGGATTTGCGAAATCAAGAACAAGGGTATCATTCTTGTTCGGATAAATTCGATTGGCTCTGCTGAGTGTCTGGACCGCTGCGACTCCGTTCAATCTCTTGTCAATATACATGGTGTGCAACAACGGCTGGTCAAACCCAGTCTGGAATTTATTGGCGACAATCAGTATCTTGTATTCATCCTCGTTAAAGGCATTCGTGATTGTTTTTCTCGGCGGCAGATCGTTCATCTTGCTTTCAGTGTATTCTTGCTCATCGTGAATTACTGTACCGGTAAATGCAACCAGCGTTTTAATCTTGTAACCTTCTTCTCTGATATACTTGTCGAATGCCTTTTTGTACAGCACAGCGTGAAGTCTTGACCTTGTGACAACCATCGCCTTTGCCGTATCTCTAATCTTGTGAATGGTCGAGTTCATGAAATGGTCTAACATTATTTCCGTCTTTCTTCCAATAGCTACGGGATGCTTTTCCACGAAATTTCTGAGGAGTTTTTTCGCCTTGGATTCGTCATATTCGGGGTCATCCTCGATCTTTTTAATCAGTTTGAAATATGTTTCATAAGGTAGGTAATGCTTTAGTACATCCAGAATAAAGCCCTCCTCGATGGCCTGTTTCATTGAATACAGGTGGTAAGGATGGTACTGGCCGTGCTGGTCTATTATTCCGAACATCTCCAGCGTCTTGTTCTTTGGGGTGGCAGTGAAGGCGAAGAAGCTCACATTCGGCAGTTTTTTTGAGGCTTCGATTTCTCTCAATATCTCCTCGTCAATCTCATCCATCCCTTCACTATCCAGCGCTTCTGCTTCTTCAAGGCTGCTTGTGGCCAGAACTTGCTTTAGTTTCTTTGCCATTGAACCGGATTGGGACGAATGAGCTTCATCGATAATTACTGCGTATTTCCTTTGGGGGAATTCCCCCATTCCCTCGAGAATGAACGGAAATTTCTGAATTGTCGTAACGATGATGTTGCTACCGGACACCATTGCTCGTAGAAGCTGATCGGAGTCCTTTTCGATCACATCGACTATACCCTTGACCTTCTCGATTCCTTTTATTTGGTCCTGTAGTTGTTTGTCTATAACCCGTCTGTCCGATACGACTATTACGACATTATACAACCGTTCATCGTGTGCATCGAAGCGGTTTATCAGTCCATGCGAGAGCCAGGCTATCGTTTTGGTCTTACCGGAACCGGCACTGTGCTGTATCAGGAAGTTCGTCCCCGGTTGGCAGTCCTTGAGAAGGGAATTGACACAGTCGAGTTGATGGAACCTCGGAAAAATCGGGTGTTCGGATTTCGCATCGGGGTCTTTCTCCATGAAAATGAAGTTTGAAACAAGCTTCGAAAGCTGGTTAATTTGAAGGATGTCCTGATGCACATATGAAGTTTTGTAGTCGCCTTCGTTCGTTGGCTCGGGATTTTCCAATCCTTTGTTGAATGGAAGGAATTTCGTTTTTTCTTTTTCTAAGCGTGTGGCCATGTATATCTTTTCATCGCTCATGGCAAAATGGACAAGACATCTGTTGAATATCGGTTCTCCTGGGTTCCTGTCCTTCTTATACTGCTCGATTGCCTTTTCCACGCCCTGGGAGAACGTATCCTTCAACTCTATGGTAAGGATTGGAAGACCATTAATGAAAATAACGAGGTCTAAACGGTTGCCTTTTTCCCGTTCCTCGTATTCTAATTCATCTATAACCGAGAAGATGTTCTTCTCGAATTTCTCGAACAGGTCCGGATTCTTGTTGTTGTTGGGTTTGGGATAGAACAGGGCGAAATCGCAGCCCACATCCTTGAACCCGTTCCTGAGAACGTGGATAGTGCCCTTCCGGTCGATCTCCTTGACTAATCGAACCAGGAATTTCTCGTCTGCCTGGTCCTTGTACATCCTCACGAATTTTTGCCATTCCTTGCTTTGCGTTTCCTTAACAAACTTCAGGGTCAGTTCCGGGTCCAGACAGCCTGACTTGTTGTAATTCTCGGTCGTTCTTCTCACATAGCCAGTGGAGGTCAGATGGGAGATTATGTCGTTCTGGAATGCTTTCTCGGAAGTGTCGGTTGTCATTACGCTTCAACCCCTCTTACATCTACCTTACCAGTAACAACATGATGAATAAGCGATTTCCGGTATTCCTCTATAAGCCAGATCTTCCTCTCCACAAGCCCGATTTCATTATCTATTCGGGCTGTCTTGCGGTCGAGGAAGGATGCGATGGCGGATTGGTCTGGAGGGGGAGGAGAAATACATCGAATTTCTTTCAATTTTTCTCTTGTAAGATGTGCAATACTTACTCTATTAACAATAGAATTGAATAAGCCATTTTTTCCGTATGCCTCAAATAGATACAGATAATATCTTGAAATCAATGATGAATTAATAGTAACTTTATGAACAGAATTTTGAATATAGCACTCATCCAATTCATCATTCCAAATTGCAGTTCTTCCAACTTCTCCTCCTTCTGAAACAAGAAGGTCATTCTTTTGTAATTTAAAACTGATTATCTCTCCTAATGAAAACCACATTTCATTAATATCGGTTGAGTCGACTTGTTCCCATAAAATGTTCTGAGCCCTAAGGTAAGGTTTTAAAAAATTACCTCCATCATCTTCATTTTTTAACATTTTTCCAAGTACAATATTTGAAATGAATTTTAACTTATGTACTTCCCATCCTTCCGGTATCTCCCCGATCCACTCCACGCCGGAGTCCTTGTAAGAGGGATATGGTTTGAGGTTCATCGTAGATATGCCTCCAAGGTATTGTTTTGCTCTGGCATCACAAAACGAAATGCATCCAGATAATAATACGCATCATTTCGATAGTACGTTTTTTCATTGTTCAAATCAGTCATCTGTTTAATTTTATTTTTTGGAAAGAAACTGATTCTGAGGATTTTTGAATCGTAGTAATTCGCTCTTAATTTGTTTAGTTGCGACCTTATGTTTCGTGCTACTTCTGATTTTTTCTGAGATTGCGAAGTCATAAAAATATTGTGCCTTATGCTCCCTATGATTAAATCGATAAATTGAATAAATTGAGCATTGTTTGGAGATGTGCCTTTTACTCTATGGTCCGAGTTAATAAACAGTATCCGATTGCTAAAAGTGATTTTTTCAGAAGACTCATATGATATTTTGTCCAGATTTTTAGTATTAAAGAAGTAATGCCTTTCTAACTCATTTTTCTCATCATAATATATATCCCTAATTTGCACACGTGTATAGATTGAAAAGAAGGATTTTATTCCATAATTGATAAGTGTTCTAAAAAATTTGTTGTATATATTTACATTCGTTGTGTCATTACCAAAAAAAGATTTATCCAGTTTATTTAAATCGACACAAAGAACATTAATAAATATCTCTTTGCCTTTACAAAAAGTATTCAACCATGATTTAGAGATGTTTATCAAAGAACGATTGACTCTGCCATCTCGAATATCTGAAAAATGAATTTCGCAGTTGTTCATATCGTGCCAGTCTCTTCTGCAATTCGCTTTATTGGGGCAATCTTCATACGAGGTGTTCCAATGCTTATTTCCTTCATTCTGGCATCTGATATTCAACAATTGAACCAATAGATTATCTTTCTTGTTGCATGGAATAAACAATGCTCCCAGAGTAATAAAGTTACAATCATCTTCAGGTTCGATTTCATCGACATAGATATCTAATTCGATTATGCTTTCTTTGGCGAATTCAAATTCCATTATAACTCCTCTTTTTCGAGTTCTAGTATTTCCTTTGTAACTGCCTGAATGTCTGCCTCGATATCTTCCAGCGGTCTCGGTGGCTGGTATTTGTAGAAGTACTGGGTAAAGTTAATCTCGTAGCCAATCTTATCATTGTTTCTGTCCATCCAGGCATCGGGATAATAGGGCTTTACCTCTCGCTTGAAATATTCCTCTATATCTTCGCCCAGCTTGATCTTTTCGCTGTCCCGAAGGTTGCTGTCAGGTTGCTTCTTTCCTTTATTGTCCAGCACGTATTCTGCGGTATCATCGTGTTCGGATAATGCCAAGACGATATTCTTGATGAAGTTGGGTCTCAGGTCGAATTTTTTCAAGACGGTCATGACCCTCTTTTCAAATTCGTCCCAGTTCTTGTAAAGGTCTGGCCCTATAACCTTCAATGCATGAATTATATCTTCTTGTGTTTTCTTGCCTTTCTCCTCCTCGGCCAACTTTTCCTCTATATCCTTTTTATTGCTATCGGCCAGTTTCTTGAAATCGTTCACGGAATAGAGATTTTCCAGCCGTTCTTCCGAGCAGGTATAGTTCAAGCGCATCGGTCTTTCAACCGTTACCTTGGTGAAACCGAATTCTTCCTTGGGGAATATCTTGCAGTATTCGTTCTTTTTAAACTTTGAATAGAGTTCGGTAATCTTCTTGATATCCTCGTCGCTCAGGTGATTTCTCTTGTTGCCAAGGCTCTTTCTCATCTTTTTGTAGAACGATGTGGCATTCACCAGTTGTATCTTTCCAACCCTTTCCGGGGGCTTCTCGTTGGTCAGTATCCAGACGTATGTATTGATTCCGGTATTGTAGAATAGCTGATCGGGCAGGGCAATAATGGCTTCAATATAATCGTTGTCCATCATCCATTTTCGTATGTTGCTCTCTCCGCCTCCGGCATCGCCTGTGAACAACGGGGAGCCGTTCGTAATTCCTGCGGTCCTCGATTTCTCGCCATTGACCTTCATCTTTGATATCATGTGCTGAAGGAAAAGAAGCTGTCCGTCGTTTATTCTCGGAGTGCCAGCGCCGAACCTTCCGGCAAAACCCCTCTCGGCTTCGGCCTCAACTGTCTCCTTATCTTTTTCCCATTTGGTTCCATAGGGGGGATTAGAAATGATGTAATCGAACTTCATATCCAGAAATTTGTCGTTGGAAAGAGTACTGAATGGCCCCTTGATGTTATCTGCCTGTTCGCCCTTCATCAGCATATCGGCTTTGCATACGGCGTAAATCTCCTCGTTGAGTTCCTGGCCGAAAAGAACAACAGTTCCCGAAGGATTGACCTCCTTGATGTAGTTCTTTGCGCTTGTCAGCATACCGCCAGTTCCACATGCAGGATCGTAAACGGTTCTGATGATATTCTTTTCCTTCAAACTACCGTTGAGAACGAACATCAACTGGGTCATCAGCCTAACGACTTCCCTCGGTGTGAAGTGTTCACCAGCCTCCTCGTTGGACTGTTCCGAAAATTTTCTAATCAGTTCCTCGAATATCATACCCATTTCGTGGTTGGAAACCTTGTCTGGATGAAGATCCACTCTTGTTTCGGAGAATTTCTTAACCAGAAGGTAGAGAAGTTCGGCTTTTGCTAGTCGTGCGATATGACTTTTGATATTGAAATTCTCGAAGATATCTTGAACGTTTGTGCTGAAGCTGTCGATGAAATGGAGCATATTCTGTTCTATATGTTCCGGGTCTTCAAGCAAAGTCTTGAAATCGTATTTAGAATAATTGTAAAAACCGAGTTGCCTGCCACCCTTATCTTTGGCAGCGGATTTTATAACGAGGTCAAGATTGTCGAATTGGCCCTTGTATTTACTGTACGTTTTCAAAACGATTTCTTTGCTATCGGCCAGTACGGAATCAAAACGCTTCAATACTGTGAATGGAAGAATTACCTTCTGGTATTCATTTCGTTTATAGGTTCCCCGTAAAAGGTTTGCAAGATCCCAAATGAAGCTTACCTTGTCTTGAAAATTGTTCATTTCTTTTCTTCTCCCATCTGTTCTTCCATCATGATTTCGAACTGTCGGGATATTATCCAGCCCTTCTTCTTGCAAAAATCTCTGTATTTGTCGTAAAGGCCTTCATCGACATTCAAGGTAACGTTTTTCGATGGCATATCAATCACACTCAAACCCACATATTATCAAAGATATTTATTTGTATCGTTCGAAGCTCTCCTTCACCGTGGTTATTGAAATTTTGGGTCTTCACGGAGTGATTCTGTTTAACCGATGTTATGCCGGAATGCGCAGCAATCTGGCTCATGTTTTTTCCTCCGTCATGGTTAAGCGAAGCCCGTCCTGTGGTTCAGGTTTCTTCTGCTTTGTGAAGGAGAATTAGAAATATTGGCTAATCGGGATTAATTGAGGGGGAAATGGCGCAAATCGACGCGCTACGCCTCGCCCTTCAGGAGCTTTAGGCGGAAGATGTTCTCGCGCTCCATCTCCTCGAGGCGCTGGCGTATCATGCCCTCGCTGAGCTCAAGCCCGGGGATGATGCGGAACTCGAGCGCGTTGACCCTGCGCTTCGTCCCCTCTATCTCGTCCATGATGTGGCGCAGGGCGGTCTCGGCTTCCGCTGTCTTGACTATCTCCTCGACGAGGTCCTCGAAGCACTCCGCTGCCTCGTCGATGTGCTCTGACGTGCCTATGACGCCGTACCCACGCTCGTCGAGCCTCTTCCGGACCCCCTTGGCCTTTATCTCGGACACGCGCACGCCCATGACCGCCTTCACCCTGACATCGAGCTCGGGCTGCTTCGTCAGCGCGAATGCCGCCGAGCGCACGCCCAGAACCCCTTCCACGCTCTTCGCCACCGCGAGCTTCTTGGACGCGACCTTGTACCTCTCCACGAGCCGGGCGCGGGCCTTGCGCGCCTCGTCCATGACGCGGAAGAGCTCGATCACGAGGCCGTCGCGCTTCATCTTCAGTATCTTGTGCCCCTTCCTGGAGAACTTGATGCGCTTCCTGACCTCCAGGAGCGCGGAGCGCGTGGGCTTGAACTCAGTCTGCAGGGGCGCCCCCCCTGTACCTCGGGTGGTAGGTGTCGATGGTCCTGCGGTCTATCTTGGTGAGCGAGTCCTCGGGGAGGTTGGCCAGGAGGCCCCAGCACGCGTCCAGGGTATCGTGGATGCCGCGGTTCTCGTCGCGCCCCTGGCGCACGAGCGTCTTCTCGAAGCCGTCGGCGAACTCGAGGAAGAGGCGGTCCCTCTCGGACAGCGATTCCTTCCCGATGATGGCCACGAGCCCCCGAAGGTCGCGCCCTTCCGCATATGCGGCGTAGCACTGGTCCGAGACCTGCTTGTGGTCGGCGCGCGTCATCTTCGGACCTATCCCCGCGTCCATGAGCCTGGAGAGCGAGCCGCCGATATCTATTGGCGGGTAGATGCCCCCGCGCTGCAGGTCCCTGGAGACGATGAGCTGCCCCTCGGTGATGTAGGCCGTGAGGTCGGGTATCGGGTGGTTGATGTCGTCGTCGGGCATCGTCAGGATGGGTATCTGCGTGATGGACCCGCGCTTGCCGTGAATCCTGCCAGCCCTCTCGTATATCGAGGCAAGGTCTGTGTACATGTATCCCGGATACCCGCGCCTGCCCGGCACTTCCTCCCTGGCCGAGCCTATCTGGCGCAGGGCCTCGCAGTAGTTCGTTATATCGGTCAGGATGACTAGCACGTGCATCTCCTTCTCGAACGCCAGGTACTCCGCCGCTGTCAGCGCCATCCGCGGCGTGACCATGCGCTCCACGACGGGGTCGTTGGCGAGGTTGAGGAAGAGCACTGCCCTTTTCAAAGCACCGGTGCGCTCGAAGTCGGCCGTGAACTCCTGCGCCTCCTCGTGGGTGATGCCCATCGCGCCGAAGACGACGGCGAAGTCCTCAGCGCCTGCGAGGACGCGCGCCTGCCGCGCTATCTGGAGCGCGACCTGGTTGTGGCTCAGGCCCGAGCCCGAGAAGATGGGCAGCTTCTGCCCCCTGACGAGGGTGTTCATACCGTCTATGGTCGAGATGCCGGTCTGAATGAACTCGCTGGGCCTCACCCTCGCGTACGGGTTGATCGCGCTGCCCAGGATGTCCAGCTCCTTCTCCGGCACTATCGGCGGGCCGTTGTCCCGCACGTCGCCCGAGCCGGAGAAGACCCGCCCGACCATCTCCCCCGAGACGCCGAGGCGTATCGTCTTCCCCAGGAAACGAACCCTGGAATTGAAGTCTATTCCGGAGGAGCCCTCGAAGACCTGGACGACCACGATGTCCTTCGAGGAATCGAGGACCTGCCCGCGCTTTACGGTGCCGTCGGGGAGCATGAACTGGACGAGCTCGCCGAACGCCACGTTGCCCACGCCCTCGACGAAGACGAGCGGCCCCGCTATCCTGGAGATCGTCCTGTACTCCTTCCTCACTGGATCACCTCCATCTTGCGGAACTCGTCCTCCATCTGCGCGACCGTCCTGGCGATCTCGTCGTCGGCGTCCTTCTCGTACTTGGCCTTGGACAGCCGCTCGCGCGACTGGAGCGACGACACCTGCTGCACGGGGACGCCGAGCTTCACGGCCTTCTCCCCCAGTCCCCCGAATCGCCTGATGGCGTTCAGGAGCGCGTACTGGCGCTGCATGGGGCAGAATGTGTCCACATCGTGATAGGCGTTCTGCTGCAGGAAGTACTCGCGTATCATCCTCGCCACGACCAGCAGGAGCCGCTGCTCTTCGGGCAGGGCATCGGAGCCGACGAGCTGCACGACCTCCTGCAATTCCGCTTCGCGCTGCAGCACCCCCATCGCCCACGCCGAGAGGGCGCGCCAATCAGATTTAACGTTCTTGGTGAACCAGTCCTCGAGCTTGTCCGCGTAGAGGCTGTAGCTCGTGAGCCAGTTGATCGACGGGAAGTGCCTGCGCTCCCTGAGCTTCGTGTCCAGCGCCCAGAAGACCTTGACGAACCTGAGAGTGCCCTGGGTGACTGGCTCCGAGAAGTCTCCGCCGGGCGGCGAGACGGCGCCGATGGTGGAAATCGAGCCCTCCTTGCCCGAGAGAGCCTTGACGCGCCCGGCCCTCTCATAGAATTCCGCAAGCCTGGACGACAGGTAGGCGGGATAGCCCTCCTCGCCGGGCATCTCCTCGAGCCTGGAGGATATCTCGCGCATGGCCTCGGCCCATCTGGACGTGCTGTCGGCCATGAGCGCGACGTCGTAGCCCATGTCCCTGAAATATTCCGCGATCGTGATTCCGGTATAGACAGACGCCTCCCGCGCTGCGACGGGCATGTTGGACGTGTTCGCGATGAGCACCGTGCGCTGCATCAGCGGAGCGCCAGTCCTCGGGTCCAGGAGTCTGGGAAATGCCTCGAGGACTTCCGTCATCTCATTTCCCCTCTCGCCGCATCCGACGTAGACGACGACGTCCGCGTCGCTCCACTTGGCGAGCTGGTGCTGGGTGACGGTCTTGCCAGTCCCGAAACCGCCCGGGATGGCCGCGGTGCCCCCCTTGGCGAGCGGGAAGAACGTGTCGAGCACCCTCTGGCCCGTGACCATCGGGAACTCGGGCGGCAGCTTGTCCCGCACCGGGCGCGGGACGCGCACGGGCCATCGCTGCATCATGGAGATCGTGGAGCCGCCCTCTAATATGCACACGACGGCCTCGACGTTGAACGTCCCCTCGCGGATGTCCGCGACCTTTCCCGATATCCCCGCTGGGACGAGTATCCTGTGCGAGAAGTGCTTCGTTTCTTGGACGGACCCGATGACGGCGCCGGGCGCGACCGCGTCCCCCCTCTTCAGCGTCGGGACAAAGTGCCACTGCGCGCTCCTGCTGAGGCCGGGGGCGGTCAGGCCCCTCGAAATGTACTCGCCGGACTTCTCTACAAGGACTGGGAGAGGCCTCTGAACGCCGTCATATATGGAGGAAAGCAATCCCGGGCCAAGCTCCACTGCGAGCGGCGCCCCCGTCTCCTCGACGGGCTCGCCGGGGCGCAGCCCGATGGTCTCCTCGTACACCTGGACGACCGTGCGCTCCCCCTCTATCCTGATGACCTCGCCCATGAGGCGCTCGTTCCCGACTAGGACGACGTCGTTCATCCTCGGCCTTATGCCCGTCGCGGTCACCACTGGACCGGCAATCCTGAAAATCTGCCCGGTTGCCATTCAACCACCCCTGTCCGAACTGAACAAATCGACGCCGACGACGCTCCTGACCCTCTCTCTCAGCGACGGGTCCTCCTCCGCGCTGACGGCGACTATGACCGGCCTCACGCTCTCCGCGGCCTTCTGCCTTGTCTCCTGGCTCAGGCCGGCGAGCGCGTCGCCGCTGAGTATTATGATGCCCAGTGCGTCGTCCTTCAGGGCGTCGGCCACCGCGCGCTCGAGCGTCTCTCCCGGGGCCTCGCGCACCGAGACGCCGGCGAGCCTGAACCCGAGCGTGAAGGACTCCGAGCCTATGGCGAGCATCCTGGTCATATCACGAGCAACTCCATTATCTCGTCGCGGTCGAGGCCGCTCTCCTTCCCCCTCGATACGATGCGCAGGTTCTCGACCTCCCTGCGCTTGGCCATTAGATAGTGCAACACTGGCAAGCTTGAGAGCGGGTGCAGGTGCGAGAGCTTGGACGACTGCCTCATCAGGTACCTCTCGCACGCCCTTATCATCGGGCCGGCCTCGCCCAACGCCTCCATAGCCTGCGCGCCCCCCGATATCTCCTCGTAGAACGACAGCTCCTTGATGGCCTCGAGGAACCTCGGAGGGGACATGGAGGCGAGCTCGGCGAACCTCTTGATCGTAATCTCCCTCCCGGCGTCCAGCGCGAACCGCTCCGGCTCGGGGGGCATTTCATGCGCGTGCAGCTCCTCGCGCTTGAGCTTGAGCAGTGTCATGACGTTCAGCACGTCAATCTCCCTGTGGACGTACTGCCTGAAGAAGAAGTGCGCCTTGTCGTGCTGGGCGATGTTCCTCAGCAGGTTCGCGTAATAGGTTTTGTCCAGGGCGTTCTCCAACGGCATCAGGTTCCCGTCGCCGTGGGCGTCGAGTGCGTCCTTCAGCGGCGAATGCATCTCAGTGCCTTTCAGCCCTTCGACTACATCGGACACGCCCTGCTGCGCGGCCTCGATGAGCCCTTCGAGCTGAAGCAAGCCGCCCGGTATCGTCTCCTTCCTCAGCTCGTCCTTCGAGGCCTTGTGGGACGCGCCCCTGAGGATCGTCTTGACGTTCCATAAATCGATCCTGCGCACGTATGTGTAGACGACGTCCCTCAGCTCCCCCTGGCAGAAGCCAAGGACCTTCTTGTATGTGGCGGCAAGGTTCCCGTATGTCGCCCTCTCGACTAGCTCCGCGCCCGAGAACCTGGTCGCCAGGGACTCGACCTCCTGCCTGTACTGCGAGTGGCCGATGAACTCCCCGACCTCGGGCAGGCTCATCGTGGCCAGCTTCAGGTAGTCGTCCCTCTTCAGCAGGTTCGCTCCCCTGGCCTTCACCCTCGCGCAGGCGTAGGCGTAGTTCCCCGCGCCGCTGAACATCCTCACAGGCCCAGCTCCCGCGCCACCTTGGGCAGGCTGCCGGCCCAGGCGTCCTCGAGCATCGCCTCGTATGTCATGGTCAGGCTCACCTTGCCGTCATGGCTCTCGAGCACGACGCCGCCTGCGCCGTCCAGGTCGGCGACGACCTGCGCGCCCTTGGAGCGCGCCCGCACGAGAGCCTCGTCGGCCTTGACGCACCGGATGCGCGCGCCAGGCAGCTCCCTGAGCCCCTTCTCGATGAGGAGCGAGAGCATCCGCTCCCTGTGCTGCCCCTGCGTCCCGGCCAGCTGCCTCAGGGAGCGCTCCCTGACCTGGTCGTGGAGCCTGCGCTTCGCGTCCATGACGAGCTTGTTCCCCTCGGTCTCGGCCGCTGCCATCTCCGTCTCCCTGAGCCTCTGGGCGTCCGACTCGGCCCGCGCCCGCTCCTTCTCGATGAGCGCTTTCGCCTCCGCGTCCGCCTCGCTCAGGATGTGGAGGGCCTCCTTGCCCCCTTTCTTGGCGATGGCATCGGCCTTCTGCTGGCCCTCGCGCCGCACTTCCTCTATCACTTCCTCCAGGGTCATCTCTCACCTAGATCTTGAAGTACAGCAGGAAGGCCAGCGCGAGCCCGAATATCAAGATCGTCTCCGGCAGGGCGAAGAAGAATATCCCCCTGCCCATGAACTTCTTGTCCTCGGCCACGACGCCTACCACCGCTGCGCCTATGTTCCCCTGCGCGATGCCCGTTCCCAGCGCGGCCAGCCCCAATGCGATGCCGGCCCCGATTGCTACCAATCCAGCTTCCATTTTCTTACCTCCTTCATTCCTTCGTGTACCTCCTGCTTCCCGCGAATGGGACGAAGGCGGTCCCCCCGCCCTCGTAGAACTTCTGGAAGAACTCGACGTAGTTCAGCCTGAGCGCCTGGATGCCCGACGACAGCGCGCCCAGCAGCAGGAGGAAGACGTGCGCCCCCGCGAAGAGGGCGATGCCGATAGGCACCATGTACCACACGCCCCCGAGCACCATCGGGAGAATCATCAGGTTAAACGCGAATGCGATTGCGGCTTTGGCCACGCCTATCGCCGCGAGACGGATGTACGACATGATGCTCGACAGCATCGAGATCATCTCAAGAAGGGCGGTGTAGCCTTCGGTGATGACGAGCACGATGGCTCCGATGACCAGCAAAGGGGGTGTGAGGTACGGGATCTGAATGCCGAAGACGGGGAATGCGCTCGACTGTATATTGAACATGAACGTGCCGGTGAGCCAGCCCCCGAGGTCGTTCTTCTCGGCCATCTTCATGACGAGGAGGAAGAAGCCGATCATCGTGAGCATCCATCCGGCCTTGGCTGCGACGTGCTTGGCCTCGTGCCTCTGGTTGTAGGCGCCTATGACAAGGCCGAGCCCCATGTGGACGACGCCCGCGAAGATGGAGAATATCATGAGGTGGATGACGCCGCCGGCCTCGAGCTTGTGGACATAGGATGTTATCGGGATCTGTACCCCGAAGATCCCCGACCACGAGTATTCGTCGGGATGGAGCGGCGGAGGGTTGAACGGTATGCCCAGGGCATCCCCGAAGAGGAATAGACCGAAAATCGTCGCGAAAATGCCGCCGGTCATGATTATCTCCCCCACGGCCTTGCCGCCGATGCCGAAGAGCGTGCGCTTCCTCAGGAGCCATCCGAGCGTGATGAGCAGCAGGCCGTACCCGAAGTCCCCGATCATCAGGCCGAAGAAGATCGAGAAGGTGATTGCCAGGATGACAGTCGGATCGATCTCCTTTGCCAGCGGGACCGAGTACATCTTCTGCAAGAATTCAAACTGATATATCGGCCGAGGGGTGTTCATGACCACGGGAGGCTCATCTGCCACTCCGGGCTCGAGTATCTCGACGTGCGTCGGCACTCCGGGGATGCTACCGAGCGCGGCCTTCACCCTCTCGGCGTCCTTCCACCTGACCCACCCCTCGATGACGGTGAAGTGGTCGGTCGTCCCGAATCTCAGCGGCGCCTGGAGCTTCTCGAGGCGCAAAGCCAGCACTTCCTCGGCAGCGAGGAGCTTCATGCTCCACTTGCCGCAGAGCTCCTTGGCCTGGGCGTCAAGCTCCCCGAGCCTCTTCCTCGCCTTCGGCAGCTCGGCGCGCAGGTGCCTCATGCGCTCGCCGAGCGCGCCCTTGAATGGCGGGACCTCGATGGGCTTGAAGTTCAGCGCTGTTAGAATCTCGCGCAGGCGCGCTTCGCGCCTTTTGTCGATGAGAAATGCAAACGCCCATCCACCCTTGACCTTGGCCTTGGAGACCTCGGCCCTTAGCTCGCGCAGCACAAGGGCCTCGGTGTTCTTCCTTCCGATGCCCGCAAGCGTGACTGCATTCTCCAGGTCGAACCTGATGCCCGCCGGCAGGGCTTCCAGGGGCTCGAGCAGCGCCAGCTCGCCCTCCATGTCGTCAGTCCTGGACTCCAGTTCCCCGCGTTCCTTCGAATAGGCCGAGACGACAGAATCGACCGAGGGCATCTCGTCCCTGAGCCATGCATCGACGTCCGGATCGCTGACAACGGCCGTCGGCTCCGCTTGCTCCACGCCCAACGCCTTGAGCATTCCCCTTATCTTGACGAGCTGGCGCGACGTCTCGTCGGCGCCACGGAGGGGCGTCCCGATCCTGAAGGGCCCGTCGTTCTCCTTGAAATCTATGAGCTGCACGCATCCCAGCTTGTGAATGGCCTCTGTGGTCTGTTGCAGTTCCCGGCGCGGGAGGGCGACCCTGGCCTTCCAGAGCTTATTTGCCTTGCTCATTGACCAGCCCCTCCATCTCCTGCATGAGGGCCGCGACCGCGCGAGCGACCTTCTGCTCCGAGCCCTGGGTCAGCTCGTCCGCCCTCCTCTTCGCGCGCTCGACGACGGCGGCGCGCTCCTGCGCTATCCTCTTCCGCTCCAGGCCCAGGCGGGCGGCCAAGGCCTCGGCGGCCTGCCTCTGCGCGGCCTCGAGCTTGCGCATCGCGTCCCGCTTCGCCTCGCGCGTCTGCTGCTCGACCTTCTCCTCTGCAGCGCGGATCGCCGCCGCTGTCTCCCTCTCCGCCTTGGCCAGCCGCTCGTAGACGTCCCCGTCCATGCCGAACCTCTCGCTCCCGGGCAGCCCGGGTAAACCCCAGAATACTTCCACCCATAAAAAATAGTACGCAATGACGGCGCCCGATACCTCTTGAAAATGGCAGTGAAAAAGTATAATTATAACTAGGCGTATCCATATTTGGAAGGAGTTTTAAAAAACGCACCTAAGGAGCTAACTGGCTGCTAAAAAATTTTGGTTTTGGTATTCCTCTTTTTTATTTGTGTTAGAGCCGGGAGTCTTTTGTTCTGTTCTAACATTGACAAAAACACGAGGATTCGGGCCACTTGGTTATCTGTCCCATTGGTCAGCCGTGCGGTGGCCCCATCCATTCCCCTCTGCATCTATTCTAGAGCATCTAGTCGTTTGTTCGGTTTCTACACTGACGGATGCACAAACGAGGATTCGGGCCACTTGGTTATCTGCCCCATTGGTCAACCGTGCGGTGGCCCCATCCATTCCCCTCTGCTTAAAAAATACTGTATAGCGGGGAATGGATTTGAACCATTGATCTACGGGTTATGAGCCCGTCGGGATTTTAGGCAAAGGTTGGGGAAGAACCCCACCCTCGTTTCCTAGCTACCCCACCCCGCTATTTTGTACTGGTGGGCCAGGGTAATTGCGCGTCGGCACTAATAAACCTATCGCACCCGATGGCTATATATCTCCGCTGCGGGATTCCGTGCCCATGCCCTCGGGGACCGTGCGCGTGGGGGCGCACGACGACGACATGCACGACCGCGCGAGGCGCATCGCGTGGCTAGACTTCCCTGCGATAGAGAAGGCCAGGGTTCTCGTCGTCGGCGCCGGCGCCATCGGCAACGAGACCCTGAAGAACCTCGCGCTCGCCGGCTACCGGAATATCACCATCGTAGACATGGACCACATCGTGAAATCGAACCTCAGCAGGTGCGTGCTCTTCACTGAGATGGACGCGGGCGAGAGGCGGTTGAAGGCGGAGGTCGCCGCGGAGCGCCTGCGCGCGATGGCGCCGGGCGTCAATGCCATCGCGCACACTTCGAAGATACAAGAGATGCCGGACACGTTCATCCGCGATCACGACATCGTGCTAGGCTGCCTGGACAACCTCGAGACGCGCCTGCACGTCAACGCGCACTGCTACGCGGCAAAGGTTCCGTACATCGATGCCGCCACGGACGGCTTCGTGGGCAAGGTCCTGGCCGTGAGCCCGCCCGGCGCGTGCCTGGAGTGCGGGACGAACCGCACCCATTCCAAGATTGTCCAGATGAGGTTCAGCTGCACGGGCGCCGACGTCTCGTTCCACGCCCCCAAGATGGCGGCGGAAATAACTACGACGAGCGTTGTATCCGCTGTACAAGTAAGGGAGGCGCTGAAATTCACTTCCGGGAAGCGCGAGGCGGTGATGTCAAACATGTTCTATTACGACGGCCTCAGGAACGTCTCGGACGTCCTGGAGGTGCCGCTCAATCCGGCGTGCCCGAACCATCCACCTTCCTGATGTCCATCGAGAAATCTATTGATTTATAGGAATGTGTCAGCGCCCCCAGCGATATGGCGTTCGCCCAGCGCGCGTACTTCGGCGCGCTCTCGGGCGTGATGCCGCCCGATGCCTCTATCTCGACCTTCGGATTGATTTTCCTCGCCTCCGAGGCGATGCGCTCCCCCTCTTCGGGCGGGACATTGTCGAGCATTATTACGTCCACATTCCCCTCCGCGGCCAGGAGCGCGTCCTGTAGGTTCGTGACCTCTATCTCCACCTTGGCGGGGGGCGGGCGCTCCTTGAGCCGGGAGAGAGCTTCCTTTACCCCGCCGCACATCACGATGTGATTGTCCTTCACGAGGGCCATGTCGTAGAGCCCCGACCTGTGCGGGACGCCTCCGCCGAGGGCGACGGCCTTCTTCTCGTAGGCGCGGAAGCCTGGCGTCGTCTTTCTCGTCGCTGCGATTTTGATTTCGGGATTGACGGCCCTGCAGGAATCGACTATCCCCCTAGTCAGCGTGGCGATGCCGCTCATGCGCATGACGAAGTTGAGCGCGAGCCTCTCCCCCGAGAGGACGGCGGACGCGCCACCCACGGCCGTCAGCGCCGCGTCCCCCTTCGGCACGGCGTCCCCGTCGGCGTAGTGGATCTCGGGAACGGCGCCGAGGCTCTCGAAGACCTGGCACGCCTCCTCGAGGCCAGCGACGACGCAGTCCTCCCTGGCGACCATCACACCCTCGGCCTTCTCGCCGCGCAGCACCGCGCTGGACGTGATGTCCCCCGCCTCGCCGAGGTCCTCGTCCAGGAACCTGTCGATGTCGCCCATGCAGATGTATAGGGGAATGTGCGTTTATAATCCTTTCCTGGGCAGGGGAAGAGGGACGCACCGCCGGGCAGCCATCCATAAGTTTTTCTATCCCAGGGGCTTCCTGAGGCCGATGGCAAAGAAACGCCGCGAGACCGATGACGAGGACGATGAGGAGGAGTTCAAGATCCCCGAGTTCGACAAGGAGGCCTACCTGCGCGAGGAGGTCAGGGACTCGAAGGCCATCCTCGTTTCGTGCCTGCTGGCCGTCCCGCTCGGCGTCGTCGCGGTGGCTCTCACCATCTACGTCCATTTCACAGCGGGCCTCCTGGTCGGCCTCGCCGGCTTCGGGCTCATGAAGCCCGTCTGGGCGCTTGCAAAGATAGACCTGACGGGCTTCGACTGGAAGAAGTGGCTCTTCAACATCGGCAGCTACTTCTTCACCTTCCTCGTCGTCTGGATACTGCTGCTCAACCCCCCGGTGATGGATGTCTCGCCCCCCGTCATACACAGCGTGCAGGTGGCGCCCTTCGCCATCGGAGACCCCCTGGAAGGCGTGAACTGGACGAACGTCCCGGGGCCAAACCTCCCGGTCAGCATGACGAACGGGACGGGATGGGTCGTAAGGGCCGTCGTCTCGGACAACGTGAGGCTAGGCAAAGACCCCGTCATCTACGTCGGCAGCCTTTCCACGCCGCCTATCACCATGACGTACCATGCGGCATCCGGCACGTGGTACTATGCCAGCCCGGACGCCCGCCCGCTGGGGCAGTACATAACATTGATGGCCTGGGACATGGACAGCAGGGAGACCAGGTATGAGTTCTCCCTGACCAGCGGCTAGATCTCCCACGGCAGGCGCTTGTCGAGCAGCGCGCTCAGAAGCGTGCCGTGGCCTCCGCCGAGGAGCTGCGCGTGGTCAAGGACCTTCCCGTCCTTCCTTATCGGGCCGTTGAGGTTCTTCCCAAGGTCGAGCGACGACAGGACCGAAGAGAGGAGCTTGACCGGCTCGCGGTACTTGCGCTGTATCTCCACATACCATCGGCCCTCGTGCAGGAACGGCGGCGATATCGTCCCGCGGCTGGCGCGCCACTTGCCCACGAAGTCCTGCGAGTTCTCGTTCGCGGCCGGGGGGCCGTCGTGCCTCAGCACGGGGGGGAGCGAGCCGCTCTCCAGCTCGAATACGATGCCCACGCTCTCGTCTATGAAGAGCTCGTGGTCGATGACCCGGAAATCGTACTGCCCGAGGATTGAGGCAATGCGCCTCTCGCCCTTCCTGGCCTGGGGCCACAGGACGTCCTCGGTCAGGTGGGGCGCGGGGAAGACCAGCGCCATCAGGTACGTCCCCCTCCTCTTCGCGAGGTCCCTCAGCTCCTCGTGGGACAGCGGCTTCCGCGGATTGGGGAAGAAGAACTTCCTCGCCGGCTTCGCGATGTAGTCGTGCGCGGCCTGGATGAGCTCGCCCATGCGCTGCGCGGAGACGGCCGAGGCCACGTTCCGGCCCGCGTCCACGGGGTCTATGACGACGAGAGGCTCGTTGAATGCCGTGCCCTTCTTCTCGGTGAGGGTGATGCGTTCGCCGTGCTGCCAGCCCTTCGCTGCCCCGAGGACGCCTCTGAAGCTTCCGTATTTCAGCACAAGGAGCTCGACGAGGTATCCGGAGAAGCCCTGGTAGCGCGCCTCCGCGCCGTAGACGCCCACTCCCTTCATGAAGCGCTTGAGGAGCCTGACCTCGTCCCTCTGGGGTTCGGTGATGCGCCCCTTGACGAAGGCGGTGTGGAACGGCGTGCGGTCGACGGCCGTCATCTTCGAGTCCGGCGAATCTATCTTGTAAGAGGGGACTATGTCCACCTCAAGCCCCTCGTGGGTGCCATGCAGGTAAGGGTGCTCGGCGTAGCGCTCCTCGCCGTGCATGACGGCCCTCGCGAGCCTGAGGCCCGTTGTCTCCAGGTCCGCGCGCGAAGTCTCCGGAGGAAAGAGTATGAACATGTCTATGTCCGGGTCCAGGAGGTGCGTGCCCTTGGCGATGGAGCCGACGAGTATCGTCTCGGCCCTGAGGCGCTCGCGCTCGATCTCTTTGCGGAGCGCGGCCTCCAGCGACGCGACGGCCCTGTCTATCGCCCGCTGTTCCTTCGCGCCCGGCCTGACCTCTGCCAGGACGTCCTCCTCCAGCCTGCTCCTGCCGCTCATCGGCTCGTAAGTGCGCGAAGGGCTTATCATCTTTTCCATTGGGCGCTCATCTGAAATATTCGCCGATGCCGGGCGCGGCGTCCAGGCGCTCGTCCGCCGACCATCTCGCCCTCGCGCGGTTCTTGGCCCTGTGCCTTGAGACCGCCTCGCGCATGTCCCGGACGAAATCGCCCCACCTGAACCGCTCGGGCTCTGCGCACCAGAGCCTGAAGAGCTCGGCCCTGTCCTTTTCGGGCATGGAGTTGAAGACGAGCCAGAAATCATAGAGCTCCAGGAAGGCGCTCCGCTCCGGCGCCCCCTTCCCATCGAGGCGCGCGGCGGCCCACATCGCCATCCCCTCCTCGACCCACTCGCAGCGCGGGTGCGCCCTGGAGGAGTCCTTGCGCTCGTGGACGTAGGCATGCGCGTGCTCGTGTGCCTCATGAAAGTCTCCCGCTCGCTCGTGGAGCGTCACCCCCTCTTGTATTGGCGTTCCGTCGGGCATTATCGCCGCGTACGGCAGGAAGAAGCCGCTGAAGGCGATGAAGGCGACCGGCGGCGGCCCGACGGTGTCGAAGAGCTTGCATTCGGCGCAGTTGTCCCTCGGAGGGGTTTCTGGGCTATCCATTCCAAGCCACGCCGGGTACTCGGCCAGGTGGGCGTAGAAGGTGTCTGATATCGTCTTGCCGAGGTCGTTCCACACCCTGGCGAAGGCCAGCGCCCTCTGGAAGTCCCTCAGGTCGTCCGGCTCGTAAGATTCGAGGAGCGCGATGAACGCCCCCATGCGCCCGAAGCCGTCGCGCATGAGGGCGCGGAACTCCGGCCTGTGGCAGTTCGTCCCCTCCTTCCCCTCGTGGCCGAGGACGCAGTCCTTCCAGGCATCGACATACTCCTTCGTCCGCGCGAGGATGGCCAGCATCTCGCCGTGCTTGCCGAAGACGCGCCTGTAGACGGCTATCCTGAACATGACGTCTGCGGGGGCGCGCTGCGACGGGAACGGGACGTACTCGCCCAGGCCGAGGGCGCCCTCCAGCTCCCTTCTGCGCCTGAAATCGGCGGGGCGCGACGGGCGCTGGTTCTTGATTTCCTGGGCGCCGTCGCAAAGTATAGCTCTTTCATCCGGTGCCATTGCGAAAATGCGTATGGTGGAGGGGGTTATGAACATTGCCGCACAAGGGGATTTCTTCGGAAATCTCCCTTGACCCCCAAATCCTTTATCGGGGTCCTAGGGGAATTCGGCTCACATTAATGTAAAAACGAAGAATGCCCCTAGGTTCAAGTAAGTTTTATATTCTGCGCCGCAGTTAACCTATGAAAGGAGCGATTCGAGATGACGGGAAGTTTCATCAAGAGGAAGCCGTTCAGGCGCACGAAGGAAGGCGGTGCCGAAGAGCAGTACATCGACCTCGGCGAGATGGCGTTCGAAGACGAGGCCGGCGCGGCCGGGCCCGGCGGCGCGGCCGTCGTCAGGATTGCGGAGGTTTACCGGTACGAGGACCTGTCCAACATCACGCAGAACCTCTACGCCGGGAACGTCCTCATCGTCGACTATTCGGCCATCTCCACGGACGAGCTCGCGTTCAAGCGCATGGTCAACGACCTCAAGTCCATAGCCAAGGACACCGGCGGCGACGTGGCCGGCCTGGGCAAGGAGATGCTCATCGCCACGCCTGGCGGCATGAGGGTCGACAGGAACAAGATAAAGGGCGCGTTCTAGGCCCGGCCATGCGAGGCCGCGCGACGATAGGGATCTACAATTCGTACGACCCGAGGAAGCTCCACGAGGCGCACCGCAGGGCGCTCGCGCGCGCTGGCCCGATTGCGCAGGCGTACGACTTCAACGTCGCAACCTTCGGTTTTCCGTACGGCGCCGATATGCGCACGCCCGCGCAAATCGTCGAATGGATATCCGGCTCGACGACGATCGGCGAGGACGGGCAGTACCTCGTCGACCTGGCGCAGAAGGGCCGGTTCCAGACCTTTGATTTTCCAAAGGGTGGCTTCCCGCCGCAGCTCGGCTTGTCTGTCCTCACGACGTGCCGCCCCTGGCCCGACCAGCGCATGAACCTGCGCGAGGCATGCGAGACCCTGGGCAACGGCCAGTCCATTTTACTGGTCTATGGCTTGGGCCCCAGGGGCGTGCCCGACGACGTTTTTAAAATCTGCGAGCGCCACCTGGACATCACCGACAAGGGCCTGTCCCTGGAGACGTGCACGGCGATGGGCGCGGTGCCGGCGGCGATATGGGCGAGGCTCAGGCACTGAAGCGGCCCCTCGACGAGCAACTAGTTTCGGCGACCTCCTTGAAACGTTTATATCTTACCATTATATTCTCATTTCGCTCTCAAACAAACAGGATGCAAAAGGGGGAGAGCGGGAAAGCGCGATGAGCGAACGGGAAATAGAAGGCGTGACTGTCGGGAGAGACACAGAGAAACGATATTCCCAGTTTTTCAGCGTTGCAACAAATGGTTCCGAACCGTACCCATATCAAGAGTGGCTCGCCCTCTCCGACGCGCTCCCGCAGCTCGTGGACATTCCGACAGGCTGCGGCAAGACGGCGGCGGTCGTGCTGGCGTGGCTGTGGAGGAGGAGGTTCGCGAGCGAGGACGTGAAGAAGAAGACGCCGAGACGGCTGGTGTACTGCCTGCCGATGCGGGTGCTGGTGGAGCAGACGCGAGACAATATTGGCAAATGGCTTGAGAATCTGAGTATGCTGGCCAAGACACCAGCCGACGGCAAAACCCCGCAGGACGATGCGACCCCCGTAGACGGCTGGGCGGCAATGCATGGGGACACGGGCAAGCGCATCGCCGTGACAATACTCATGGGCGGCGAGGACAAAGACGAATGGGATCTGTACCCAGAGAGAGACGCCATCATCATTGGAACCCAGGACATGCTGCTGTCGAGGGCACTAAACCGCGGTTATGGCATGAGTCGCTACAGGTGGCCGATGCACTTCGGGTTGCTGAATAACGATTGCCTTTGGGTAATGGACGAAGTGCAGTTGATGGGACCTGCTGTTGAAACCACACTGCAATTGGAAGCGTTTCGACAACATCGGTGGGGAACATATGGCTCTATCGCAAGTATCTGGATGAGCGCAACGCTCTCAAAAGAAATGTGCCAGACAGTTGATCGAAAAGCAATCGAAGAGAAATTAGGCAAGCCACTCGCGGCTAATACACTTTCCTTTGATAAAGATTGTGAAAAGATGCAAAATATATTAGAGGCGCAAAAGAAAGTAACCGTTATTTCGTCCCCCCCCAAAACCGAGGATATTCTCAAAGACCATGTGCAAGGTAGCTTATCGTTAGTGATTTTGAATACGGTGCAAGAGGCACGCGAATTGTATGAATCTTTTGAAAGTACAAGCGCTGAATCGTTGAAAAGTGAGGTCGAGAAATTACGTTGCGAAATCAAACATCCAGAGTCATGGGCAAAAGTCAGGAAAGACAGAACGCTGAAGAGTACAGACCTCAAAAAAATCGAAAAGAAAAAAACAGAACTTAACGAGAAAGAACTGAAACTGAAAAAGTTGGAAGCAATACCACCAGTAATCCTTTTGCACTCACAATTCCGTCCAGATGACCGCAAAAAACGGGTTGAAGAACTATTAGACTTTGAGCGGAAAAGGAAAGAAAATGCATGTGCGAAGAAAGAAGGAATGTCAGCACCCAACGATTTAGGTCATGGCTTAATTGTGATAACTACGCAGGTTGTCGAAGCAGGCGTTGATATCTCTTCGGAAAGGCTCTGGAGCGAAGTGGCACCTTGGGCGTCTATCGTCCAGAGGTTGGGTCGGCTGAATCGTGATGGAAAAGCAGATGGCGCGAAAGCCAATATCTGGATGCCTGAAGGTGAAAAGAAATTAGAACACATTGGACCGTATCTCAGTCAAGACTTGGAATCTGCCAAAGAACAATTAAAGAGGTTAGCTCAGGATTCTCGCAACTGCACTCCAAAGTTCGGCGAAGCGCTACGTGAGATTCCAATTGTAAGAAAGCCCGAGACCGTGATACGTCCGATTGACATCTATGAGCTCTTTTCAACCGACCCGGATTTGCACGGTGGCTTTACCGATATCTCTCGCTATGTTCGCTCAGTTGACCGAGAAATCACTGCGCAGGTACTCTGGCGCGATTTCGATCCAACAAAGAAGGACGACCCTTCGGAGTTACCTGCTCCTCTTCGCAAGGAACTGTGCCCAGTCCCATTCTACGACCTAGCTAAGTTCGTGGAAGAAGCGAAATGTGCTGCGTGGCTCTATTCGCCTGATGACTCCGAGGAGAAATGGCAGAGAATTGTGCATCGCGACATTCGCCCGGGAATGACAATTCTTTTATCAAAATATATTGGAGGATACAATGAAAAAACCGGTTGGACAGGAATAAAAGAAGATCTACCAGAAACTGTCTATGCTGGCATAGCAGATGACGATTTACGTGAAGACCGTTATTCTCGAGGTAAAATATGGCAAACTATTGCTCAACACACCGATGATTCCTATTCCATCCTCCAACTTTTACTTGAAACCATCCAGGCATTACCTGAGGGGGAACGTAAAACTATTCTCCAATCCATGCGTTGGCATGACGCTGGAAAAGCCCACTCTCAATGGCAGAATGCTATTGTACCATCTCCAAAAAATCCGCCGCCAAAGAGCGACGGGCTATGGGGAAAATTCGTAATGGATGGAAGATTCCGGCCAAACCTCCGCCACGAATTGGCGAGCGCTTTGAGACTCCGTCGCGAGTGGATTAATAATCCTACAAACGGGCATTCAGCGCTTGCAGTTTATCTCGCTGCCGCCCACCACGGCATCGTGAGATGCGAACTTCGTTCTAACATTAAGCCGACAGAATGGGACGAAGCATCCTTTGCTGTTCGAAACGCGTTCGGTGTGTTCGAAAAGGATAATAAAGGAAAACCGATTGAACTACCTGAGACAGACTTAGGTGATGGTGTCAAAGTACCGAGATTCAGCCTTTTGGATGAGTTGGAGTGCATGGAAGTCGGTCTTATCGAGAAAGGCGGTCACGAAGAGCCAAGTTGGGTCCAGATGGTCAGCGACATATTGGGGCCGTGCGAGGCGGGAATCGTGTATCCGAGCGTTCCTACGGCGGAATTCAGAAAGGGTGAACATAGCGAGGTCCATAAACTCGGACCGTTTAAGTTAGCTTATCTGGAGACGTTGGTTCGTGTTTCTGACTGGCGTGCGAGCAAAGCCGGAGGAATGCCATGAATGAGATTCCGATTCCTTTGCTGGGGCTCACGCCAACGCCACTGGGTAATTATTTAGCGGCTCTCGGGGTGTTAAAAGCGGTATCTAAGAAATGGCCGGAAGCACGTGGATTCTGGCGAGACGATATATTCCATTTGCGCGGGCCGTTTGGGGTAGATGACATAGTAAAGTACCTAGCTGAAGAGTGGGAGCCGACGCCGTTTATCCGACCATGGAATCCAGATGAAGTCGAGGATAAAAAAACTCTTGATAGCGTTCCATCAAAGTTCGAGACTACAAGAAATGGGCTTCGTTTTAGTATCGATCAAATCGCTCAATCAGAAAAATTGAAAACTGCCAAAAATAAGTTAAAAGAGAGAAAGGACTTTTTGAATGAAAAAGGCGGTTCGAAAAGAGAGAAACAAATGCGTATAAAGGCTGATGAAACAATCTCCAAGCTTAACCTTTCTATCAAGGAAATTGAGAAATCATTTAGTCCTAACTTGCACCGTGATAAATCCCCCGAAGCAACCGTTTCAGTCATAGATGCAACACTTCAGACATTAACTGAAACGAAGCAAGACCGGATTAACGCCCCACTCTTAGGGACGGGTGGTAACGATGGTAAACGTGACTTTATGCGTGTTTGGATGATCCAGATACAGGCGATTTATTCGCCGGGCCAGATAGAGCAATCAAAGAATTGGTTAGCTCACGCATTAGGGGTGGAAATGAATATATGCTCCCCTCTTTCAGAGATATCTGGAAATTCGTGGTTTCCAGATGCCATTAAAATACACAACAGTGGGCAGCAGGGATACTATACTGAGCACCCTTCAAATCCATGGCTCTATGTGCTTGCATGTGAAGGAGTATGTATTCTCTCAGGTAGTTCATCTAGACGATTAGGAGTGCATGCACAACCTAGCGCAATATTCCCCTTTGTGACCAATCCAGAATCTCCATATAATAAAGCGACGGTTGGTCATGTTTCTGCTGAATTTTGGGCACCGATATGGCACAAACCTGTTACTCTTACCGAGATTGCTGGCGTTTTTCGACGTGGACGCGCATCATTTTCAGGCCGATCTGCAACCTATCCACATCGCATGGCAGAAGCAATAATTGCGCAAGGAACTGAACATGGCGTGATGGCTTTTGAAAGGCACTCGCTTTCCCAAACAACAAGTGCAAACACTTTTGAGGCATTGCCTACAGGTCGATTCAAAGTGCGTCAAGATATGGTGGGTGCATCTCAATGTTTGGCAGAACTCACGACGTGGGAAGATAAACTACCGAGAGATAGTGCCAAGATTGTTTTGGGACTACGCCGTGCATTTGAAGATGCTGTACTCTCTGTAACCGCTGAACCTGATGATTATGTTACTTGGCAACATCTCCTTATTACCTGCGCCGAGATACACAGGCGGGTTGACCAAAACAAAGATTTCCGTAAATCTTGCCGTCCCGTACCTCCGCTCTCCCTTCGTTGGCTGAAATTCCTTGACGATGGTTCGGAGGAATTCGAACTGGCTGCGGCGGTCGCATCCATACGAGGTAATCGTAATGGAGAAGAGGGCTGCGGCCCACTACGCGGGAACATCTTTAGCGTGGATATTTTTGAACGTGCCCAATTTGCACCCGGCCAGCCAGATAATTCTTGGGCAAGTTTCACCAAGAGCCCTTCTAACCGAGTTGTTTGGTCTGGGATGAATCTAATACACGACATGAACGAAGTCTTACGCCGCCGGTCCGTAGATTCTCCTCTGACATCATCGTTGGCACTTGGCGGGCGAGTTATGTGTTCCCCTTCCTCCCTTGCGTTGTTCCTTGACGGGCAGTTGGATGATGCACGAATTTCTAAACTCATTCCAGCCATCTCACTATTGAATTGGAACGACCAGAGAGTCGAACCGTATAATTTGATGGCAGAACGGCGTGGTTCTCATAATAATGAGCGAAACGCCCTATACACGTTGCCACGCCCATATCTTCTCATGAAACTCCTATTCCAGCCATACAATTTCATCACGCGGAAATATGATGGCCTCAAAGTAAGGGCGTTTGGAGGAAACCGCAAATTCCCCCCGAGGGCTCCACAGGCATTGGCGGCACTGATGGCCGGAGATTTGAACCGTGCCGTGTCCGAGGTCACAACTCGCTTGCGTGCATGCGGTTTGTCTCCGGTGAAAATGGAAATCCCGACGCAATCAAGCGATTATTGCGAAAGAATAGCGGCTGCATTACTTGTGCCGCTTTCCACGTTCTACATGTCCCAGTCAATTGATATGATATGCAACCCAAAGATGGAGGATAAAAACAAATAAGGAAGGTGAAAATATGGAGACAACGAAAAAAAAGGATGAACAAAAAGACGAATTGGACAAGTTGCTGGCAGACAAGAACACACACCGGTTAGTCATCAAGGCCCGCCTGCAACCGGTTGGATACAACCCCGATACCGGCGAATGTGCGAGATTCCAGCCTGCTGGATTTCCGGAAATAGGGCACGTGATATACGACGCGCCAATTGTCAAGAAAGATAAAGATGGTAAGCTGATGCTGGATGATGAAAAACAACCCATACATGCGACACAAAAAATATGCATCATCGATTCCGCCGCTTCGATGGCAAACCACCTGGAAAAGGTCATGTGGGATGAGACCGCTTGCGAACTCCAACCGGATCTGGCGCATCTACCATACATCCGATTAGAATTGACTGAAGATGGAAAAGAAGCCATATTCGCAACATCCAGTATATTGCAGGATCATCGAATCGCGTCATCTTATTTCCTTGATGCAATGTGCAAGGAACCTGAGGGGAAGAAGTTCATAGATTATCTTTTCGAACAAGGTAAATTCGAAGCTACCGCGGGTAGATCGTTTATCCCCCCAACAAAACGCAAGGATATATTGAACACGCTGTTCAATCATGATCCCAACTCATTACTACATGGTGTGTTCTTCCCTCAGAAAAAGCTGGGGAATTTCAAACTTGCAAGGATGCTGACTGCATCTTTGGAAGCCATAGGCGCAGATAGAGTGTCAAGTGCTGGTGTAAAGTTTGACCCCATCGGAAAGAAACATGCCAAAGACACAAACTATGGACAATCCATATTCCAAAAAGAGGATGACGTGGCCACGAACATCGTAGCGACCTTCGTAATAGACCTTGATTTGCTTCGTTCTTTTGGTCTGGACCCAAACAAAAATAGACTACTTGTAGAACTTGCCGCGTGGAAGATCCGAAGGCTCCTGGCGCACCCGAAGTTGCGAACTAGCTGTTTCTTGTCATTGAAGAAACTATGGCTTCATGCCAACGATGAGGAAAAACAGAGTGATTTAATCGAGACATGGGCAAACTCTGTCAGCAAGGACATCAAAGAAGTATTCCCGCATGGAAAGGCATTTGTCGTCACCTCTCTTAAAAAAGAGGTGCTCGATAGTGCTGGCCAAGATGATGAAGAAGACGAGGAAAAAGCAACCACCCCTGCGCCGGAAGGAACACCATGAGTGTTTACATCAAACAAACATTCCCCCTCGGTCGTTTCCATGCAACACGCTGGGCTGAGAACCCACCTGCCGACCCGTTCGGTGAGTGGCCGCCGAGTCCGTGGCGATTGCTGAGAGCGTTAGCGGCAGCGTGGTTCAACAGTGGACACACCGACGGGATTTCTGGTGACACGGTGAAATCGGTGTTGACTAAGCTCGCAAGTTCTCCACCAGATTTTCATCTACCAGAATCAGCACGACGAAGTGGCCCCCTCAAATTCTATCAACCCAAGGGCAAACATGCACCAGCACTCAACAAGCAAGATACGACCCTCGTAGAAGACCATTTCATAGCACTGCCGCCTGACGAACCCGTTTGGTGGATATGGAACCTACCGAAAGATACCCCTTTGTTACCAGAAGAAATCACCGCCCTCCGAAAGCTCTGTCTTCGAATTAATTATTTTGGTCGTGCCGAGAGCATTTGCCATTTGGAACTGACAGAGACCTTGCCAAACGGGATCAAGGCAAATGCCACGGTCCAACTCAGTCGCGCCGCTGGCAGTCGCCCCGTCCTTTGTTCGAACGCCAGCACTTTTCAACCGGAGCATCTGCTTGAAACTACAGAGAATATGCTGACTAAGCGTCGGAGTAAACTACCGGAAGGCGCTGAGTGGCGTTTCTACAAGCTAGAGCATCAATTCCCACCATCTCCCCCAAAGTCGGCAAGAAAAAAGTATTCTTACCCCAAAGGGATACATCATTTGCAATTCGCCCTCGGTGGACGCGTGTGGCCAACCGAAAAATTCATCGTATCCATTGCCGAGAGATTCCGGGGATCGGTACTGAGGCAATATGCAATAATCGTTACTGGCAATCGAGATGCACGTTTCGAACCAGGGTTTCTTTCAAAGGAACAATGGAGCGAGAATCTTTCTGGCAAGCACTACAACGGCACTCTATGTACCGGGCACGAACATGCATTCTACCTTCCTTGGTTAGATGAGGGGAATATTACACGTCTTATTATTTGGTCATACAACGCACTGACCTCCGATGAGATCGAAGCTTGTATTCGGGTAGAGAAAATATATTGGGGCGACGGCAGGTATCCTTTACGTGTCATTCCGTTGCCAGTGAAAACGCCGTTGCTAGAGTGCATGAACAGAAAAACACAAAGCATGACCTGGGTAGCAAGAACACCGTTCGTTCCGCCAAGGTTTTTCTTGAGAAGAAATGGGCAGATGAAGCCTGGACAATCGCCATCGGACCAGCTGAAATCGCTGCTGCCCATTGAAATGCAACCATTGATCGTGGGGGTCGAAGGTCTCGATCCAAAAGGCGATGGCATGAATGGAAAGCATCCTATCAATTGGGTCGGTGTTGACGGGTCTGAATCAAGTGGGGACCAAGGGGCACAAAATTACAAGCCATGCCGCTTTGGAAGTATTCGGGTACACGCCAAAGAGACCGCACCGGATAATCGTCGGGCATTTTATCCGGTGATACTAAGATTTTCCAAGCCAGTGACGTTACCAATACCAGCTTACGGCCACTCGTCCCACTTCGGCCTCGGCCTCTTCGTCCCCACCGATGCCGCCCCCGGACCCGGGGCGAACAAGGGGGCCCAACCGGAAGGTGGTGAAAAGTGACCGCCGAGAGCGCCATGGTGGTATTCCAGGGGAAGAACATCCGGCGCAAGTGGCACGAGGGGCAGTGGTACTTCTCGGTCGTCGATGTCGTCGCAGTATTGACTGAGAGCACGATACCCAGGCGATACTGGGCGGATCTGAAGGCTAAGCTGGACGAGGAAGGATTTGAACTGTACGAAAAAATCGTACAGTTGAAACTGATTGCCGAAGACGGAAAGCTGAGGGAGACAGATTGTGCCAACACAGAGTCCATGTTCCGCATAATCCAGTCAATCCCTTCCAAGAACGCCGAGCCGTTCAAGAGGTGGCTGGCGAGGGTAGGGTACGAGCGCATCCAGGAGATAGATGACCCCGAGCTGGCGATGGGCCGCATGAAGGAGATCTACCGTGCCAAGGGTTATTCCGAGGACTGGATCGAGAAGCGGGCCAGGGGCATCGCAGTCAGGAACGAGCTGACGGACGAATGGGAAAAGCGCGACATCGAAAGAGAAACGGAATTCGCCATCCTGACCGCGGAGATATCCAGGGCCACCTTCGGCATGACCCCGGGCGAGTACAGGCGCTTCAAGGGGCTCGAACGCGAGAACCTGCGGGACCACATGAACGACCTGGAGCTGATATTCACGATGCTCGGGGAGGCCGCCACGACCGAGATAGCCAGGGAGCGCGACGCCCTGGGATTCGGTGAGAACAGGGTGGCGGCGCGGGAGGGCGGGAGCGTCGCCGGCGACGCGAGGGCGAATCTAGAAAAGAAGACAGGGAAGCGCGTTTCCACCCCCGATAGCTACCTGGGCGCGCCCGAAAGGGCGAAGCGGCTGGAGCAAGGGCGCCGAAAAGCTAAGAAACGCGATGGAGAGGAGCCCGGCGGGGCGATATCAGAATGAAATATCAGGGCGCGTCTAGTGGAGGAGCGCCCAATCTCATCCCCGCCCGCATGCTCAACGAGTTCGTTTACTGCCCGCGCCTCTTCTATATAGAATACGTCCAAGGAGAGTTCGAGGATTCCGCGGACACCGTGGAGGGGCATGCTGTCCACCGCCGGGTGGAGAAGGAATCCGGAGAACTGCCATCGCCGGAAGAGTCGGAGGAGGACGAGCAAATCCACGCTAAGTCCGTCCTCCTTTCCAGCGGGAAGCACGGCATCATAGCGCGCATGGACCTCGTGGAGGGCGAGGGGAACGTAGTAACGCCGGTGGACTACAAGCGCGGCGAGAAGCCGGACATCCCCGAAGGCGCATGGCTTCCCGAGCGCGTGCAGATATGCGCCCAGGCACTCGTCCTGCGCGAGAACGGGTACGCATGCGCCGAAGGGGTCATCTACTATGCAAAATCGAAGGAGCGCGTGACGGTCCCGATAACAGACGAGCTGATTGCGCTCACGCTCGAAAGCCTTGAAAAGTGCCGAGAGCTTGCAGATTCCAAGACGCCGCCCCCTCCGCTACCGGACAGCCCGAAGTGCCCGCGATGTTCCCTTGCGGGGATATGCCTCCCAGATGAATTGAACGCTTTGGCCGCATCCGAGGAATCGTTGGAAACCGAGATAAGGCGGCTGTATCCAGCCAGGGACGATGCCGTGCCTGCCTACGTGACCGATCAGAGGGCGCTCGTGTCCAAGCGCGGGGACGAACTGGAGGTCAAATCGCAAGGGGAAACCCTGGCAAGGGTCAGGCTAATGGAGATGTCGCATCTTGCCATCTTCGGCAACGCGCAGATCACCACGCAGGCGATTCGCGAACTTTGCGCGAGGAACAAGTCAATCTGCTTCTTCTCGTCCGGTGGATGGTTCTATGGCATCATACGTGGCATGGATCACAAAAACGTCGAGCTTAGGCGGAAACAATATGCCGTGGCCGAAGACCCGTCGAAATCGGTGCAAATCGCCAGAAAGATCGTCGAGGGAAAGATACGCAATTGCAGAACGATGTTGCGGAGGAATTGTACCGACGTTCCCGATGCGGCTTTGGAGGAGTTGGCTAAATGGGCCGGGCGTGCCTCCGGAGCCGAAACGCTGGGCGAGTTGCTCGGGATAGAAGGTTCGGCCGGGAGAGTCTATTTCATGCATTTCGGCGGTATGCTGAAGCGCGACAGCCCTGCTGGAACGTTCGATTTCGAATCGAGGAACCGCAGGCCGCCTAAAGACCCGGTGAACGCACTTCTATCATACGTCTACGCCATTACGGCAAAGGACGCGACCGTCACGCTCATGGCCGTCGGCTTCGATCCGTATCTCGGATTCTTCCACAGACCTAGATACGGCAGACCATCCCTCGCCCTGGATTTGATGGAAGAGTTCAGGCCGATTGTCGGAGACTCGGTGGTCATAAGTCTCGTGAACAACGATGAGATTTCCAAAAAGGATTTCGTAATCCGTGGGGGTGCGGCTTCGTTAACTGGAGTCGGTAAAAAAACCGTGATCCGGGCTTACGAAAGGAGGATGGATTCCCAGATAATCCACCCCCTTTTTGGGTATACCGTCAGTTACAGGCGAATAATAGAGGTGCAGGCGCGGTTGCTCTCCCGATGTCTCTCTGGCGAACTGGCTGAGTACCCAATGTTCTGTACGAGGTAACCATGCGAAACAAATACTTAGTCGGTTACGACATATCGGACGACAAACGGCTTAACAAAGTCTTCACAATCATGCAGGGATACGGAGAGCGACTTCAGTATTCCGTGTTCATATGCGACCTTTCGCCGAGAGAAAAGGCCACCCTCGAAGCGACCTTGACCGAGCATATTAATCATACAGAAGATTGCATAATGATGGTTGACCTCGGCAGTGGCGAAGGCGCACTCGCAGAGAAGATTCAATTTATTGGCATACGAAAAACCATTCCTGAACGGCGGGCGGTGATCGTGTGAGAGCCAAACTCGCCCGTTCACGGCGCCGATGAAAACACCCTGCGACGGCAGGAACCTAAAAGGACCGCCCTCATCGGTGTCGACAATAGTAAGGCCGTCTAGTTCGAGCGCCTACGTGGCGAAAGCGGTGCGGGTAGGCGCTCGAAGCCCTTTATGCCGTCGGGCAGAGATGTGACGCAGCAGAATCTTGCACCGTTTACGTCCTCAGGACACGCAGCTCTCGAAATATATATCATGAGAGTTCCATTAAATTTAATACAGGCATCGCCCATATCAACGACGCATAAGACCTCGCAAATCCGATGAAAAAGGTACAAATGCGGGTTTTTGAGGCCGTTTCCACGGATGAAAATCCGTGGCCCCATTGAAGCCCCGCTTCTTTTCGCTTTCCGTGCTGGTCGCCCTAGCGTTTCCACGGATGAAAATCCGTGGCCCCATTGAAGCAAACCCGTTCGGCTGTATTCGACCCTAACACGGCGTGTTTCCACGGATGAAAATCCGTGGCCCCATTGAAGCCAGGGCACTGCCGCCGGCGCCGGCAATGTCACGTGCAGTTTCCACGGATGAAAATCCGTGGCCCCATTGAAGCCTTGAATTGGAAAGTCATAGTTGGGTAAATGCCATGGTTTCCACGGATGAAAATCCGTGGCCCCATTGAAGCCTGCGCCCCCGCCGACGAGGGCAGGGAGGAACTGCCCGTTTCCACGGATGAAAATCCGTGGCCCCATTGAAGCGGGCCATCGGCGGGGGCGAGCGCCAAGCCCGACCTGGTTTCCACGGATGAAAATCCGTGGCCCCATTGAAGCCTGCGGGACGACCAGTCCGCGAGCTTGTCTGGTCGCGTTTCCACGGATGAAAATCCGTGGCCCCATTGAAGCTTTGGAAGGTGCCGCCCAACGCCGCCTCCAGGGATGGTTTCCACGGATGAAAATCCGTGGCCCCATTGAAGCACCGGGTTGATGAGCGCGACCGTCCACTTCAGGACTTCCGTTTCCACGGATGAAAATCCGTGGCCCCATTGAAGCATTATTCGAGGAATAAATATTTCGGCGTGAGATAAAAGTTTCCACGGATGAAAATCCGTGGCCCCATTGAAGCTCAGATTGAAATAATCGCAAATGGAAATAAAACAAGTTTCCACGGATGAAAATCCGTGGCCCCATTGAAGCAGGTGGTAATGGCGGGCTCACTGGGAGCTACCGAGCCCGTTTCCACGGATGAAAATCCGTGGCCCCCATTGTGAATAGTTGTTTCTATCTCAAACAATGAACGGCCACGCCAGCAGCGCGACCCCCAGCCCGACGCAGTACGGCGCGAACCACCACATGCCGTTCCTCTTGGCGATGAACATCATAGCCTTGAGGCACAGGAAGCCGACGAGCGCGGCTGCGAGAGCGCCGACGGCCATCGGCAGCAGGTCCGCCCGGGCGAGGGCGCCGATGTCGAATATCTTCAGCGCCGCAGCGCCTATCACCGCCGGTATCATCGCGAGGAACGAGAACTTCCCCGCGTCCTCGCGCGAGACGCCCATCAGCGCCGCCGCGCCCACGGTCAGGCCCGAGCGCGAGAGCGACGAGAAGACCGAGAGCCCCTGGGCGGCGCCGACTGTTGCGGCCTCCGGCGCTCCCATCTGTCTTTCCTTCGGCTTCGCGAAATAGGTTGTCGCGAGGAAAATGCCCGTTACGATGAAACCCGCGCCCAGGAACGCCAGCGAGGTGAAGTCCCCGCCGCCGAGGTACCTGTCCAGCAGGAAGCCGATTATCGCCGTCGGAATCGACGCGAGGAGTATGAGCCATCCCCAGAGCCGCGCCTTCTTCCCGAAGAGCGCGGCCTTCCTGTTCCCTGGCCTCGTCGCCTCCGAGATGCCGCGCGCCCAGTCGCCGACTATCGCTACGACATCCTTGCGGAAATAGACGATGACGACGGCCAGCGTCGCGACGTGCAGCACGACGTCGTAGGCGACCGTCCCCTCGCCCATGTAGAGCTGCGCCAGCGCCAGGTGGCCGCTGCTGCTCAGGGGGAGCCACTCGGTCAGCCCTTGTACGATTCCCAAGACCAGCGCCTGGAAGACTTCCATCGATCACCCTGTCTTCTTCAGAGAGCCGGGATACCTGCGCCTCGCCAGCTCCTCGTACATTCCCTTGAACTTCGTCCACTGGGTCCTGAAATCGTCGTCTATCTCCCCGACCACCTTCGCCGGGACGCCGACGGCGATGGCCTTCGCTGGAATCTCCTGCTTGTTCTTCACGACCGCGCCCTCGCCGACGACGGCCCACTCGCCGACGACGGAGTAATCGGAGACGACGGCGCCCATGCCGATGACGGCGAAGTCCCTCACCGTGCAATTGTGGACGATGGCGCCGTGGCCGACTGTGACCGACTTGCCAATCTCAAGGCGCTCCCCCGGCCTCGCGTGGAGGACGCAGTTGTCCTCGATGGCCGTGCCACGGCCTACTATGATCGTTCCGTAGTCTCCCCTGACCCGCGCCCCCGGGCCCACGTAGCAGTTCTCGCCCAGGGTGACGTCGCCGATCAAGTCCGCAGTGTCGTGGATGTACGAGCCGCTCCCGGCCTTTGGCCGCTTGCCCTCGAACTCGTAGGCGGCCATTTCAGTACCTCTTGTAGCTCAGGCCCATGTGCGGCACCGTGACGCCCCTTCCCTTTGCGACGCCCCCGACCCGCTTGGCGGTGGCGCCGTTCGCCCTCAGAATCCTGATTGCCTTGGGCACCTCGCCCTCTGGCAGCACCACCGCGAAGCCCATCCCCATGTTGAATATCTGGTACATCTCCTCGTCGGTGACGCGCCCCTCCTTCTGCATCCAGTCGAAGATTGCCTGCGGCTCCAGGGGCTCCTCGAACCTGAACTCCACCCCGTCCTTGAGGCGCACGAGGTTCCTCAGCCCGCCTCCTGTGATGTTGGCCATCCCGTGGACCCGGCACTTCTTCAGCATCTCCAGGACCGGCTTGACGTAGAGCTTGGTCGGCGTCAAAAGCTCCTCGCCTATGGATCGGTCCAATTCTCTCGGACGAGCCTTCCACGAGAGCCCGGCGAGGTTGACAATCTTCCGCGCAAGCGTGAGCCCGTTGGAATGGATGCCGCTGCTCTCCAACCCGATGACTGCATCGCCGACCTTTATCTTCGAGCCCGTGACTATATCCTTCTTTTTTACCATGCCCAGGCATGTCCCCCCGAGGTCGGCGCCATTGACGAGCTCCGGTACGACGGCGATCTCCCCTCCGATGATGCTGACGTTGGACATCCTCGCTCCCTCGTTCAAGCCGACGCCTATCTGCCGCGTCCTATCGGAGTCCGGCCTGTCAATCGATATGAAGTCTACGAAGGCCAGGGGTTCCGCGCCGACGCAAATCATGTCGTTGACGTTCATCGCCATGCAATCGATACCTATGGTGTCCCATTTCTTCATCTCGTTGGCGACGATTATTTTCGTGCCGACGGTGTCCGTACACAGCGAAAGTGCGTAATCGCCGAAGTCGATCAGGCCCGTGAAGTGCCCGCCGATGTCGAGCATCCTCCCCTTCCCCTTCCTCCTAAATTCGAGGGTCTGGACAAGGTGAGATATCGCGTTCGACTTCCCGTCTATGTCAACGCCCGCTTTCGCGTAAGTCATCCCCATGTGATCACAGCACCGTATCGGCAATGGGGTAAGAAAAGGTTGCGGGGGGGATGTTAGAGGATTAACAGCCAAATCCTTTCCGTGGGGGTCAAGGGGGATTTCCGCGGAAATCCCCTTGTGGGGCGCAAGTAATATATATCCGCATCGCGATTCTCCACCGTGATGGGATACATAGCCGCCATAGCGCTCTGCGCGGTCATGGCCGGGCTGGCCTACTGGCGCGGCCTGCTGTCGGGCGCGGGCTCCGCGGCAGCGCTCGCCGTCGGCATCCTCATCGCCGTATTCGGCGGCCTGGGATGGGTTCTCATCCTCCTGATATTCCTACTTTCCAGCTTCGCCGCCACGCGCTACCGGTTCGAGGCGAAGAAGGCCATGGGCCTGGAGGAGGGCGCGAGGGGCGAGCGCGGGCCGGCTAACGTCCTGGCCAACGGCGCCGTTGCCTGCGCGGCGGCGGTCGCGTACTTCTTCTTCCGGCAGTTGGACGCTACGCTTGGAAACATGGCCGTCGTCCTTTTCCTCGTCGCAGTTGCGACCGCCGCATCGGACACGCTCGCCTCCGAGCTCGGCGTCCTCTCCCCGAAGGCGTACCTCATTACCAACGGGAAACGCGTGCCGCCCGGGACGAACGGCGGCGTCTCTGGCATGGGGACCGTATGGGCGCTAGTCGCCGCTGCGTATGTCTCTGCGGTGGGCAACATCGTCCTACTTCTGACGGGGGCGATCCAACCGACCGCGATGTCCGTCTTCCTCCCAATCCTCTTCGGCTTCGTCGGCTGCCAGGTCGACAGCGTCTTCGGCGCGCTCCTCGAGAACAGGGGGCTCATCTCGAAGCAGACAAATAATTTATATTCAATCGCGCTAGCCACGCTGATGGCCGCGGTGGTGATGCTGTGCCTGAGATGAAGGCAGTCATGGTCATATGCGACGGCATGGGGGACCGCCCGATAGGATCGCTAGGTTACAAGACGCCGCTGCAGACTGCGAAAAAGCCTAATTTTGACCGCGTCGCCAAGGACGGCATGTGCGGTCTCATGTACACCATCGGCCCCGGGATAACTCCGGGAAGCGACACCGCGCACCTTGCTCTGCTGGGCTACGACCCCGTGCCCATCTACACCGGTCGCGGGCCTTTCGAGGCCATGGGCATCGGCATGGAGGTCAGGCCCGGCGACGTCGCCTTCAGATGCAACTTCGCCACCGTCGACGGGAACAAGGTAATTGACCGTCGGGCCGGTCGCATCCGCGATGGGACACAAGAGCTCGCCGCCGCCGTCTCCGGCATGGAGATCGAAGGCGTGAAAATTATAGTCAGGGAGGGCGTCGAGCACAGGGGCGTCCTCATCCTGCGCGGGGAAGGGCTAGATCCGCACGTCGGCGACATCGACCCGCACAAGGAACAGGTGCCAATGCTTGTTTCCAAAGCCCTCAAACCATCTGCGGAAAAAACTGCAAGGATATTAAATACATTCACAACGGAATCGATGAAAATCCTCTCCGAATCCGACCTGAACAAGGGAAGGGAGAGGCCCGCGAATGCAATCTTAGCGCGCGGGCCGGGACAGGCGCCGCACATTCCCCAATTCCAGGAGAAGCACGGCATGAAGGGCGCGGTCGTCGTCGGCATCCCGCTCGTCAGGGGCCTGTGCAGGTTCGCCGGTCTCGAGGTCCGCGACGTGCAGGGCGCGACCGGCTCCATAGACACCAACTTCGAGGGGAAGGCGCGCGCAGTTGCGGCTGCGCTCAAGACAAATGACTTTGTCCTATTGCATTTCAAGGCCCCCGACGTCTACAGCCACGACCGGAAGCCAGCAGGCAAGGTCAAGGGCGTCCAGGACATTGACCGCGCCATCGGCATCATGCTGGAGGAGATTGGAGACGAGGCGGTCATAGCGCTCACCGCCGACCACACGACCCCGTGCGAGGTCGGCGACCATACGGCGGACCCGGTGCCGCTCGCGATATGGGGGAAGGGGCTGCGCGCAGACGCCGTGAAGAAGTACGACGAGATATCGTGCGCGTCCGGTATGCACAACGGGGTGCGCGGCGTCGACCTGATACCGCTGCTGAAAGGGTACGCGAACAGGAGCGCGAAGTACGGGGCGTAACTTGGATGGAAAAATTAAAAATATTATGAAAAATGAACAACCTCGTTCAAAATTATTCGAGAATATTAAAAGAGATTATTGGTGGCTATCTATTTGCGCAGGCATTATCGCTTTAATTCTATCTGGTATTTATTTTATAGGTACATTGCCAGATAGTGATATTCCATCTGAACAAATAAATTATTCCACAGTATATATTTTTACGTCTATACCGACAATGATTGGATTGATGTTGATTGTCATTGGAATCAGATTAAAATTTACAGAGTGAAATATTGATAATGAGTGAAGGATTAGACCTTTTCACTCAGATAGTGGAATTCGACTATTGCATTTATCTACGAAGAATTCCACATTAACATTTTTCGTCCGGGTTGATAAGGGAATTCGATTCCCATTATCTTACGCCGGGAGAATGCCCTTATTCTTCTTCCTCTTCCTCCACAGCGCCCCTGAGCCGCCATATGTCGTCGGGCACTTCCTTGTACACGTCCTCTGGCCTTCCCGCCATGGCCGCGCGCTCCTTGTCCTTCGAGACGTTCACTAGCTCGACTATCCTGTCCTTCTTGAAGAGCCAGTAGTGGATGCGCCATTCCCTCCCATCGTAGAGGGTGGTCTCCTCGCGCTCCGTCGTCAGGAGCCCCGAGTCCTCGAGCATGTAGAAGGCGTCCCTGTCCTCGGGCTCGAGTATGTTGTCGATGATCCTGTCGCCGTAGCCGAAGAAGTTCAGCACGTGCTGGGCCATCCTCCTCGCGTCCTCCTCCTTCAGGCCCTTCCTATCGATAGAGTTCTTTATGGCCCGCGTGAGGTCGTCCACGGTCAGCGTGTTAGCCACGTTCTTGTCAAGCTTGGTCATTATGCTCATTCTGCCGCCTCGTTTTCGCTATATGCCCGCTAATGATAGTTGTCGGGAGACCTATATTATGTTTTCGTGCCCCCTGTTCGCAAGGCGCGCACGTCGCACGTTTGAGCTTTCGCGGAAATCCGATGCGAAATTGCCCGCCGCTGCCCGCGGCAGATAAGATAATAATAACCGATAACAATGCCGAGCGGACATGGCATTGGAAAGGATATTCAGGGACGTATCGAAGCTGTCGTTCGACTACATACCAGAAAAATTGGTCCATCGCGAGGCGGATCTCAAATCGCTCTTCACGATATTCCAGACCGTCGTCAGCCACGACCTCCCGCAGCGCGCGTTCATCACCGGCTCGGTGGGCACAGGGAAGACCGCGCTCTCGAAGAGGTTCTGCCTCGACTTCAAGGCCTTCGCCTCCGGGAAGGGCAAGCCCGTCGACTTCGTGACCGTGAACTGCCGGCAGCGCAGCACGGAGAACGCAGCGCTCCTGAAGATACTGATGCACTTCGACTCGAACTTCCCCGACCGAGGATTTTCAACCCCAGAGATGCTCGAGGTCCTGCGCAGGCACCTGGGGCAGAGGGGGCTGCACCTGTTCGTCGTGCTGGACGAGGCCGACGTCCTGCTGAAGAAGAGCGGCTCGGACCTGGTCTACAGCCTCAGCAGGCTCGACGAGGAGAGGCTCTCTCCGAAGGGGCGGCTATCGCTGATCATGATATCGCAGAAGTGGGCGCTAGACATGCTCGACCCCGCGGCGCTGTCCACGTTCAAACGGAGCAACACCGTCGAGCTCGGCAAGTACACACAAGGGCAACTCTATGACATCCTCAAGGTGCGGGCAGACCTGGCCGTCCAGCCCGGCGCCGTCGGCGACGACGTGCTGGAGCTCATCTCTGACATAGCATCCGAGTGGGGCGACGCGCGCTACGCCATCGAGCTGCTGGAGCGGGCGGGGGTGCTGGCGCAGGAGGCCGACCAGGACGCCATCGAGGCGGAGCAGGTCCGCGCGGCGAAGGCGGACACCTACTCGGTCGTCACTGAGAGCAAGCTGGAGGCGCTGGAGATGCACGAGCTCCTCGCGCTACTCGCTGCGGCGAGGGTGCTGAGGAAGGGCGCGTTCACTACCACCGGCGACGTGGAAAAAACATACGCCGCGGCCTGCGAGGAGTACGGCGAGAAGCCGCGCGGCCACACGCAGTTCTGGGAGTACCTGAACGCCCTGGGCGCGAGCGGCCTGCTGGAGACCAAGGCATCGGGAAAGGGGACGTCGGGAAGGACGACGGTCATCTCGCTGCCGGACATACCTGCGGGGGAGCTGGCGGCGCAGATAGAGGGGATGCTGGGGAAGAAATAATTGAGCTTGGAATTGGTACAAACCCCTCTAATAGAACTAAAGTTACGATTGACACGGTATATTAAAATAGCTTAACCCAATCACCTTTTCATGCCTAAGAGGGGGGCCCTGAGCGTCTGGGAGTCCATCGTGCTGCACCTGGCCCGCTTCTCCAGGTTCGCTGGGGAGTTCGAGGTGCCGGGCGCGGTCGTGCAGGAGGGCGTCGCCGACGGCGCGGGCGTCACGCGCGCCCACGCCGCCGTCGAGCTGAAGAAACTAAGGGACAAGAACCTCATAACCGAGAGGCTCGCCCATGTGCGCGGGGCCAAGACGAAGAAGAAGGCATACTTCCTCACCGCCGACGGCGAGGCCTCCGCGAAGCAGATGCGCGAGAGCGCCCTCAAATCCAGGCTCGCGCTCGTGACGCTGGACGGCGAGGAGAGGGAGCTGCCGGGGGCGGAATGCCTGCGCTACCTCACCGGCGCCGTGGCGCTCTCCGAGGTCGATGCGATAAAGGCCATGCTCGGCGGAGAGCGCGTGGACGCGCGCCTGCTCGCCAAGGTCGAGAAGGAGGAGCCCGGCGGCCTGCAGATGGCCGAGGGGTTCGTCGGCAGGGCGGACGAGCTGGCCGCGCTGCGCAGGTGGCTTTCTTCCGGTTCGCGCTTCATGGTCGTCCAGGGGCTGCACGGCATAGGCAAGTCGTCGCTCGTGGCAGCGGCGCTCGATGGCGCGAAGGGCGCGCACGTCTACCGCCCGACGCTCATGGACACGCCCGGGCACATGCTCGCCTTCATGCTCCGGAGCCTCTCGGGGCGCCCGGCGGGTCTGGCGGATCCCAGGGAGTCGTTCGTCAGGCTGCTGGACGCGGGCAGCGGCGCGCTCTTCGTCGTCGAGGGCTACGAGGCCGCCGCGCGGTCGCTCGACCCGTTCCTGTCCCAGTTCCTCGCGGCCGGGAAGGGGCCGCGTTTCATCATCGCAAGCGCAATCCGTCCAAGATTCTACTCCAGCTCCGACGTGGCGCAGGGGGGCGTGCGCGAGATCCCTCTCTCGGGCCTCTCGAAGGCCGATTCGCTGACGCTCCTTGAGAGGAAGGGCGCTGCGAAGGACGTGGCCGAGCGCATCTACTCTGCCACCGGAGGGCACCCGCTCTCGATGCTGCTCGCGCCGCGCGACGCAGCCGCGGGCAAGGGCACGCTCACGGGCATATTGCAGAAGGCCGTCTCCTCCCTCGACCGAGAGGAGGCCGGTGCCATCGTCTCGCTGGCCATATTCAGGAAGCCGGTCCCGCCCATCGCCGCGCGGGTAACGGACGCGTCGCTCGCCTCCGCCCTCGCGGGCAAGGGCTTCGCCGTCGAGGACCGGGAAGGGAATATCATCGCCCACCCCTGCGTGCGCGAGGCCGTACTGTCGAGGCTCGGCGCGCAGCAGCTCAAGGTCCTGCACTCGAAGGCCGCGGACTACTGGCTCGACGCCGGCGGGTACCTGGAGAGGCTCCACCACCTGGTCGAGGCCCAGCGGCACGGCGAGGCGCGCATGCTCCTCACCTCGCGCTGCGCGGAGCTGGAGGGCGAGGCCGGGCCGTCGGAACTCCTCGCTACCGTCCGCGGCGTGGAGATAAGGGACAGGGACGTGCGCTACCGGCTCGCCCTCGCGGGCCTTGCGCTCGACGCGGGCCAGCATCAGGCCGCGCTCGCGTACTCGACCCTGAAGGCCACGCCCGGCGACCGGGCGCTCGGCGCCGAGGCGACGGTGATCAGGGCCCGCGTCCTCACGAGGCTAGGGAAGATTGCAGAGGCCGAGACTGCGCTGGAGAGCGCGGCGCCGGACGCCGACGGGGACGCCAAACTGGAGCTGGAGCGGCTCCTGGGCAGCCTGCGGATGAAGAGGGGGCAGTACGATGAGGCGCGCTCGTCCTTCGCCCGCGTCTTCGAGGCCGCGAGCGGCGAGGCCGCGGCCGAGGCGGCCAACCAGCTCGCGAACATCGATCTCATGCTCGGCAATTTCAAGGAGGCGTCCCGCTGGCTCGAGGCCGGCATCGACGCCTGCGGCGGCGGCGCGACCTCGGTCGCCCTTCGCGCGAACTACGCCCTCGCGTCCGCGTCAAGAGGAAAGGAGGAGGAGGCGCTGGGCCACTTCGGCGCCGCGCTCAAGGAGGCGCGCAGGCTCGGCCTGCCGATGTACGAGGCGGAGATAAGCGCGAACATGTCCGATTTGCTCTCGAAGGGCAACAAATGCGAGGAGGCGCTGCCCCTGGCCGAGCGCTCCGTCGAGCTGCTCAGGTCCCTGGGCGTGCGGGACAGGCTCGGGCTCGCGCTCCTGAACATGGGGCGCACCCTCGCCTGCCTGAAGAGGAGGGAGCGGGCGCTGGAGACGCTCGACGAGGCCGTCTCGCTCAACGGCTTCGTCGCCGACCCGCGCGCGCGGGCGAGGCGGCTCCTGGACGCCTCGGAGTCGTACGCGATGCTCGGCGCAACGGCGAAATCGAAAGAGATGAAGGACGCCGCGCGCGCCAACGGCGGGAAGGCGCCGGCCAAAGGCCGACCAAGGAGAAAAAGATAAGAACATGCGCGCATATGGCCCGCGGGGCAAAGGAGGCGTGCGATGACCGACGACACAAAGGAGCTCATCAAGGAGGTCAGGCATCTCAGGGAGGAGCTGCGCCAGATCCGCGAGGTCGTCAACTCGCTCGTCCAGATAGTCATGGAGATGGACGAGTTCGAGGACGAGCCAGAGTTCCCGAGCCTCCCGGGGAGCCAGAGCCCGCCGTCGTTCAACAACTGAGGTGGGCGCAGTGCCATCGAAGGACTTTTCCGCGCTCGCGAAGGCCCACGACGACTGGCGCCTGAAGAGATGCATAAACCTCATACCATCCGAGAATATCATGAGCCCGACGGCCAGAGCCCTTCTTTCCTCGGACCTGGCGAGCCGCTACTCTCTCCCAATCAACGACGTCGTGCACGGCGCGTTCGTCGAGAACGCCTACCGCGGCACGCGCTATTCCGACGAGATTACCATATCGGCCGAGAGGCTGGCCTGCGAGGCCTTCGGCGCGCGGCACGTCTCGCTCGCGCCGCTCTCCGGGCACGTCGCAGCGATATTAATGCTCTCGGCGCTCTGCCGCAAGGGCGATACTGTCATGTCCCTCAGCTCGTCGGACGGCGGGTACGACGGGTACTGCAAAAAATATATACCAGACATGCTCGGGCTCGGGACGAGGTGCCTGCCATTCGACCAGTCGTTATGGAACATAGACGTCGAGGCCGCGTGCGCGGCCATCCTCAGGTTCAGGCCGCGGCTCGTCGTGCTGGGCGCCAGCTACCTGCCCTTCCCGCACCCGGTCAGGGAGCTGTCGGAGGCGTGCGCCACCGCCGGAGCCTTCCTGGGCTACGACGCAGCTCATGTCCTGGGTATACTCCCAAGCTTCCAGCAGCCGCTTAGGGAGGGCGCGGACATCGTAGTTGCAAACACCCACAAGACATTCTGGGGCCCGCAGGGCGGCCTGGCGATGGCCAACGACCCCGAGATAGACCAGGCCGTGCGCCGCAACCTCACCTGGCGCACTCTGGATAACACGCACCTCAACCGCATCGCGGCGACGGGCCAGGCCTTACTGGAATACAAGAGGCACGGCAAGGCCTACGCCGCGCAGGTCGTGAAGAACTCCCGCGCGCTGGCGGCCGCGCTCGACGGCGGCGGCTTTCCGGTGAGATTCAAGAAGCTCGGCTACACGCGCTCCCACCAGATCCTGCTGGGTATCGACGGGATGAAGAAAATGTTCCGCGCGGACAGCAACACCATCGCCAAGCGCCTCGAGAGATACAACGTGATAACCGATGCGGTCGGACGCCTCGGCACGCAAGAGGTCACGAGGATGGGGCTCAGGGAGCGCGACATGAAGGAGCTTGCGGAGCTCATTTTCATGGGCGCAAGCGGGGAGAACATCGGGAAAGGCGTGAGGGCGCTGAGAAAGAGGATGAAACTCTGCTACGTTCTGAAAAAGAGGGGAGACTGACATAATTTGAGTGTTAAAAAGGACTATTGTTCCTATATTGCATTTCTTGATGTGCTCGGCTTCAAAGATATGATAGATAAGAACGAACATGATAAAATGAAAGAGATATATTCAACCAACCTGACATCTAATGTTAAAAGGAGTGTATCACCAGATTCAATACGCATGGTAAATAAAGATGGAAAGGAAGTATCACTTTCAGAATTGAATGAAACCCTAGTGAATTCATTGATTATTTCAGATAGTATTATACTCTGGACTGATGACGATTCATCGGAGAGTTTTTTTAATATCATAAAAGGTGCAGGTATACTTTTAAGAAATTTTATTATTGGGGGGTTACCGCTCAGAGGTTGTATTACATTGGGTGAATTTAGTCTTCGGTACAGTCAAATGAGATCGAATAGGCAGAATATTCAAATGACTATATTTGGTAAAGCCATTACAAATGCGTATTCCAAAACAGACATTCAACAATGGGTCGGATGCACAGTAGATAACGATGCTATAAAAAAATTTCGGGAATGGGAGAAAAAACATTCTACTATGTCGAATTTTGCATCAATTGAATGGTTTTGCAAATTGAAGCTTCTTGCTAGATATAAAGTTCCTTTAAAATATGGTCCTTTAGAAAAAAAATATGTCATCGATTGGATTTCAAACACCGAAATAACAGAAAGGATTATTCGAGAAGCATTCTCAAAACATAAAAAGACTGTAAATGATTGGGATGTTCGGTATAAGCTAGAAAACACAATCAAATTTTATCAATTCATCAAAATGAAGAAAACCCACATACAATATGATGCTTTTACACTTCGAGACGTTCCACCTAAATAGCCCCTGATGGCTGAGGTTTTTGACTACGTTAGGTGCAAAGCCGCACTTCGACGATTCGAGAATTGACAAGTAGAGCATTATTTTTTATATCCAGCTTTCAGCTTCTTCACTCTCGTCCCGATGAGCTTCCTGATTTTTTCATAGCTCGGCGGCGGCCCGGTGCGCACGAACTTCCCGTCGATGAAAAGCGCGTCCGAGAGCCCCCATTCGCGCATCGTCGCCTTGTCCATCGTGCCTATCTCCGTGAAAACGACGGCGTCGCCGAACTCCGCGCTGGCCCGCTTCGCCCTTTCATAGACGATGTTCTGCGCCGGGCACCACCCGTTCACGAACGACGTGACCGCGACCTTCCCGGGCACCAGGACGGGCTTTCTCACTTGCTTGATCCACCTCGGCGGCTCCGCATCGTCCGAGAACCGCTTCCAGAGCAGGACCGCGATGCCGTCCTTGTCCGCTTGCACATAACCGTGCTTCTTGAACCACGAGGCCTTCATCCAAAATGGCAGCGAAAGACCCCAGGCCGCGATGCCCTTGGCGCCGAGGGCTCTGGCATCCTCCTCCGCGGCATTCAGGAGCGCGGCGCCCATCCCGCGCTTCTGAAAATCGCCCCGTCCCTGCTTGTGGCCATGGACCCATATGCAGGAGATGAAGTAGAGCCCATCCCCTTCAACGTGGGAGCGCTCAATCGGGATGTACTGAATCATGCCGCCGACAACGCCATCGTCGTTGGCGGCCAGCTTCACCCTTAGGCCATTCTTTTCCATGGCCTTGAACCAGAGGTCCTTTTTATTTCCCGCGTCTTTCATCTCGTCGGACCAGTCCTCGAGGCATTGGAGATAGAGAGAATAGGGCTCTGGAGCGAGGTCGAGGATTTTCATTGATGGCCCTCCACGGGCAGGTCACTTCTTCTTCCTTATCGGCACCTGGATGTTGGCGTATATTATCGTCTTCGCCCCCTCGACCGTGGGCTTCTTGGTGTATATCTCGAGGCACGGCCCCGAGCACTCGTAGCCGTTGGCCGCGACCCATTCCATAACCTTCCTGTAGGTCTCGGGGAACTCGGTGCCCGGCGCCTTGTGCTTTATGACCGCGACCTCCATCTCGGGGAGTATCTTGACCTTAACGCCCTTCGACGGCACGGCCTCGCCCTTGAGGGTTATAGCGATTTCGCTCTTCAGCTTCTCGGGCGGGGTGACCTTGGGGTCGTCCGGGTACATTGCGAACGGGTGGAAGCCGGGCATCACCTTGTTCTCCTTCGCGAAGCCGTAGAGCTTGCCAATATATACATCAAACGGTATCTTGTCGTACGGCCCCGTGTGCTCGACGTACGCGATCTTCGTTGCTTCCCTCTTCTTGACAACAATTTCCGGCATTGAATCCCCTCAGCGGGCAGAGCCCGCCAATGAACATTGGCGGGAGGGATTAAGAACCTTTCCAATGGGGGGGCGAAACTACAAATAGAGTTTCTGAGAACCGTTTCGCTAGGAGATTTACAGGAAAATCTCCGGCGAAACTACTCTGGATATTCACAGAAAACCGTTTCTATAGGAGAATCACAAGAGATTCTCCGGCAAAAGTGCCCGAATGAGGCGTCGAGCGTCCAGAAACCGCCGGAATCTGCTCTTGAAATGCTTGAACCGTCCACAAGATGGCGGCGGTTCCCCGACCCTTTCAGAGCGCCAGCAGCTTCCGCGCCTGCCTTTCGGCTTCCTTCATTATTTTCGCCTCGTCGAAAGCCTTGAGCGCCCGTCCCCTGACGACGACCTTGCCGTCGACGATTACGTCCCGGACGTTCGCGCCGATGCAGGAATATGCCAAATTCGACACGAGATTGCCCGAATGCGTCGGTGCCATGTTCGGAGCGGTAATGTCGACAATTGCCAGGTCAGCGCGCTTCCCCCTTTCGATGGAGCCGATGGCCCTCTCCGCTCCGATGGCCCGCGCCGCATCTATCGTCGCCATGTCGAGTATCTCCTGCGCGTTCATGACCGTAGCGTCCCACCGGTGCGCCTTGTGCGCCAGCGCGCAGAACTTCATCTCCTGGAACATGTCGAGGCAGTTGTTGGACGCGCTACCGTCCGTGCCCAAGCCTACGGGCACGCCTTCGCGGCGCATCTCCGGTACCGGCGCTATCCCACCGCTGGCCAGCTTGGCGTTCGACACAGGGCAGTGGGCGACGCCCACGCCGTTCTTCTTCAAGATGCGAATCTCATTGATTGTGAGCCAGACGCAGTGCGCGGCCGACAACCTGTCATTCAGGAAGCCAATGCCCTCCAGCCATGCGATGGGGCGCTTCCCCGTCTTCTTCTCGTGCTCGTGCACTTCGTACCTCGTTTCCTGGAGGTGCATGTGCAGGCCGGCGCCGTGCTCCTCTGCGAGGGAGCGCGCCCCAAGCAAGGTCTCCTCCGAACATGCATAAACCCCCTGGGGCGCGACCAGCGGCCTAACTAATGGGCTCGATTTGAACCGACTGATGAACCTGTCCGCGTTCTTCAGCGGGCTCCCCTTCTGGGTGGTCTTGTCGTCGTCGAGGACGGCCCAGCCGAGATGGCCCCTGATGCCCGTGGCCTCCACGGCCTCGGCGACGGCGTCCTCGTGGTAGTACATGTCCATGAAGGTGGTTGTACCCGAGAGAAGCATCTCGAGGCACCCGAGCATCGCGCCCGCGCGGACGTCCTGGCGAGTCCTGCGGGCGTCGACGGCGAATGTCCTGCCGAGGAACTGCTCGAGGTTCAGGTCGTCGGCCACGCCCTTCATCAGCGCCATTGCCGCGTGCCCGTGGCAGTTCACGAGCCCGGGGATGACCGCGCAGCCGCTCGCGTCCAGTGTCTTCGCGCCCTTGATGGACTTGCCTATCGCTGCGATGCGCCCGTCCTCGATTAGGACATCGGCCCGTAAAACATCCCTCTTCGGGTCCTGCGTGGCGACGAGGCCGTTCTTGATTACGAGGCTCATCGCGACCGCATCGCCCGGATGATAGATAAAGGTTCTCGGGCTCATCCCGGGTTCGCCAGGCGCCAGTCCGAGAGAGACGGGGGGAACTTCGCCCCCAGGGCCTCGATGTCCCGCCTGGCCTCCTCCATCGTCTCGTCCCCGTTGGGCAGGGAGAAGCGCGCCAGCGCCAGCGCAAGGTCGTGGTTCGACACAGCCCGCTCGTACTTGTCCCCCAGGCGCTCGAACAGGGCTACCGAATCCTCCAGGTAGCGCATGGAAATATACCACTCCCCCTTCAGGCCGGAGAGCGCCCCCAGGGTCCTGCAGAGCCTGGCCCTCCCGCGCAGGTTGGACTGGTCGGTCGCCGCCATCGCGTCCCTCAGCGTGCTCTCGGCTCCCGCGACGTTCCTTGCTGCGAGCTGTATCAGCCCCCACGCATGAAGCGCGGCGGCGCGCCCCTCGGAGCGCGGGGCCAGCGCGGCCCATTCTACGAACTCCCTGGCGGTCGCCGACGCATCCTCAATCTTCCCGAGGGCCAGATGTGCCCTCGATATGTCGACGCGCGCCCCCGCCAGGGAGCCGCGGTCCTGCGCCCCCACTCTCGCCTCGCACGACCGCGCATACCTGCCCACTGCCTCCTCAGCCTTCCCGGCAGCCATTGCCTCGTGGCCCTCGATCGCCAGGGCCTCGGCCTCGACGTTCTTGTCGCCGGACATCCTCGCGACGGCCAGCGCCCTCTTCCTGTGCTTCCCCGACTCTTCCCACGCCCCCGTCTCCCACAATGCCATTGCTAGATTGACAAGGGACATCCCGTACCTCGGGTCGCCGTGCCTCTCGAACAGCGCCGCGCTCTCCCTCCACAGCGCGACGGCCTCGGCGAGCCTGTTCCCCTTGTAGCGTATGGCGGCGATGTTGTTGAGGATGGTCCCCTCCATCCGCACGTTCTTCGCGGCGCGAATCCTGTCCAATGCGGCCTTGTAATGCTCTGCGGCCTCATCGAGGCGCCCCCGGAGCATGCACACGTTCCCGCGCGTCGCCTCGCAGAGTCCTATGAGATCGTCCCTCCTCGACCTCCTCGCCAGCGCGACCGCGCGCTCGCTATGCTCTTCCGCCTTCTCGATCTCCCCCTTCCTGAGGTGAAGGGTCGCCAGCTCGTCGCATATCCTCGCCTCTATGTGCGGGTTGCCCCTGGGCAGCGCGTCCATGCTTTCCCCGTATGCCCTGAGCGCCGCGTCCAGGTCCCTCTTCGCGAGATGCACGGAGGCTATGCGCGCCATCGTCTCGGCCCGGGGCGCGCGGTCGCGCCCGAGAAGCGCCATGGCCTCTTCAAAGCACGCGATCGCCTCGCCCCACTTCCCTTTCATCTTACGGAGGTTCCCCTTCAGTATCAGAGCGTTGGCCCTGTCCCCCTTGTCGAGATGGCCCAGGTCGAGCTGGCCGATAATGGCCTCCAGCTTATCACCGAGCCCGGCCTTGAGCATCGGCTCCCCCGCATCGCGCAGGGCCTTCCCGCACTCCCGTAGCGCCCCGGCCTTCACGAGGTGGGAGCACGCCTCGGCCGCATGCCCGGCGTCGTCCCACGTGGCCACGAGCGCGCGGGCTATCCTCAAATGGGCGCGCCGCCTTTCCTCCGGGCTTCCGCTCTCTGGCAGGACGAACTGTGGCGCCAGATGGACATGGCCCCCGGCGGACATGAGCGCCCCCTTCTCGGTAAGCCACGAGACGACCTGGTAGTCTATGCCGAGCTGGGCGATCTCCCCGACGTGCACGGGCCTGCCAAAGGCCGCCAGGAGCCCGAGGAGCCGCCTCTCCCCCCTGGACAGGGCTGCGTCATCCGTAAGGGGGGCGTCCCCTCCGCGACGCGGCGACAGCAGCAGAGGCCTCCCGCCCGTTTGGGCGAACGCCTCCGAGGGGATGGGGTAGCCCTGCCGCCTGGCAAGGGCGAGTGTCTCCTCCTCGCTCAGCGGGCCCATGTCCAGCCTCCCCCACGTGCCTTCGGCCAGCGTCGGGCAGGGGCCATCTGTGGAGAGCACGAGCTTCGCCGCTCTCCCATCTGCCATGGCCCTGGCCAGCGACTCGACCTCCGCCTGGCTCTGCGCGTGCCCTGTGTCGTCGAGCGCGATGAGCATCGGAGGCCTGACTTCGCCCAGTATGCTCGCCACCCTTGCGTAAGGTATCTCCCGCTCCGAGCGCATTATGTAGCCGAGCAGGCCGCCGGCGCCTTCCGGCAGGGTCGCGGCCAGGGATTCCAGGCCCTCGCGCAGCGTGCCGTCCCTCTTGAGCGACCAGTAGAACGCCGTTCGCTCGGTCCCGAGCCCGGCCATGAAGCGGCGCAGAAGGGAGGTCTTTCCCATGCCCCTCTCACCATATAGTATGAGCGTTGCCGGGCCATCCCGGGCGAATGCCGCCAACTCCCTTAGCTCCCTCGAGCGCCCGACGAAGTCCGCCGGCGGCGCGACAGACAATGTCTTCGGTGCGAGCGCGCGCTTCCCCAGGCCGTTGGCGACGACCCTACCTTCGTCCGTGAGGAAGTAGCATGTCCTCTTCCTGCTGCAGCCGTCGACGCGCGCCTTCCTCGCGAAGACGTACCCCCTCCTCATCAGGTCTATCACCGCCCGCGGCACGTGGTTGCGCGCTATCCCGACCGACTGCGCCACCCCGTCCTGCGTCACCAGCCTAGGTTGCAGGTAGCTGCCCGCCAGGCGCGAGAGCGGGGCTAGGTGAGAGACAATCTTCTCCTGCGTGGGGCTAAGGTCGTTCGCCCGCTGCACGCATGTGATTTGTTTTCTTAGTATAAAAACATTTCTATTTGTTGCACTAAGAAAATTATATATTATAAGTTGTGCAAGTTGTGCGGCTGTTCGAGAGGTTTAAATACGCGCAATCTCATGCAATTGGACAAGGAGTCTCAATGTCGTACGTTGCGAAAGCGTCGAGGAGGCTGTCGGGATGCGTGCGGTGTTAGGTAAGTGGGCGGCTGTTTCTGTGGGCCTGGTAGTGTTGCTGAGCGCGATGGTCGTGGGGAGCTGGCAGACGAACGGGACGGCCTCGCGCCCTGCAGTGCCTCTGAATTATACTGCACATGCACCGATAAGGATCAACTCAGACGCGGAGTTCGCGACGAAGGCGGCGAGCGAGGGGTGGAACGGGAGCGGGGCGCAGGGGGACCCGTATATCATCGAGAGCTACGACATCAACGGTACAAGTTACGGATATTGCATCTACATCGGGAACACAACAGATTATTTTGTAGTGAGCAATTCTTATTTGCATGAGGCGAGCGGTGTGAGCAGTTACCCTTATTATTGCGAGGCAGGATTAATCCTTTATAATGTACAAAATGGCACCATCGCCAATAACAACGCCTCCTCGAATAACGGTTATGGCATCTTCCTCAACTTCTACAGTAACTACAACACCATCGTCAACAACACCGCCTCCTCGAACAACGGTTACGGCGGCATCTTCCTCAACTTCGTCAGCAACTACAACACCATCGCCAACAACACCGCTTCCTCGAACAACGGTTGGGGCATCTTCCTCGACTCCTCCAGCAGTAACGCCGTCGCCAATAACACAGCTTCCTCGAACAACTTGGGTGGCATCTTTATCTCCTACTCCAGCAGCAACGCCATCGCTAACAACACTATGGCGGATGATGGAATATTCATAAGGGGAGATTTGCTTGAGCATTGGAACACTCACACAATCGACACTTCGAACACGGTGAATGGCAAACCCGTCCAATATTGGGAAAATCAGACTAGTGGAAGCGTACCCACGGGAGCCGGGCAGGTAATACTCGCCAATTGTACGAACGTCGTAGTGGAGAACCACAACGTGAGCAAGGGAACGGTTGGGATCGAGTTAGGTTTCTCCACCAGCAACATAATCACCAACAATACCGCCTTCTCGAACGACGAAGACGGCATATACGTCTGTAACTCTAGCAGCAATACCATCGTCAACAACACAGCCTCCTCGAACAACCAATATGGCATCTACTTGGATGGAACAAGTAGCAATACCATTTACCATAACAATATCATCGACAACTTCATCCAAGCATTCGATAACGGAATGAACTCCTGGGACAACGGTTACCCATCCGGCGGTAACTTCTGGTCCAACTACACCGGCGTCGATGTCATGTCCGGCCCCAACCAGAACGTCCCCGGCGCTGACGGCATCGGGGACACGCCGTTCATCATCGACGCCGACTCGCGGGACAACTACCCGCTGATGGCGCCCTTCAACGGCTCGGTGCTGGCGCCCCCCGCCTGGAACTGGTCCGTGCCCGTCGATTACACCTCGAACGGCCCCGGCATCGGCGACCTGGACGGCGACGGCTTCGCTGAAGTCCTGTTCTGCTCCAACTGCGGCGTCCACTGCCTCGACCGCTACGGGAGCTGGCTGTGGAACTACAACGGGACTGCCGATTTCCGCGAGTCATTGCCCGTCGTAGCCAACCTGTACCAGGACGGGAGCGCGGAGGTGCTCGTCGGCTCCCTGAACGGCAGCCTCTATTGTTTCGACTCCCTGGGGAACCTTGCATGGTCCTCGGATTATATCGGTGAATGGCTCACGTCCGCGCCTGGCGTGGCGGACATAGACGCCAACGGCGCCCTTGAAATAATCATGGCTTCGGACAACGGAACCTATTGCCTCGATGCCTTCGGCAACCTCACGTGGAGCGTCCCTTACAATGTCAGCTTCGCCACCTCCCCCTCGAACACCCCGGCCATCGACGATCTTGATGGCGACGGCCTGATGGAGATAGTCTATGCGACATCCAACAACTACATTAGCTGCATAAACTGCACTGGAAATGAAATGTGGGGGGTCTACTGCGGCGACCCTTACTCCGCCAATTCGTCCCCTGCCTCCCCTGCTGTCGCCGACATCAATGCCGACGGCCTGAAGGAGATCCTGGTCAATTGCGAGGACTTCCTGGTCTGCTATGATAAGAACGGGAGCGAGCTCTGGCGCTTCAACTGCTCGGTCTCCACCACCAGCAGCTCGGACACGGGCCCGACAGTCGCCGACCTCGACCTCGATGGCAATTATGAGATACTCTTCGGCATACCCGAGGGGCACTTCTACTGCATCAATCACACCGGCCAGCTTTTATGGGAGAAGAACTACACCGTATATTCGTGGAGCCCGGGCGTTGGCGACTTCTCCGGGAGCCCCGACCTCGAGGTCCTCGTGTCCTTTGATGGCATCCGGTGCCTCGACAAGGACGGGAACGAGCTGTGGTACAACAACACCGACTGGGTACTTGGCGCGGTGTCCGGCGACATTGACCGGGATGGCGGCGTCGAGCTGCTGGTGAGGTTCCAGGGCAACATGACGTGCATCAAGACGCCCGGCGCGAGCCCTGATGGCTACCTGGAATGGCCTTTCTTCAAGAACGGGCTCACCCACCCTGGCAGGTATTCCAACATCACGAGCCAGTCGCAGAACGACCTCTCCATAGTCCCCACTGACATCTCCTTCTCCATCCCCGCCCCGCATAAATGGGACGAGGTCACCATCACCGCCACGATACGGAGCAATGTCCCTGTCACCAACCTGCCGCCGAGCTCCGCGGTCGATGCGAGCGCGCCGTACTGGAAGGCGTCGAGCCCAATTACCATCAACGCAACGGCCAGCGATCCCGACGGGAACGTATCCTCCGTGGACCTCTGGTTCAGGTGGTCGAGCAACAACGCGAGCTGGGGCGCCTGGACGCTCTTCGGGAACGATACCGCGTTCCCATGGTCGTGGTCGTTCAACTTCACGAGCGGCCAGGGATTCTACCAGTTCTATTCGATTGCAGAGGACAATCTCGGCGCGACCGAGTCAGCCCCGGGCGCGCCCGACGCCCTCTGCGGCTACGATTCCACCCCCGGCTCGCAGACGCTTAGCGCCGGCCCCGGCTTCTGGAAGGGCGCCAACATCACTGTGAACGCCAGCGCCAGCGACGCCGTGAGCGGAGTCGCGAGCGTGGAGCTCTGGTACAGGTACTCCGCGAACAACGCGACATGGGGTTCCTGGGCGCTCGTCGGCGCCGACTCGGCGCCGCCGTACCAATGGAACCTGACGCTCGGGTTTGGCTATTACCAGTTCTACACTCGTGTCCGGGACTTGGCGGGGAACTACGAGCCAGTGCCAGGCGGCCCCGAGCTGTGGATAGGAATCGACACCGCATTCCCGGTCAGCGCGGTCGATGCCATCAGCCCGTACGTCCAGCCTAACGCCCCCATAATAGTGACTGCGACGGCGAGCGACACTGGCGCGTCCGGCCTGGCGGGCGTGGAGATGTGGTACCGGAACTCCACAGACAATTCGACCTGGGGCGCATGGTCCCTCTTCGGCACGGACTCGGCGGCACCGTATTCGTGGAGCTTCACCTTCCCGGCGGGAGCGGCCTATTACGAGTTCTACTCGAGAGCGAGGGACAATGCGGGGAACTACGAGCCTGCGCCGGGAAGCGCGGACACGCGCTGCTACTACAACCCGCCCGCTCCGTCGATCACTGTGTCCAAGATTGTAGACAAGGCGACCGCCAACCCCGGCGACAACCTGACGTACACAATATATTTCGACAACACGGGCGGAGCTATCGCCTCCGACGTCTTCGTCAACGACACGCTGCCTGCTGGTGTCACATACATCAGCGACACCTCCGCCTCGCTGCCGGAGTTCTCCTCGCGCGTCATAAACGGCGCCGAATGCTATTTCTCATTCGTCAATGTCGCGCCGGGCGCTCACAGCTTCACACTGATGGCGAGCATCAACTCGACTGTGGCGAACGGCACGAACTTGACAAATTACGTTTCCTGTGAATATTATCCTTCGGGCACGCTCACGGAGGCATGGGCGAGCACGACCATCGGTGGAGTCTTGGTCCCGAGGCCGCCGATACGCATCAACAGCAACTCCGACTTCGACGCCGCGCACGGGGTGAGCTCGGGGAACGGCTCGCAGGCGAACCCGTACATCATCGAGAACTGGGACATCAACGGAGGCGGGTACGGGTACTGCGTCTACGTCGGGAATACTACGATGTACTTCACCGTCAGGAACTGCTACCTCCACAACGCGAGCGGAGTCTCCCTGTGGCCGTACTATTACGGCCAGGGCATAATCCTCTACAACATCCAGAACGGCACGATAAACAACAACAATGCGTCCTCGAACGCAAATATCGGCATCCACCTCGATCACTCCGACGGCAATACCATCTCGAACAACAATGCAACCTTAAATGGTGGATACGACTGGGGAGGCATCTTGCTGTACATGTCCAATGGCACTACCGTAACAGGCAACTCTGTCTGCTCGAATACAGGCCCCTGCAGCAGTGGTATCAATGTCACATATTCCAATAACAACATAATCGCATACAACCGCGCTTCCTCGAATGCTGGCCTCGAAGGACGCGGTATCATACTCTTAGGTTCTGATAATAATACAGTGGCAAATAATACTCTCTCCTTGAATGTCTATGGTTGTTGGTTAATTTACGGATGCGATAGCAACACCCTAAGGAACAATTCACTATCACAGAATACCTATGGATGTAGCATTATCGCGGGCACCGTGAATGTCCTTTATTATAATAATTTCATCAACAACACGTACCAACAAGCATTTGATACTGGGAATTCGAATTACTGGAACGCCTCCTACCCCACCGGCGGCAACTACTGGTCCAACTACACTGGTGTCGATGTCATGTCCGGACCCAACCAGGACATCCCCGGCGCAGACGGCATCGGCGACACGCCCTTCATCATAGACGCCGACTCTCAGGACATGTATCCGCTCATGTCGCCGATCAACTTGAGTGCGGGAAGCGATTACTCCATCTGCTCTACCCCCACTAATCCAGTACCGTTCTCCTCTCCTGGTCCTGTCGTCCTCGCCGCCAACGGATCGAACTGCACCGTCTCCTTCTACCTGGATTCCGTGAGCGAGACAAACCTCATCTACCGGGAATACGGGGTCTTTGTCCCCGCCGGCGGATGGGCGAACGTCTCCGCCGGCTGGTTCGTGACATCCGACGGCAACCACACCATCATCGTCAATATCACCGACTCTGACCCCGCGGAGGCCGACCTCTCCAACAACCAGGCCTCCAAGGATGTCTATGTCACACCGCCGTGCGGCAAGCTGAAGGTCAAGGCCAGCTCCGACAAGCAGAAATATGTCTCTGGCGTAGACACACACGCTGATATCATAGTCAAGGTCACCTACCTCGGCCAGCTCGTCGGCGGCGCGAACGTCTCCGCTTGGACCCTCTCCCCCAACGGGACGAACTCCTCCGTCGCCATGGCCGAAGCCTCCCCCGGGATATGGGTGGGCGCATATCCCTTCACGAACGAATCGGTCCCTGGGACGTACAGGATCAAGGCTGTCGCCACAAAAGCTGGCTTCATCGACGGCGCCAACGACGACTCGAAGGACAAGTTCTTCCTGGACTCCCCCAATGCCGTGCAGTCCGTCACGGTGACGCCTCCCATCTCTCAATCTGCCGATACATTGCTCATCGAGGTTTCGGGCAACGGTTCCGTTAACAAGGCCGTGCTCCGCGGCGCGGTCATAAACTGCTCGTACAGCCTGCCGCTCTTCGACGACGGCACGCATGGCGACGCATTGCCGTCGGACGGCATTTTCAGCAACCAGATCGATGCGTCCCTCCTCCGCTCCAGCGATTATGTCGTTGACGCCGTCACGGCCGACGGCGCCTTCCCGGCCAAGGGGTCATTCGCCGTCGTCCCTCCCGACCTGCTCATGCGCGACGTCATCGGTTTCTCGAGCTCCGGCGGCTCCGCGCTCCTCTGCTCGGGCACGACCAACATAACCATGGACTTCGACTTCGCCGCGGACATCGCGAACGCCAGCATCGCCATCTTCGAGCACAGGACGTCCTCCGAGGGAAAATATTACAACATCATCCCGGACCCGATGGTGTCCGCGGCAATGACCAAGGCAAGGCTTAACATCACGTACATCGAGAGCGACGTCCCTGCCGGCGTTCCGGAGGAGGACATGCTCATCAACGTATACGACCCCTATCTAGGCGGATACCAGGCCCTGACGCCCGGCGGGTGCGACGCGCCGAAGGATGTCGTCTGGGGGGACACCGAGCACTTCAGCCGGTTCCTCGTCAACAGGGTCCCGGTGAGGTTCAAGATACCCGTCGTCGCGGGCTGGAACCTCGTCTCTGTCCCACTTCAGATGAACGCGACCTCCCTCCCCACCGCGCTGCTCGACAGCGACGGCGATACGCTGTGGGACCGGATACAGTGGTACGACCCCCTCGACCCTGCCAACAGATGGAAGCAGTATTACACGGGCTGGGCCTCGCCGCTCAACGACCTCGGGGCGGTGAACCATACGATGGGCGTCTGGATTTATGTGACTGCTGCCGGCGACGGCTTCGTCAACGTCGGCGGCCTCATTCCGAACTCCACATCGATGCCGCTCCGCGCGGGCTGGAACCTCGTGGGCTATCCGACACTGAACGCGACCGTCGCTGCCGCCGACGCCTTCTGGGGAACGGGTGCGACAATGATAGAGGTCTTCGATCCTTCGGCCCCGTACCGGACAAAGGTCGTGGGCCCGACGTACATCATGAAACCCGGCGAAGGATACTGGGTCTATGTGCCGGCCCCCTCGACCTGGACGGTCGATTGGTAGTCAAAAGGCCCATTAACCACCACGCCCATTCCTATGGCGTGACACTGCTCACCTTCATCGGCACCGGGGGCGGCCGCTACGCGACCATCTTCCAGCCCAGGGGCACGGGCGGCCTCTACCTCGAGGACGGCACCCGCATCCACATAGACCCCGGCCCGGGGGCGCTCGTCGCGATGAGGCGCCTGGAGCTCGACCCGTCGCTGACGGACGCCATAGTCGTCACCCACGGGCACCCCGACCACTACGGGGACGCGGAAGTGCTGATAGAGGCCATGACGCGCGGGGGGAAGATAAGGCGCGGGGCGCTCGTCGGCTCTGGCTCGGTCCTCAGGGGAGGCGACGGGCACTGGCCGGTCCTGACGAAGTACCACTCGGAGATGCCGGAGAAGGTCGTGTGCGCCATCCCCGGCGAGCACATCGACATACGGGGCGTCGGCCTGGACGCCGTGGGCACGCGCCACACGGACCCCAGCTCCATAGGCTTCCGCTTCTCGACGAGGGAGGGGGTCATATCCTATGTCGGGGACTCGGAGCTCGACCCCGACGTCGTCAAAGGCTTCTCGGGCTGCAGGCTCCTGATAGTCTCGGCCACGAGGCCGCTGAACGCGCGCATCGCCGGCCACCTGAGCACCGAGGACGTGGCAGACTTCACCGCGGCCGTGAAGCCGGAGATGACGGTCATGACCCATTTCGGGATGAAGGTCATCGAGGCCGGCCCGGAGACGCAGGCCCGGTGGGTCGAGGAGCGGACTGGCATCCCCACCCTGGCGGCCCGGGACGGCATGAGGGTCCAGCTCGGCAAGGGCATATCGAGCATATAGTGCGCGTCTCTCGCCATTTCACTCTCGCAACCCTGCCACTCAAGTGACGCGCACGCCGGAAAGGTGGACGGCCCACCCTCTGATGGTCCTATCGACTCCCTTTAAAATGGCAATTCAGGCCTATTTCCCAGGTATCGGCAACCCCTCGGCGCCATCCATGGCTGAGCCCCCCTCGTACGCGTCGCAGAGCTCGGAGAGGAACTCCTCGTAGGTCTTCCTGAACTTGAGCCTCCACAGGCGGTCGCGCAGCGCCGGCGATATCTGGATGCACGTCTTCCTCCCCGCCGGCGGCTGGACGGGCTGGACCGGCGCATCCGGGGGCTCGGCGGTCCGCGTCGCCCGGGCCTTGGCCTTCCTCTTTGGCATGAAAGTCACCTGTGGAACCGCATGGATACATAGTATAAATAACTTTGTTGAAAAAAATGATATGAATAAATTAAATGAAGAAATAAATTTCAATAAATATATTGATGAAATAGATACAAATATTAAAAATAAAAGCAATAATGCAATTGATGTCATTTATGTCAATATTCATTATCAATATATTTAATTCATTTTCATATAATTACGATAAATAAGATTATTTTATCATATTAATGTTAATATACGGCTCTGAAAAAAGATACATTTAAATATAACCTACAATGATATCGTAAGATGACCTTATGCTAACGGGGTAGATAGTATATCATCCCCTTTTGCATAAGATGGTGGTCGAAATGATACGTGTCGTCGTCTATGCCAGGGTTTCCACGAAGGAGCAGGAGAAGGAGGACACCGTCGAGACGCAGATCGACAAGCTGACCCCGCTCATCCTCCAGTCCGGCGACAGGGAGATAGTGCGCATCGTCAAGGACGAGGACGTCTCCGGCGACACTGAGCCCGAGCAGCGCAAGCACTTCCCCGTCGTGCTGGACATGGCGGAGAAGGGGGACTTCGACGAGCTTTGGCTGGCTTCGAGGGACCGCCTGGCCAGGGACGTGGACATCGCTGGGTACATCCGTACGGTGCTAAGAAGGCACGGCGTGAAGATAGTCGCCCTGGACGACAGCGACGAGAAGACCTTCGACAGGTTCAAGGATGTCCTTGGGGAGATGGAGCTGGAGAAGTACAGGGCCAAGCGCCTCGACGGGATAAACCGCGCCATCAAGGAGCACAGGATACTCCAGCGCCCCCCGTTCGGCTACATGGTCCAGGAGAAGAAGATGGTCGTCGACGAGAGGCACAGGGGCATCATCGTCGCGCTCTACCGGGACTTCAAGCTGCCGGCGATGTCCCTGCGCAAGCTGTCCCAGAAGTACAACCTCCCGCCGTCGCTGATACAGAGGATAAGGTCGAATACGATATATATCACCGGAGAGGTCCGGTGGCAGGGGCGCGTCATCTACCACGTCGAGCCCATAGTCAAGGAGGAGGAAGTGGTAAAATCGCAGAAAACATGATTTATTTATACCTAATATCGTAATAATTGCATATCTTATCATATTATTTGAGAAAAGAGCCCTCAACCTCTATTTATCTAGGGTTTCATTGCGGAACGTGAGCTACCACCGCCAGGTAATAGAGGAAATCCTCTCAGGGCGCGTCAGGACGCGTTCGGAGCTCGAGAGATTGAAGATAGAGCTATGCAAGGGCTCGGGGCTCTCCCACATCCCCACGAACGCGGAAATCCTCGAGAAGGCCACCCCGGAGGAGCGGGCGCGCCTGCTCCCCTTTCTCAGGATCAAGCCGATGCGCACCCTCAGCGGCGTGGCCGTCGTGGCCACCATGACCTCCCCGGCGGACTGCCCGCACGGGAAGTGCTCGTACTGCCCCGGGGGGGTGCCGTCCAATACGCCCCAGTCCTACACCGGCAGGGAGCCCGCGGCGCTACGGGCGTCGCACAACGCCTACGATCCCTACCGCCAGACGAAAGCCAGGCTCGAGCAGCTCGCGGCCATCGGCCACCCGACGGACAAGGTGGACCTCATAATCATGGGCGGCACTTTCACGTCCCGCACGGCCGAATACAGGGAGGGGTTCGTGAAGGGCTGCCTCGACGCGATGAACGGCGCAATCTCCGACGACTTGGAAAGCGCGAAGACCCTCAATGAGAGCGCCCCCAGCCGGTGCATCGGCCTCACCATCGAGACGCGCCCGGACAGGTTCTCCCCGGCCGAGGCCGTGGACTCCCTGCGCGTCGGTGCCACGCGCCTGGAGTTCGGCGTGCAGACGCTCAATGATTCGACCCTGAAGGCCGTCGAGAGGGGACACGGCGTCAAGGAGACCACGGAGGCGACCAAAACGGCCAAGGACGCGGGGCTCAAGGTCGGGTACCACATGATGCCCGGGCTGCCCGGCGAGACGAGGGACAGCGACCTGGCGACGTTCCGCACACTGTTTTCGGACGAGAGGTTCATGCCCGACATGCTGAAGATATACCCCACCCTCGTGATGCCAGGGACCAAGCTCCACGCGGCCTGGGAAAGAGGGGAATACAAGCCGTATAGCGTCGAGGAAGTCGTCGAGCTGCTGGCAGATTTCAAAGCCCACGTCCCGCCGTGGTTGCGCATCCAGCGCATCCAGCGCGACATACCCGCGCAGCTCATCGCCGACGGCGTGAGGAAGAGCCACGTGCGCGTCCTGGTGAGGGAAGAACTTCGACGGCGCGGGGGGCGCTGCAGGTGCATCAGGTGCCGGGAGGTCGGCCACGCCCTTGCCGTCGAGGGCGAGCCAGACGCCGGGGACGCCGTCCTGAACACCATCGAATACAAAGCCTCCGGCGGGAGGGAGGTATTCATCTCCTTCGACGAGCCGGGGAGGGGCGCGCTCGTCGCATACCTGCGGCTCAGGCTGACGACCGAAGGCGCGCATGCGGCCGCGCTGGGGGGCCAGCGCAGAAACAGCAGTGACGCGCTCGGAAGCTCGGCCGCGGCAGAGCCGCTCGGGATAGTGCGCGAGGTGAAGGTCTTCGGGCAGATGCTGCCCATCTCCTCCGAGCCGAAAAGCGAGTGGCAGCACAGGGGTCTGGGGGGCCGTTTGCTGGCCGAGGCGGAGGAGATTTCCCGGGCCGCGGGAGCGCGGCGGATGCTGGTCACCAGCGGGGTGGGCGCGAGGGGCTACTACCGACGGCTGGGCTACGCCCTTTCGGGGGAGCACATGGGGAAGCGGCTGTGAGAGATAATAATTTAAAAAATAGATAAATATAATATTAATTGATTAAATTATAATTATAATATTATTAATATATTATTATTTTTATATTAATTAACATTTTTATTATAGCGCCCTGTCGCAAATGGCAGGGCACGTTTTATATATTGCCGACGTTTATGCCCTGAACCGATGGCGACTGAAATCAGAGCCTTCGAGGAATCGATGCTTGCGGCCTACGCCGACGTCTGGAACCGCTCCCGGCGGGAGGTGCCCCTCCACGTCCCGGAGACGGCCGAGACTATGAGGGTCCTGCTGGTCAAGGACCCGGACTTCGACCCCCGCGGGACCTTCGTGGCCTTCGATGGCGGCGAGGCCGTGGGCATCGGCGAGGCGTACACGCAGAAGACGCGCCTGGCCGCCGGGAAGAGCCAGGGGTTCATCACCGTGGAGGTCGTCCCCGAGAGGAGGGGGCAGGGCATCGAGCACGAACTGGCGGGCAGAACCATGGGTTACCTGAAGTCCAGGGGGATACGCGAGGCTATACTATGGGAGACTCTGTCGATAGAGTGGAGGGCTCGGCTGGCCGCTGACTGCGGGCTCGAGCGGTTCAGGACATACTACGAGATGCGCGCAGACCTGACTCGCCCCATACCGGACGCGCCCTTCCAGCCCGGGACCACCCTGGAATACAGGGGCTTCACCGACGCATCCCGGGAGTTCGTCCGGGAGTGGGCCGGGACCAAGGACGCGGCCTTCGTCGACCACTTCAACTCCGTGCCCTCGGACCCGGAGACGTTCTACATCTACAGGGAGCTGAAGGGCACCATCGGGAGGTACGCCCTCGCAAGGGACCCGGCGGGGAGGCCGACCGGCGTCTCCCTCTCAGAGGTCATAAGGGCCGAGGGGGAGACGCGCGCATGGGTGATGGTCCTCGGGACGATCCCGGAGGCGCGGAGGAAGGGGCTGGGGAGGGCGCTCCTCGCGGACGCGCTGAAATGGGCCAGGTCAGAGAGGGAAACGGAGGCGTTTTTGGGCATGGACGCGCAGAACGAGAAGGCGCTGGGCCTCTACAGGAGCGTGGGGTTCGAGGTCTTCGTGGAGAACGCGACGTACCACAAGTTCCTTTAATATATATTATTCTTCTTCGGACGATTGTGGCCTGTTGCGCTCCTGTCTGTCAACCCTTTTCAATAATTGAAGGAAGAGGATAATACCAATAATTAATGCAACAATTAAATGGATGATATAAAAATACCAGGGTGGATAGAAGATGAAAGAGTAAGTGAAGACCATCGCGAGATTCACCATAAAAAAAGCACCGAGTATGACTCTGATACTCATCCAGCTCTGCTGCGGAAAGTCCCAAGGATCGTTCGGGTCTCTAATTCCATCCGGTTCTGTCTCGCCCGCCCTAACGACATCGTCCATTTTATCTGGGGAGACAAAATCAATCATATCGCGTTTCCTCCAAATACGAGATTTCCTTTACTCACACCTAGACTAACCATACATAATCACATCACGAATGTTGTATTTTAAGATGTAGCTTTCGGTGGCATTTCAGACAAGATAGTATTGTTCCTCGTATTTCAACAGCAATGTTGTCTCTCCTGTGCGCACCCATCCCTGTGGCTTTAGGATATCGACGGTTTTGTTCGTCGCCGGGTCGAGAATCTGCAACTCCCTCCCGCCCTCGCTGACTATGACCGCCTCGCGCACGAGCTCGTCGCCCCCCAGCACTTTCGCTTCGATAATCTCCTTCGCGGGCAGCGAAATCTCCTCCCACGTGTCCAATGCCTTTACGCCCAGCGACTTGCGCCCCATGGTCCTGAGCTGGTAGATGCGCCCCCGATGGAGCAGGAAGCAGCCGGGCCAGTAGGCGGCGAACTTCACGACGTGGGTGACCCTGTAGACCTCCTTGCCGTCCTTCTGTCCGAAGAGCTGCGGGCTCGCCGAGGTCGTGCCGCCGGTGGACTCCGCTATGTTCTTGGCCATCTGGCGCGCGAACTCCTTGCTGCTCAGATATATATCAATGCCACCGCGCACCTCCTCCAGCCTCGTGATGAACACGCCCTTCTCCCGCAGGTCGAACGCCTTGCGGTCGACGAGGTCGGCGGCGCCGTCCAGCTCGGCCTGCGTCGGGTCCCTGCGGTCCGCCCGGACCTGGAGAATGGCCTCGAAGTAGCTTCCAGACTGCCTGCTGCACCTGTCGCATACCCTGTTGCTCAGCGAGACGCGCGTCTTGGCCTCGTCGCGGCATTCCGCGCCCTCGATCCTCCTGGTGACTGTGACCCCGGCGTTCCAGTTGCGCCCGTCGGCCTGCTCCAGCCTGAGGTCCATCTTGCCGCCCTGCGGGGAGAGCTTCGATTCGACGAGATGCCAAATAGCGTCCTCCGGCGACGTCTCCTTCCACTTGCCTCCGACGACGAACGAACCGCACTTGGCGCATATCGGCAGGGAGAGCAGCGGAGGCACCGAGACGGGCTCGCGCTTATTCATCGCGCATTCCCTGCACAGCTTGGCGCCGTCCGTCGCCTTCCCGCACTCGACGCAGAACATCGCATCACCGCATTGCAACGAGGATGGCGTGCGGCACGCCGTCGACGGTCAGGACGCAGCCCTCGTCGATGTAGCCCAGCTCGATGGCTATGCGCACGGCGCGCCCCCCGGTGAGATTGGCCGATGTGCACATCGAGAGAAAGCGCTCCAGCGATTCCTCGGGGCAGTCTTCGCGGCCGTAGAACTCCTCGTCGACTTTCAGCCTAACCTTGCCCTCCGAGAATGTTTTGCCGGCGAGCTCCGAGTCGCAGGCCGCGGCGATCACGTCGCTGCCGCATTTGTGCAACCTGATCCTGAGCAATGGGACCACCTAAGCCATTTCCGCGAGGGAGTAGTGGTTGCTCTTCCTCGACAGGATGTCCCCGGACCTGTTCTGGAGCATGGATATGAGCTCGCCGACCCTCTCCTCGCTCATACCCCGGGCCTTTGCCTTCTCCAGGATGTCGGCGATGGGCGCGCCGTGGACGGTCGTCCCCTGGAGATCGCGGATGATCTCCTTGATGGCCATAATCTCGTCTCTCTGGGACTGCGGGATGCCCGTCTCCACGCGGTCGACGTCCCAGAACTGCTCCCCTTCCCTGCCGAGGCCTATGACGCGGTTCATGTACTCTCTGAATATGCGCTTCGCGCGCTCGGCGTCCTCGGCGGTGATCGTCTCGCTGAGCCGTATCTTCGCGCTGGCCTCGGAGAGCCTGATGTAGGCCTCGAGCTGCCTGGCGGTGATAGGCACCGACGCCCTGCGCTCCCCGCCGCCCTGGGTGCCCCCTCCCCTCCGGACGGAGAGGTAGTAGCTCTTCAGGACCTCCATGGCCTCGGGGGTCATGACCGGCGTGACTTGCCTCGCGGTCGAGACGTACTTGCGCAGGAGCTCGGGCTCGATGGCCGGCACGACGCTCGCCCTTATGGACTCGAACTGCTCGTCCGAGACGGACGTGGAGCCCTTCTGCTTCTTCTGGATGAGGGCTTCCCCGAGCAGGTGCGATTTAAGTATGTGCGAGGCGACCATCGCGTCCCTGTTCTGGTCGGGTATGTCGGAGATTGGGAAGATGAGGTCGAACCTCGACAGGAGGGTTGCTGGCAGATTTATCTGCTCGACTATCGAGACGTTGGGGTCGAAGCGCCCGAACTTGGGGTTGGCCGCGCCCAGGACGGCGCACCTGGCCTGCAGTGTGGCGGTGATGCCCGCCTTCGCGACCGAGATCGTCTGCTGCTCCATGGCCTCGTGCATCGAGCTCCTGTCCTGGTCGTTCATCTTGTCCAGCTCGTCGATTGCGGCTATGCCCTTGTCCGATAGGACGAGCGCGCCGGCCTCCAGCGTCCAGCGCCCCTCGCCGAACTCGTCTTTTATGGCGGTCGCCGTGAGGCCCGCGCCCGTCGAGGATTTCCCTGAAGCGTAGATGCCCCTCGGGGTGAGGTCTGTGATGTACCTCAGGAGCTGCGACTTGGCTGTCCCAGGGTCGCCAACTAGTAACACGTGGATGTCCCCCCTTATCTTAGTGCCGTCGGGCATCTCCTTGTGGATGCCGCCGAAGAGCTGGAGGGCCAGCGCCTCCTTCTCGACGTCGAGGCCGTAGATTGTCGGGCTGATGGACTGCACAATCTTCGCGTAGATGCGCTCGTCGGCGGCCATCTCCTTAATCTTGGCCGCGTCCTCGGGGGAGATTGCCAGCTCCTTGTACTCGGGCTCCAACTGCTCGGTGGCGTTGAGCTCGAGGTAGATGTCGAAAAGCGTGGTGCGCTGGCGCGTGATGTCGCGCAGCTTGCTGCGCAGGATGCCGTTCATCTTCACCCTGTCGCCGGGCTGCACGTCCCCAGTCAAATCGTCCTCGGCCTGGATTGTCAGGCTCTGCGGCTGGGCGCCCCCCTTCATCTCCTCGGGGAGCTCCTGGAGCTCTATCTTCTGAGCGTCTATGTAGGTCGAGCGCTCGTAGACGAGCTTGAAGGACGTCGAGCCAGCGGCGCGCCCGCAGCCAATAATCCCATTCTCGTCCGGGCTCTCCTTCGAGCACTCCAGCGGCTCGCGGAGCATCGTCTCCTCCTGCTGGACGATGGTCTGGTGTCCGCAGCGCATGCACTCGAAGACCGCGTCCAAGATTCGGGGGCGCACCTCCGTCACCCTCTTGACCAGCCCCGTGACGGCGATGAAGCGCCCCTGGTGCTTGCTGCGGATGTTCCTTATGTCGACGTGCCTGTCTTCCGGGAGGTCTATGATTCTGAGCGTGATCTCGGCGCCCTCGGAGCCGGTCGGGAGCATCTCGCGAATCTGCTTCTCACCGGCTGCGAGCATCGTGCGCGGCCTGTGGAAGAGGTACGCGCCGAAGTCGGAGTCGTAGCGGTCTATGTCAACGAAGGGGACGCAGAGGCTGCGCTTGTCCGGATAAGCGTCGGCGACTGCCTTTATGCGCGGAACGTACCTGAAATCGGAGAAGAACTCCTCCCATTTCGCGCCCAGAACCTCGCGCGAGTATTCCTCTGACATGCGACCCCCCCTGGAACGGGAAAGGGGGAATGAGATGCCTATATTTAAGTTGAGAGGGGGAGAGTAGACTGAAAGTAAAAATCCCTAAAAATTGACAAAGTGTAAGATAATGCCGTCATCATCACGATGATAATTGCACAGTCCGTTTACTTACACCATGCATTTGTTCTAAGAACAAAGGTTTTTCCGGGCGAGACTTTCACGCTCACTCTTGTAGATGGATGAATAGTCACGGTCGCAGGGGTGATCTCCGAATATCGACGGCAGTGTGCCTTCTACTAAGAATTCCTAGCTAAAATGTAATAATGTTTCTCTGATTTTGAATCCTCGTTGTAATAATCTGGCGTCGTCACAAGCCAATCTTTGATGATACTAAATCCAGAATCTTTTATTGTTTGGAGTGAGGTTTCGGGTTTGTAATGACTCCAAAACATTTTTTCTCCACAGAATTCACCAATTTCTTCCCATTCGCTCCATGCCATAGACACCAAAAGAATTCCATCTGGCTTTAATAGTCTATGGAACTGTTGGAACAGCGGTTTGTGCTTTTCTCTTGGAATGTGAATAATTACACTAAAAGAAATAAGGCCATCAAATGAATTGTCCGGAAAATCCAGCTCTGTGATATTCTGTTTGATAAAAGTTACATGGGGTAAATTTTCTTTTGCAACTCTCAACATTTCGTCTGAAAAATCTACCCCGACAACATTATAGCCTGAATCATGTAGATATTTAGTATCTGGAATTCCTGTGCCACAGCCAGCATCTAAAATCTTTGCATGAGATGGTAATAATTTTGTTAATTCATCAAGTTCACTGATAGCGCGATTCTTACCGAGGTCTTGATACCTTTTTCCGATTTTATCATAGCCGTCTTGCACAATCTTTTCGTGATCCATTCAGGCACACAGCTTATACGATAAAGCGCTTCGATGTGGACTTACTTAATAAGCTTGTTCAATTCAGCTTCCAGTTGATCCAACTCTGATTTTGGCAGACCAATGCCGCATCGCTTCAACAAACCTTTTTTAGAAACTATTACTATTTTCCTTGAATCCCTCTCAACTTTGCGAATATCCTTAATTTTCACCGTATGTGGCAACAAAGCGTCTAGAAACCATTGCGCAACCTTTCGTCCCCGTTGGTCTATCGTATCTACCCAATCCGGAGCCATATCAATCGTCAACTCGTTCTTAGTCAACTGAATTCGGGCACCATCCTTGGTTGTCGTTGTCCAGATTACGTTTGTTTGTTCCGTCATTTTAATGCACCTTGGTCTACATAATGGATTTTCTGCTTATTATACTTTGTAAATTTTCAAAACGGTTATACAGCGCCTAAGCCAGCAGATGTCTTCCGCGGTGCGCCATTAATATTTCAACGATTTTTTCCATCGCTTTATTACGGGTATCCATGAAGTATTTTACTTGTTTTCTTGCAGTTATTATTCCGCCTTTCAATTCGTCTGGCAAAGATTCGATCCCCACCATCTCTCCGTATAAGATTGTTCGAGGCCTATGAACCTCATTTCCTAGAGTTTGATAATATTTTTCAACCTTTTTCACTACTTCTCTTTCAACAGGCAAGACCAATTTCAAATTTCGATGATTCCTGAATGGAACACGCATGCCAGGTAAGAATTTTTTGGGGATTCCTGCTTCGAGGAGTGCTTCATTTCTAAATTTCATTTGAATCGCATGAACCTTAGTTTTGTTTGCAGCATATAGATTCGTAATAATTTCTTGTTGTTCATTTGGAATTTCTTCTGCCCTTACATAGAGCCATGTATCAATTAATTCCTGTGTCAACTCCCTTTCTTTTCCCTCAACTAGATCGTAATATACGCCAGCATCTAAAATATTCAATTTTTTTAATGCGGGTGTTTTATTCTTTAAAATACTATCAACGTCAATTCCCCCACTATCGAATGTCACTTGTAAAGGAAAATCGTCAGTCATAGAGAGCATGTAATTGAAGATAGCTTGAAAAGTCGGGCTTCGTTGAATATTTCCCGAATCCACAGCCCTTATAATCATTTTTCCCATATCAATCGACTCCAAAATCCATGTAATACTCTAACGGCACATCTCCTCCACAATTATTCATCGCCCGACCGGATCAGCTCGCGCTTGCCGTGGATGATTGTCAGGATTGTGATTCTGTCCCTCTCCGATCGGTAGATGACGCGGTACGTCTCGTACAGTATCTCCCTGATGTCTTTTTTATTGTATTCCGGCACGATGCGCCCCATCTTCGGGAAGTCCCCGACCTTCTCGGCGCAATCTATCAAATCGTTGACGAAGACGTTGGCATAATGCTCGGAATCGTTGGCTATGTAATCGAAGATGTTCTTCAGGTCGTCCAGTGCGGGCTCGGCCCAGACCAGCTTTTTCATTTGGCGAACCTCTTCCTGACGTCTGCGTGGGATACGACCTTGCCTTTGGCCGCGGCCTTCAGCCCCATCTCTATCTTCTTTCTGACATACATCTTGTAGATGATGTCCTCCCACGAGCAGTCGTCCGGAAGAGACCCGATGAGCTTGATTGCCTCGGATTTGGTCGCGTTCATGTCGGCACGTCCAAATTACCAATGGATTTCCGCTGTATAAATTACTTTCGGGGCGCATCTATTTCTTTTTCTTGCCCTTCTTCGGCCTCTCTTCGTCCGGCTCTCCCTTCACTCCCAGCGCCCTCCTCGTCCCGACCTGTATCTCGCACTCCGGCTCGCCGTCGGCCATGGTCTTGGCCATGCGCACGGCCAGATCCTCTCCCGCGTAGTGCGCGAACCTCCAGGCCATCGCCCGGCACAGGATGCAGAGCATGAAGTTCCTATGTTTCTGGTTGTCCCACGGGCAGGTCGTCACCCTCACAAGCGTGCTGGACGCGCCGTGGCTCTCGTGGCGCGCCGTCCCGCCGAGGTCGAAGAGCACGCCTATGTACGCCGTCGCGGCCTCCCGAGCCCCGGTGAGGTGGATGGCCTTGGAATAGCGCTCGGCTATGACCTCGTCCAGGCGCTCGGACAGGCGCACTATCATCTCCTCGCGCTTCCCTGGCTCCAGCGTCTCGAGGAAGAGGGGGATGATGTCTGTGATGACGGACTTGAGCTCGTACTGGGCCTCGAGCATGCGCCTGCGCAACTGTTCTTCTTGCCTGCGCTTCTGGACTGTGATGTCCCGCACGACGGTCACGACGCGCACGGCCTTCCCGCCCTCGATGACCGGGACCTTGCGCGTCTCGGTGATTACCTCGGCGTCGCCGATGGTCGTGCTCTCCTCGGTGACGAGCGCGCGCCCTGTGTCGAAGACCTGCTCGTACTCGTACCTGACCTTCTCGGGGAGGTACGGGAAGACCTCGAAGACGTCCTTGCCGACGATGTCAGTCTCGAGGCCGAGCCTCTTGTTCCACTGCTTCATGGCCTTGTTGGCGAGCATCACGCGCAGGCCGGAATCGACCATGTGGATGGCGTCGTTCATCGCGTCTATCGTCAGGTGGTACTGCTCCTCCGAGAGGCGGAGCATCGTCTCGGCGCGCCTTGTCTCCGTGACGTCGTGGACGAAGCCGACGAAGTACCTTTCCTCGCCGATGGTGTAGGTCGAGACCGATATCCTCGCTGCGAAGGTGCTGCTGTCCTTCCGCAGGCCGCGGAAGTCGTAGCGCTGGGGGGCACGCCTTTCCCTACCGCTCGAACGCAGGACGGTGTAGCTGGCGACGCGGTCGCGGTCCTCGGGCGCGATAGTGACCTCGGTCGGCCGGCCGATGAGCTCCTCGGGGCTGTCGTAGCCGAATATCTTCGCGAACGACGGGTTGACAAAGACCAGCTTGTCGTCCTTCTCGACGCCGATGCCGTCGATAGAAGCCTGGAAGAGGGCGTTGAGCTGCTCCTCGGCCCTGGCCATGCCCATGATGTCCTCGATCAGCGCCAGGGAGCCAATCTGCCCGCCCCCCGCGTCCCTGAGCGGGACTATCATGAGCGTCACGACGATGCTCTTGCCCCAGTTGGTCTTGTACCCGATGCGGTCGAGGCGTATCTCCCCCCCTTCCTTCAGGCACTTCTCGAATAGGGCAGATACGCCCTGGTCCACCATGGCCTTCAATTTCAGGACGTTGAACTTCATCGTGCTGTCCGCGCCGGGGCTCCCCAGGATGGACAGCATGGCGTTGTTCACGCTGGTGATCCCACCCTCCATGTCGGTGGTCATGATTCCTATCGGGGCGTTGGAGACGACGTTCTCGTTGAGCCGCTGCATCTCCGCGAGCCTCGCCGCGGCCTCCTTCCTCTCGGTGATGTCCTGCGTGAGCGTGACTATCTGCTCGAGCTTGCCGCCCGTCCCCAGTATGCCGTAGAAGAAGAGCGACACCGTTTTCTCTCTTCCTGCGCCGATGTCCCTGATCTGCACTTCGGGTATGAAGTACTCGCCCCCCACCGTCCATACTTTTTTCACCTCCTTGAACCACGGCTCCAGATAGGGGTATATCTCCTCGAAGGGCTTGCCGGCGCTCTGCCTTATGCGCTCCCTGATGGACTTCTCGGACAGCGCCCAGATGTCCTTCCAGACCGTGTTATACATCAGGAGCTCGCCGTCCTTGTCGCGCAAGGTTATCCCGACCGGCGAGCTGTCTATGACCGCCCTGCTCAGCGTCTCGCTCTTGCGTATGAGCTCGTCGGCCCTCTCCCTCTCCGAGAGGTCCCTCACGAAGATGAGGTCTGCCGGCTTGCCCTGATAATCGACCGCCCCCGCATTGACCTCGACCGGCACCTCCGTGCCGTCGGCCCTGAGTATCCTCGTTTCGTATATCGTGGGCAAGTCCTTGTCTTTGCCCTCGATGCGCAACCGGTAACGTTCGAAGAGGTCGGCCTTGACCTCCTCCGGCACGAAGTCGGTGAAGGGCCTTCCGATGATATCCATGTGCCCCTGGCCGATCAGGCGCTCCACTTGCCGGTTCGCGAAGGCCACTCGTCCGTCTTGCAATATGGCAATGGCGTCGTTGGCGCGCTCGACAAGGTTCCTGTACTTCTCCTCGCTCTGGCTCAGCGCCTCCCACGATGTCTTGCGCTCCGTGATGTCCCTGACGACTGCGACCGACCCCCTGTACACCCCGTCCCTCATTATGGGGGACAGCTTTGCAGAGAACCAGCGCATGTCGTTCCCGATCTTCATCCAGTACTCGATCTCAGCGACCTTGCCTCCCCTGTTCGCACTGACAGCGTCGTTCATCTTCTCCATCATGTAAGGGGGCAGGACCTCGTCGAACCGCTTCCCCATGAAGGCGCTCGGGGGGACGTATAGTCTGGAATCCTCCAGCGAGTGGTAGTAATTGAAGCGGCCGTTTTCGTCGAGCATGAAGATGAGGTCGTTCATCGAGGATATCATGCCGCGCAGCCTCTCCTCGCTCTCGAGCAGGGCTTGATCGGCCCGCTTCTGCTCGGTGATGTCGCGCATGCCGAAGATGGCGCCAGCCACCTCCCCGCTCGGAGAAATCGCCAGGGTCCCCAGGGCTTCTATCCAGACATACTCGCCCTTCGCGTTCATCATGCGGAACTCGGCCCGGTCGACGCCTCCGCTCCTGGCCACGACTTCGACGAGCTTGTTCATCTTTTCCAGGTCGTCCGCGTGCATGTATTCCCTGAACGGCTTCCTTGCCATCTCCTGAGGCGTGTATCCCAGAACCCGCTCCACCGAAGGGCTCACGAAGAGGATGTCCCCCTGGGCGTCGACCTTGCATACGACGTCGAGCATGTTGTCGGCAATGCTTCTGAGCAGGCTCTCGGTCTTCTTGCGTTCCGAGACGTCCCTGGAGACGCTGAGCAGGTAGAGTGGTTCGTCTTTCTCATCGCATACCAATGAGCCGCTGAATTCTATAGGCACAGTCGAACCGTCCTTCCTCAGAAGGTTGAACTCGATGCCTCTGATAATCTTGGCCTCAAAAATCCCTTGAAGCGCGTCCAACATGCGGGGGTGATCCCCGGGCGCGATCAGCTCGGTGGCGTCCATGCCCACGAGCTCGTCGGGCGTGCCGTAGCCCAGGTGCTTCGCGCCCGTCCTGTTCGCCATAATGATTTTCATGTCCAGACCGATGAGCGTAATCGCATCGGGGGAGGTTTCGATGATTGTCTCCAGCAGCCTGAGGCGCTGCGCGGTCCGGCCAGGGGCTTCGCTCTCCTTCCTCGCATCCCCCTCCCCAGCGCCGTCCTTGCTCGCCATACGACCCCCAACCTCACTGGTGCTTGAAGAACTGCTCCACCCTCTCGGCTATGGCCTTGCGGGGGCTGCCGGTCATGACCCCCTCGACGCCCTCGAACTTCTTGCCTATGCTGATGCCCTTGTCGGTGACGGAGTACTCGCGGATCTCGCGGACGTGGCGGGAGCCGCGCATCTTCAGTATGTTCAGCGCCTTCTTCATCTCCGAGCCCATCTCCACGAAGCGCATCATGATTATCGTGTCGACGATGAACGAGACGCCCTTGTCGGTGATGTGGCTCGCGCCTATGAGCTCCGGCGTCTCCGAAGTGAGTATAGACGTGATGCCGCGCTTCTTGAACTCCAGGACCATGTTCGAGAGGAAGACCTTCATCTCGCTCTCGGGGAGCGCGACCTCGTAGTCGGACGCGGAGTCGACCATGACCCTAGACACGCCTTCGAGCATGCCGCGGACCTGCGCGAGGTGCTTGTTGACCTCGATTTCCGTCGATGGGGTGTATAGTATCTGGACGAGCCCCTTCTTCTCGAGCGCGGCAAGGTCGATGCCCACGCTGGTGGCGTTCCGCCTCATCTGGGAGGGCGGCTCCTCGAAGCTTATGACGAGCCCCTTCTTGCCGCGGGCCGCGCCCTCGTTTATGAACTGGAGCCCGAAGATGGACTTGCCCGTCCCCGCCGGCCCCGTGACGAGCATCACGTCCCCGCTCATCAGGCCGCCGCCGAGCATGTCGTCCAGCCCCTCGATGCCCGCCTTCACGCGCTCGGACTTGGACTGGATGTCGGACTGCGCGGGGAACCTCGGGTAGACCGTGTACCCTTCGTCCGAAATCTCGAACGAGTGCCTGCCGTGCAGGTACGCCGAGCCGCGCATCTTGTAGACCTCCAGGGTCCTGCTGCCCGCCTTGTAGGTTATGATGATTATCGAGTCGGTGACGTACTCCTCGACCGTATAGCGCGAGAGGCGCCCCTCCTCGTTTATCTCGGTGGTTATCACCGAAGTGAGACCGAGGTCCTTCATCAGCGTCGTGAGCCTGAAGAGCGCGCCCCTGTACTCGTTCTCGCACCCGTACCTGAGGCCCAGGGCGGCGATGCCATCGATGACTATGCGCCTTATCTTCTTCTCCTTGGCCCAGGCCTGCACGACCTCGGCTAAGACCTCGACGTCCAGGACGCTCGACGCGCCGCTCCTCTCGTCGTTCAGGGACAAGAGCTTCCTCATCTCGGACAGGTCGAGGAACCACACGCTGTCCGCGAGCCTCTCGATCTCCTTCCCCATCGCCGAGGGCATGTTCGTCAGCATGCTCGCCCTGCTCTCCTCCAGCGTTATGAGCAGCCCCGGCTCGCCCGAGGCGGCGCCCTTGAGCAGGAAGTTGACGGCGAGGATGGTCTTCCCCGTGCCGCTCCCCCCGCTGATGAGGTTCGACGACGACTGCACGAACCCACCATGCAGCACCGCGTCCAGGCCCTCCACGCCCGTCTTGAGTCTCTTCATTTGCCTTCCCCCTTCCCCTTCGTCATGCCGTCTGTGATTACCTTCGCCATCGTCGGCCCTAGCGTCGACGACAGCAGGGCCGTCACGGCCTGTATGTAGGCGCGCGGGTCCTTCTCCGGGTCGATGCCCTTCGTGGCCTTTGCCAGGCGGCGCTCGAACTCCCCGGCGAACTTGTCCCCCAGCGAGCGCTTCAGGACGTCCTCGACGCGCTCGGGGAGAGCCATGAGCTCGCCCTGCCTCAGGTAGTCCTGCTGGCGCACGTACTCGAGGTGCCTGCGCACGGCGTCGCGGACGAAGTCGTTGGGCGTGCTCCAGGCGTACTCGGGATGGCCATCGACGGCCTCCTCGACCTGGTGCATCATGGGCTTCGAGAGCCTGACGCCGACCCACTTCCTGTTGTCCTCCGACCCCTCGTCATCCTCTGGCATGACATATATACGATAGGGAGGGGGTTATATAGGCTTTTCTGAGGCTCAGTCGTTCCTGAAGAAGTCCCGGCCGAGCAGCTCCCTGGCCACGATCAGCTTCTGTATCTCGGTCGCGCCCTCGGCCCACATGTACGAGCGCACGCCCTTCAGACCGAGCTCGAGGGGGCAATCCTCCGTGTAACCCATCGCACCGAACCACTGCATCGCGTCGTTGATGGCGCCGAACGCCTGCACGGGAGCGAGCATCTTCGCCATGGCGATGGCCATCGTCGACGCAAACCTGCTCCCCCTCCCCTCGCGCTCCGTCTTGAGGGCCCAGAGCCCCCTCAGCGCGAGGAGCCTGACCGCCTCCACTTGCGCCCAGTTCTCCGCAAGCTTGAACTGCACCCCCTCGAACTTCCCGAGATGCTGGCCGAACGCCTTGCGCCCCTTGATGTGATCGATGCCCAGCTCCATGCAGCGCTGCGCCACCCCGCAGCATATCATCCCGATGATGCCGCGGGCGTAGTCGAAGCCTTCCATCGCGGCGTAGAACCCCTTCCCCTCCTCCCCGATGAGGTGGCTCGCCGGCAGCTCCACGTCGACCATGGCGAACCCGCCGGTCGAGATGCCGCGCCTCCCCCAGTCCTCGAGGTAGGTTGGGTCGATCCCCCTGGATGTCAGGGGGACGTAGAACATCGATATCCCGGCCCCGCCCTTCCCGGCTCCGGTCCTGGCGAGCGTGAGGTGCCCACCGCCCCCGGGCATCTGGTGCACGGACTCCCTCACGCCGGAGATGAACATCTTCTCTCCGTCGAGGTGCCATCTCCCGCCGAGCATCGCGCCCCTCGTCCTTATCGCGGTGACGTCGGAGCCGGTGTCCGGTTCGGTCGAGGCAATCCCCAGGAACTGCTTCCCGGCCGCGACCCCGGGCAGCACCCTTCCCTTCAGCTCGTCGCTGCCGTACTTCTGAAGCACGCACCCCCAGGCGGTCTGGACCAGGAAGAAGACGGGGACCGCGCAGGTGATGTCGCCCCTGGCCAGCTCTTCGGCGACCAGGCCGACGGTCACGGGGTCCATGCCGCTGCCGCCGTACTCGGGCGACAGACCTATCCCGAGTATCCCCATGTCCGCCATCTGCTTGATAATATCGTCGGGTATCTTTTCCCCTTTCTCGATCTCCCTCGCCCTGGGGAACAGCACCTTCTGGCTGAACTCCCGGACGGTCTTCTTCAGCATCCTCTGCTCCTCTGTCGGCTCGAAGTCAATCATGCGCTCGCCGCCCACCCAACCGGGTGAGGGCTTAAATCGGTTGCGGGAAAGGTATATGGGGGGCGCCGCCATCACTCCAGCGATGCTCAACCTGCACAACCACACCACATTCTCGGACGGCGCCTGGACAGTCCAGGAGATACTCGGGGCCGCTGCGCGGAGCGGGCTCTCGGTAATAGGCATCTCGGACCATTTCGCCACTTCGAAGGTTCACTGCGTCATGCCCGGCGAGCTCGCGCAGTACGCCGCAGCGATACGCGAGGCGGCAAGGCCCTACGGGGGGAGGCTCCGCGTCCTGGCCGGGGCGGAGATAGACTCCTCGGCGAAGAGAACCGACTTCTCGTCCATCGATCTCAAGGCGCTGGGGGCGCTCGACTACGCCCTCTTCGAGTACGTCGAGGACGGTGACGCCGACGGCATGCCACTGTGGGAGTTCCTCGACGTGCGAAAGAAGGTGGCATGCAAGGCCGGGCTGGCGCACAACGACTTCGCCCGGAACTTCAAGGACATGGATGCCGGCGAGCTTGCCAGCGTCCTCGCGGGGAACGGCATCTTCCTGGAGATGAGCACCAACAGGTCGTACGGCAGGCTGGGCAAGCAGTACTACAGGCTGTGGCCCGACCTCTTCGTCCGCCACGCGAAGGCCGGCGGCGCCCTCTCCATCGGGTGCGACATCCACTCGCAGCTCGCGCGCGTGGGCGACGTGGCCGACGCCCTCGACTTCCTGGACGCGCACGGCATCCGGGGTGCGCTCGACGGCTGGCTGCGCGCCTGAGGCCGTGAAAAGGATTATATCATCGAATTTTATCGGTGTCTTGGATTAAATGCCTGAAAAGACGACGCTGTCCAAGAGGCAGGGGGAGCTGGCGGCGCTGCTGCGCCGCGCCGGGATGGGCGAGAAGCCCGCCGTGCTGCTGGCCGCGCTGGCGAACGGCGACGAGCTGACGTCCAGGGCGCTCGAGCAGACGGCATCGCTGCGCCAGCCCGAGGTTTCGATCGCCATGAAGGAGATGCGCGTCAAGGGCTGGGTCAAGAAGCGCGGGATAAAGCGCGCGGGCAAGGGGAGGCCCCACCACGCATACAGGCTCACGGTCCCGATCCGCGACATAGCCAAGGACATCGAGACAATCGAGAGAAGGAAGCTGCGCGAGAGCGAGGAAGCGCTCACGAGGCTCAGGCGGCTGATGCGGAAATTTTAGTATGTGAATCTGCGCGCCCCGTCCTCCGAGCCGACTATCACGTGCGGCTTCATCCCGAGGAAGAGCCCCGTCTCCAAAACGCCCGTTATAGACTTCATCGCGCCGTTCAGCCCCGCCGGGTCCCTGATGCCGTTGAACCTGCAGTCGACGATGTAGTTGCCGTTGTCTGTGACGAAGGGCTTTTCGCCGCCGCGGAGCTTCGGGTCGCAGCCGAGCCTCTCGAGGCGCGATGCGGCGTGCCTGGCGCCGTACTGCGAGACCTCGACCGGGACCGGGGCTTTGGTCCCGAGGGTGTCGACCAGCTTCGAGCCATCGATTATGATGACGTACTTCTTCGTGATGGAGGCGACGACCTTCTCGCGGAAGAGCGCGCCCCCGAGCCCCTTGACGGCGTCGCCGTTCGGGTCGACCTCGTCCGCGCCGTCGATGGTGACGTCGATGCGGTCAACCATGTCCACGTCCAGGAGCGGGATGGCGAGCTTGCAGGCGAGCGCGGACGTTGCCTTTGAAGTGGCGACGGCCTTGATTTTCAGGCCCTCCGCCACGCGCCGGCCGATTGCGCGCGTAGCTTTCTCCGCTGTGCTGCCGGTGCCGAGACCGACAAACATGCCGTCCACGACGAGTTTGGCGGCCTCCTCCCCTGCGGCTGTCTTGGGGTCCATGGAAAGGAGTAAGGCGCGAGACTAAAAAAAAGTTGGTATTCAAGGGGCATTACTCTGCCGAATATTATTGGGAATCGTAATTCCCCCTTGACCCCCTGGAAAGGATTTCATGACATAAAGCGGATGCGTTCAACTTTGGGAGGTGCTAAGGAGTATCGATCAAGGGGTTTGACTGCAAACCCCCTTGACCCCCAAAAGGATTTCATCACGGAATGCGGATGTGTTCAACTTTGGGAGGTGCTAAGGAGTATCGATTCATGCAACTCCCCATCGAAGATTATCCTTAGAAAAAATGGGGTAGGGGCTTGCGCCCCACTATCCCAAAGGATGGAATCAGTCATCGCAATAGTCGATGTCGCAGCCGTAAAGGCGGAAGACGTCTTCCCAGCCGCAGTCCGATGGTTCGGAGGTAGTGTCCTGCATTTTGTCTCACCTCGGAACAAGATAAGCGGGGGGAGTATAAAAGGCGGAACAGGGGAGGTCGCCGAAAGTTAAAATCTAGGCACTGAGATTCCTTTCGGTAGGAGAATGACATGACATTCTCCGGCGAAACTAATATGGGTTTTACTGGTATTCGTTTCTCTAGGAGAATCACAAGAGATTCTCCACCGAAAGTGTGGGGGGTGTTCCTAACCCTTCCTCTCTCCCAATCCTTTGGCAATAAGAACCAGGCCGGATAGTATGAATATAATACCAGAGAGCAAGAAATATATATTTATATAGAGCCACGCAAATGAGAGGAGGGCGCCCACTACGGCGAACATTGCGCCGAAGCCCATTGCTGCCTTGCCTCCGGATTTACCCATGAACGACGGTAACGACTACGCTAATAATAATCTAACTAGAGGGGAATATTCAACCGTCTCAATTCCCCCCAAGACGTAGGAATGTTATAAGATAATAAGGAGGGTTACCAATTAGTAAGGTCTCGTTTGTAGCCTATATGAAGTCTCGCTAACGCAACAGAACCCTACCCCGTCGGATGACCGACGGCCTACAAATTAGAATCTACTAATTGGTAGGGAAAAGCTACTCATTAGTAACCAGAACCCTACCCCGTCGGATGACCGACGGCCTACAAATTAGAATCTACTAATTGGTAGGGAAAAGCTACTCATTAGTAACCCTCAATAAGAGAAGATTGTAAAGGATTTGTCGTAGTAGAGACGGTTGTTGGGCGTCTACGCTACAACTTTTTCGCGTATTCGAAGACGTTCCCGGCTTCCAAGATGTCTCTCTGCACCTTCGATATAGGCGCTAAGCTCCCGACCTTCTGCCCCGCCTTTGTTATCTCCAGCTTGTCGATGTCCACCCTGATCGTGTCCCCAGTTTTCAGGGCGCCTAAGTCTATCTGCTCGACGATGAAGAGCGGGTAGCCGGAGTTGATGGCGTTGCGCTTGGATATCGCGCCTATCGACATCACGAGGACGCAGCCTATTCCTAACGACTTGAAGCAGTCGATGGCCTGCTGGCGCGAGGAGCCGGAGCCGAAGTTCTGCCCTGCGACGACGATATCGCCGGGCTTTGCCTCCTTGGCGAAGCTCTCGTAGCCCTTCAGGTTGCCGAGCGCGTACTGGCCCATCTGCTTGATGTCGGTTATGGCCAGATGGCTGTTGTGGTAGATCATGTCCGTGTCTATGTCGTCGATGAGCTTGCCGTCCCTCAGGAGGGGCCAGGCCTTTCCTTCGAAGACAGTCTGCATCACTTCACCTCCTCTGCCGTGGCAATCCTGCCAAGCAAGGCGGAAGCCACCGCCGTATCTGGCGAAGCAAGGTACGTGAAACCGTCCCCCTGCTTCCCGGCGAAGTTGCGGTTGGACGTCGAGACCTGGACCTCGTCCTTGCCCGTCATGCCGATCTGCCCGGACGCGCACCCGCCGCACCCGGGGTTCGAGACGAGGAAGCCCGCCTCTACGAAGGTCGCGATGTGCCCCTCCTTCAGCAGGCGCTTGTACCCGGCCATAGTCGCCGGAACGACCGATGCGAGGATGCCTTCCTTGACGTGCCTGCCCTTCACGAGCTTCGCGGCCCTGGCCAGGTCGTCGTAGGTTCCGTTCGTGCAGGAGCCGATGAAGACCGAGTCCACCTTAATGTCCTTGAGGGACTCGACATCGACCACGTTGTCGGGCTTCGGCGGCTTGGCAATCTGCGGCTTCAGATTTGAGATGTCGATTGTGATTTCCTTGGCGTACTTCGCCCCCTTGTCCGAGAAGACGCCCTCGACCTTCTTCCCAGAGGCCTTCCCGCAGAACTTGAGGATATCCTTGCTCGGGGGAATCATCGGGGCGATGGCGCCCATCTCCGTCGCCATGGAGGCGAGCGTGATGCGCCCTGCGAGGTCAAGGGAGTCAATGGCTTCGCCGTAGAACTCCATGGCCATGCCCAGCGCCCCCTTGGACGTCAGGGTGCCGCAGACCTTCAAGGTCAGGTCCTTGGCCGTGCAGCCTTTCGGGAGCTTCCCCTTGATGTCAATTTTCATCGTCTCCGGAATCTCGAACCACGTCTTGCCCGCGCGGAAGACGAAGGCTATGTCCTGGTCCCCCATGCCCTGGCCGAACGCCCCGATGGCGCCCAGAATGTTCAGGTGGGAGTCCGTGCCGACCATCGTCGAGCCCGGGACGACCAGCCCATTCTCAATCGCCACGTGGGAGCCGATGCCAGCGTCGCAGTCGAAGACCTTTATGCCCTGGCCGCGCGCGAACTTCCTGCACGCGTGCTGGTTGCTCGCGTAGGCGATTGTATTCGCCGGAACGTTGCAGTCGAAGGTGAAGACGGTCTTGCTCACGTCGTTGACCTTGTCGCCGGGATAGTGCTGGTTGAATGCTTTTACGACGTTCGCGCCGCCGAAGTCGCGCGCGCTCCTGACGTCTATGTCGATCCACACAATGCCGCCGGCATTCACATCTTCCTTAGAATGCGCCTGCAGTATCTTTTCAATCATCGTCTTGGGCATGGTGCCACCTGCACCGGAATCGGCGGGCGGATTATAAAAATATCCAGGGATGATGCGCTTGGCATGGAATTAAGATGAGGCTGTGGCGATTTTTCTCCTTTTTGACAAGATATCGCGAGACTGCGCGGCATGATGGAAAGATGGTTCTGAAACAACAGAGATGGGCCCGAGGATCATTTTAATATCACATCTGACTCACATGTGACAAGACAATTTATATAGCTCCGATAACAATATGCATCGTAGAAAGTGGAGGAATTGCATGAACGAGGAAACGAAGGAGAGTTGTGCGCATGCGGGCAGTGACATCATACATCTGAAGCCGAAATGCCCGTACTATGTTGACACGCAATCGAACCTTTACTGCCCCTATTTCATGATGGCCAGCCAGTACCCGATGATGGGGCTGCCGCAGAACGGCTACCCCAGATGGCCTGGGACGTCCTCGCTCGTCCTCGGCATCCTTGCCCTCGTCCTCTCTTGGCTGTGCTTCATCCCATACATCGGCTTTTTGCCGTTCATCATAGTCCTCATCCTCTCGGTGCTCTCGATAGTCTTCGGCGCGTTTGGGATGAGGGCGATACCGGCGGGTATGCGCGGCAGGGGGACGGCCATCGCCGGCTTCATCCTCGGGATGCTGGGGCTCGTACTCGGCATAGTCTTCCTGATTCTATCGTTAATCCTTTTCAGGCCCATGTATGCGACAGGGGGGATGTGAGATGTCGGGGCAGCCTCAGGCTTCCGGGACATACCCCCCTCCGCCGCTCATGCCCATTCCGCCGATGGTCCCGATAGCCCCGTTCCCCGGCCAAGCGAAGAAGATGGGGGCGTTCGACACGGCCTCGCTCGTGCTGGGAATCCTCGCCATATGCCTGCACTGGGTCGTGATCTTCAAGTGGGGGCTAATTCTCTACACAGTTCCACTGGTCCTCTCCTGTCTGGCAGTGGCATTCGGCACCATTGCCGCTCACAAGATCCTAGTCAGGAAGAAGGCCGCACCGACGCCATCGGACAAGGCCGGTCTCGCCGGGTTCGCCCTCGGCATACTGAGCCTCATGTTCGCGACCGCGTGGCTGCTGCTGGCGCAAGCCTACCTCTGGGGGTGGGCGCTGTGAACGACGACGGGAACGGGATAGATCCGAGGAAGGCCTTCTTCGCCGTCATCGCGGTCGGGGCGGTGGTGGTCGCTTGCATGAGCGGCGTCTTCTACTTTGCCGACCGCGCAGGCGTAATCAGGGCGCAGGTGCTGGTTTCGGGATATGCGCAGACGAACGCGACATACGGCTCCCTGTATGTAGACGGTGTGAAGTTCATCACCCAGCCCTTCGGCGGCGGTTATTACGATTACTCGTACTACAGCTATTCGTACGAGGGGAGGAAATACTTCACTTTCCAGAACGTGATGGTCAGGGCCAATGCCGCGCACACCTTCCAGGTGAGGACGGAGCTCGGCGAGGAGTCCCAGGTCATAGAAGCGACAACGCCTTACGGCGTAACTACGACGGTCCCGGGCCTGAGCATTGAGAAAAAGATGGTGCGCATCACAGTCAAAGGGATGAACAACGCCGCGAACGGCCTGTCGCTCACCCTCTATGTGGACGGCCAGTATGCGGACAACCAGTATTCCTCCATGATGGGGCAGCAATACACGATGTGGCCGAACGTCACGGACAATGCCAACCACTCGTTCAGGATTCAAGCTTCCGGGGGATATAGTTACGGCTACAACTACTCGGGCGACTACACCAACCAGACCTACGCATATGTCAGCGGGGAGGGCACGGTTATAACCCTAAACCTGCCATAGAGGCCGGGCTGCAGATATAAATATCCGAACCTTGTTGCCAAAGCGATGGCTTCCAAGGTCCATTTCATATCGCTCAGAGCCCGGAAAGGGAGCGACAGCGTCCTGAAGAAGCTCGGTAGGCTCTTCGAGGCCGCCGGGTTCCCAGGCTGCATCGCGAAGAACGACCTGGTGGCAGTGAAGACGCACTTCGGGGAGATAGGGAACACGGGATTCGTGCAGCCCATCTACCTGCGCAGCATCGTCGATTCCATCAGGGCCTCAGGTGGCAGGCCATTCCTCACCGACGCGAACACCATGTACGTCGGCCAGAGGGCCAACGCCTACGACCATCTGAACACCGCCTACAGGCACGGCTTTTTACCGGCGGTCGTTGACGCGCCCGTCATCATCGCCGACGGGCTCACCGGGCGCGACTACGTCGAGGTCCCGATAAACCTGAAGCACTTCAAGAAGGTCAAGCTCGGCGCGGCGGCCGTGCACGCGCAGGCGCTCATCGGCGTCTCGCACTTCAAGGGGCACATGGTGGCGGGCTTCGGCGGCACGATGAAGAACGTCGGCATGGGGCTGGGCTCCAGGGCCGGCAAGCAGCAGATGCACTCGGACGTGAAGCCCGAGGTGCTTACAGAGAAATGCATCGGGTGCGGCACCTGCGCGAAGTACTGCCCGGCGGGCGCAATCACGGTCGTGAAGAAGGCGGCGATAGACCACGGCAAGTGCATCGGTTGCGGCGAGTGCCTCATCTCCTGCCAGTACAAGGCCATAGGCCAGCGCTGGGACTCGGGCGGCGACAAGCTGCAGGAGAAGCTGGCCGAGTACGCCGCCGGCGCCCTCAAGGGGAAGGAGGGGAAGTGCGGGTTCTTCAACTTCGTCATCAACGTCACGCCGGACTGCGACTGCGCCCCATGGAGCGACGAGCCCATCGTGGGGGACATAGGCATACTGGCGTCGAAGGACCCCGTGGCCATCGACCAGGCGTCGGCCGACCTCGTCACAAAGGAGCCTGGGAACCCGCGCTCGAAGATAAAGAACAGCCTCGCCGCCGGCGCCGACAAGCTGCGCGAGGCGAACGACATAGATTGGTCCATTCAGCTCAGGTACGCCGAAGAGATTGGACTGGGCTCGCGCAAGTACGAGCTCGTGGAGCTCTAGGCCGATGCCCTCGGCCAAGGAGGCGCTGGACAGGCTGCGCTGGCACCCCGATTTCTCAATCTCCGATGTTATGATATGGTACGAGGACCGCATGTCCGAGACGGGGGTGGCGTGCCTCAAGGGGGCGGACGTCGGGTTCTTCGAGAGCTCGTTCTTCGGCGTGGAAGAGGCGAGCATCCCCTACCACAGGGTCTTCAGGATAGAGCACCGGGGGCTCGCCGTCTTCGAGCGGCCAAGGCGGCAAGGCAGCCAATCCCGGCGAGGCAGAGCGCGGCCAGGAAGGAGAACGTAGCCCACGGCCCGAAGGCGTCCCATAGCATCCCGCCGAGGAGCGCGAGAGGGAGTGCGCCGAGCCCGACGGCCATGTTGTAGGCGCCGAGCGCCGTGCCCTTCATGCCCGGAGGCGACTGCTCGGCCACGAGGGCCTTTTGCACGCCATCCGTGAAGCCGAAGTAGAGGCCGAAGAAGACGAATACCATTACTAGAGCCAGAGTGTCCGATACAATGATGGCGAGCGCGAACGTCACCGCCAGGAGCGCGTACCCGGAAATGATGAGCGGGTACCGCCCAATTTTATCGGACAGCGAGCCAGTCGGGATGGAAACCCCCATATAGATGATGTTGAAGAGGAGGTAGAGGCCTATCACCCATGATGCGCTCGCCGCGGCGGACATTCCCAGCGAGGAGGCGAACACCCCTGATGCTCGCAGAAGCAGGAAGGAGGTGGTGACTGCCCCGACCGACAGCAGTCCCATAGTTCCTATGAAGAGCCTGAGGTCGAGCGGCAGGTCGGAGAACCTGCCCATCTGCGCGCGCGATGCCTTAGCCTGCGGCGCGTTGTCTCCCTTCTCCCTCAGGAAGAGGATGAAGACGAGCGCGCAGGCCGCCGGCACTAGCGCGGCTAAGAATACGTCCCTGTACCCGAGGGCCAGGGCGCCCACCACCAGCAGCGCCAGCAACACTCCGACCACCGCGCCGGAAGTGTCCATGGCGCGGTGGAAGCCGTAGACCTTGCCCAGGTGCTCCTTGTCCGTCGAATCTGCTATCATCGCGTCCCTGGGCGCCACCCTGATGCCCTTGCCCATGCGCTCTATGACCCTGAATGCGACGACTTGCTCCCACATCGTCGAGACGTAGAAGAAGGCCTTGGAGAGGGTGGAGAACCCGTAACCGGCGAAGATGAACGGCTTGCGCCGCTTTATCTTGTCCGACCAGCGCCCCACTACGGCCTTGAGGATGCTGGCCGTGCTTTCGGCCGCGCCGTCGAAGAGGCCGATGGCCCATACCGGCGCTCCCAGCACGGTATAGAGGAATAGGGGGAAGACGGGCACGAGCATCTCCGTGCTCGCGTCGGTGAGGAGGCTGATGATGCCTAGCAGGATGACGTTGACGGACAGAACCTTCAAGAGGCGCGTCTTGTTCATCCTTCGCCTCAGTAGCTGTCCAAGTCTGTCATCTGGAATATCCCCTTGTCCATGCCCAGCAGGCGCTCCAGCCCCGCCCTCGCGACGGGCCGCCTCGCGCCGCGCGCCATGAAGACGATGTACGTGCCCACGTCGAGCGGGAGGCCGGCCCTCTCCGCCCATTTGATCGTGCTGCGCTTCGTATGCGTAGATAATTGGACGTACTGCACATCGTAGGCTCTTTCGAGCGCGGCGACGCATTCCGGGATGTTCCGCTCCTCGGGGCAGCATATCTCCTGGATGACGAGCCTGTCCTTCCATTTGCTGAGGAGCGCGTAGCCCACGGTCCTTCCGCCGCGCTCCAGCAGGCAGGCGTCGTCGAGCCACGTGGGCGTCCACGCCCTCCGGATGGACACGAAACCGTCCGCACGCCGCGCGAACCCCAGCGCGCCCTCGGAAGCCTCGCGATAGAGCCTGGCAATCTCCCTGCTCTTCCACTGCTTCTTCAGGACATGCACGCTGGATTTCGAGTTCGCCCTGCGCTTCCGAACCGACCAGTTGAACGGGACGATGTCCATGTACTCGAACTTCTCGTAGAGCCCGTGCGCGACGAAGGAGCGCAGTGTCATAAGGACGAAGAGGTCCGCGCCGTCGTCGAGCATCCTCTCGTGCATCGATTCGAAAAGGATTTTCTGGTAGCCCTTCCTGGCCAGCCCGGGGCGTGTGGCCACCCCCCAGACGAAGCCGGCCCTCATCTCCCCCTCCGAGGTCGTGAGGCGCGGGTAGCAGACACCGGCCTGCGCCACCGGCTCCTTCCCGTCCATGAGGTAGAGGGCGAGCCAGTCGCTGCAAGCGGGGTCGATCTTCCTGATGTTGGCGACTTTCTCGGAGTCGAGCAGCCAGTTGAAGGCCATGGCGTTCAGGCGCATCGCCCTGTCGGGGTCAATCTCGTCGTATGTAGCTACGCGCATCGGCGCCGTATCGTAAAGCGTAGATTAATCCTTCGCCCAGGCATGATGGAAGCGGACCGGGCGAGATGCGAGGTCAGGAATCAGGCTGGAAGTAATCACTGACCGAGCATGAGCCCGTTCCCATCGACTTCCGGCGTGGTCCACCGTAAAGACGCAAAATGAAAGAAGAGGTGGACCGGGCGAGATCGAGGGCGAGGCAATCTTGTATGAAGCATTTTCTCGCCCGAGATGAGCCCGGTCCATCGTATAGACGCAAAATAAAATCAGAGATGGACCGGGCGAGATTTGAACTCGCGGCCTCTCGCATGCCAAGCGAGCGATCTTCCGAGCTGATCTACCGGCCCATGGCGCGAGCGAGCTAAAACGCGGGGGGATAATAACCTTTGGCTCACTTGCCCTCGTATATCGTCAGCTCGCGCTCGACCATCTTCAGGTCCTTCTCCTCGAGCGTGAGGGGGCTCAGCGGCACAATCAGGACAGCGCCCTTGACGGATATGAGCTCGTTGACGAGCTGTATGAACTTCAGCACTGACTGGTAGGTGTTGTGCGAAATGAGGTACTCGAGCCCGGCAAGTATGACGATGCCCCTCTCGCTGCGCCTCATGAAGTTCTCTATGTTGTAGTAGAGGCCGGAGAGGTTCTGCGGCGCGACGGTCGCCTCCCCCTCGGTCGTCGAGAGCCAGATGACCGGCGTCTTCTCGAACCCATAGCGCTTCCTGACCTTCGCCGGGAAGTCCCTCGTGACGCAGAGGCCCTGGAAGCCGTGCTTGACGTGCTCTGCGAAGATCTCGTAGCTGCGCTCCCCGGTCTCGTCCTTGATCAGGTAGCCAGTGCCTGAATCGAGGGCCTGCAGTCCCGTCTTCTTCACGATGATATCGTCCTTGGCCTCTTCAGACCACTTGTATATCTCGGGGGCAAGGACGGCCTCTCCAACGCCGACTTCGTACTCGGGCCTTATTTCCGCCGATTGCGCGAGCCTGTGCACGCACCTCTTGTCCCCCTTCGCCATGCAGCTCTCCTCGGTGGCCGTGAAGCGCCTGTCTAGCAGCGCGGAGAGCACCCCGGAGAGGTATCCGCTAGTGAAATGGCACGCCGGGACCGTGGTCTTGGCGATGGAGTTCGCCTCGACCGAGTCCTCGAAGCTGATTGTGACCTCGGATGGCAGGATGTCCATCTTGTCGACCCTGCCCAGGCCCGTCTCGATGAGCACGCCAGGCAAAAGGTCCCTGAGTTCCTCGGTGTCCTTGCACCTTATGTCGATGCTCTGCACCAGCCCCTCGCCGCACCTGAAGCCGTAGCGCTCTATCGTCTCGTGGGACGCCTTCTCCCCGACGAGTATCTGCAGCTCGTCCCCCAGGTTCTTGAGCGCGTTGCCGGACATGACGAAGAAGCTGATGTTCTCGGGCATTACTGGGACCTCCGCATGCCCTCGAGGATGGCGTTGCTCATGCTCAGGAACGCCTCCTCGACGTTCGCGCCGGTCTTCGCGCTCGTGAGCAAGTACCTTGCGCAATTGCCATCGGAGAGCTTCTGCAGGTCGGCATCGCTGACCGCCCTCCTGTCGGCGAGGTCGGATTTGTTCCCGAGGAATATGATCGGCGTATCTGGGCTGACGCTCCTGAAGACGCGCAACCACTCGTTCGCGCCCTCGAACGTCTCGCGGCGCGTGACGTCGCAGACGACGAACGCGCCCGCCGCGCCCTGGTAGTAGCTGGAGTGGAGGTTGTCGTGGACCCTCTGGCCGAGGATGTCCCACATCATCAGGATGAGCTCGTAGTCCTGTCCTCCCACGTCGAGCCTGAGCTCTTTCTTGGTGACTTTGGTCCCGAACGTCATGATGTACTTGTCGTCGAAGGAATCGAAGACGAACTTGCGGATGAGCGATGTCTTGCCCACGGCCCCGTCGCCTAGGAGGCAGACCTTCTTCATTATCTTCTTTGGCTCCATGGCATCACCCCTCGACCTTTTCCACGACGAGCCTGCGCTTCACCATCCGCGCCCTTGCCTCATGCTCCGTCTTCACTCCCTTCTCGGCCTCGGCCAGGTACTCGATGGCCTTCAGCACGCCGGCTTTCGTCGGCGCGTTGATGTCCACGCCCGCGCGGCCGAACTGCTGGCGCACGATGGCCATGGCCGTCTCCTCGTCGTTGTAACCCTTGCAGAAGTCGGAGATGATGAAATCCGTTGCGTCGATGAGCGTTTTGATCTCAGCGGCTTGCGTGCTCCCCTGCCCGGCCTCGGGCCTGGCTTCGGCCCTGCAGACGCTCTCCCCGAGGGCGCCGAAGGCCGCCTCGACGTTCTCGCCCGTCTTGGCGCTGCAGCGGAAGTACGGCGCGCCGAACTTGGTGGCGAAGGCCTTCAGCTCCCCCTCGGACACCTGGAACTGGTCCTTCAGGTCGCACTTGTTGCCCACGAGTACCAGGGGGACATTGCCCGCGACCTGCGAGAGGTTCGGGCACCAGTACTCCTCGAGGCTCTTCAGCGTCTCCTTGCGCGTGAGGTCGCAGACGACTAGCGCGCCCTCCGAGCCCTTGTACGAGCTGGACTGGATGCTCGAGTAGCCCTTCTGGCCGAGGACGTCCCATATCATGAGCGTGAGCTCCGCGTTCTGCGGCTTCATCTCGAGGACCTTCTTCGTCACCTTGGTGCCGATGGTCGTGATGTACTTGTCGTCGAACCTGTCCATGACGTACTTGCGGATGAGCGAGGTCTTGCCCACAGCCCCGTCCCCTAAGAGGAGGACCTTGCGCTTTATCTTCCTGACTTCCATGAACCTTACCCTGATTGTGCAAGGTATTGCGCATGGGTTTAATATCGTTTCTGTGAAAGGGTTAGATATCCAGTCGGCATATCGCCCTACATGGGCGGTTCCGTCAAGGAGGATCTCGCATCGCTGGGCATCAGGCCGTCGAAGCGCTTCGGCCAGCACTTCCTCGTCGACGAGAGCGTGGCGCACCGGCAGGTCTATTACGCGAAGCTGTCCAAGTCCGATACCGTGCTGGAGATAGGCCCGGGCCTCGGAACCCTCACGAGGCTCATCGCGCCCAAGGCCGGCAGGCTCGTCGCCATCGAAAGCGACAGGAGGCTCTGCGGCCACCTGTCGGGCAAGGTCGATGCTGAGATAATCTGCGGCGACGCGCTCGATGTCCCGTTCCCGGAGTTCAACAAGGTCGTGGCCAACCTGCCGTACTCCATCTCGTCGCCGATAACCTTCAAGCTCCTGGAGCACGACTTCGAGGTCGGGATACTGATGTACCAGCTCGAGTTCGCGGAGAGGATGGTCGCGCGGCCGGGGACGAAGGACTACTCGCGCCTTTCGGTGATGGCTCAGCACCGCGCCGCCATCGAGTTCATGGAGAAGGTCCCAAGGACCGCGTTCCACCCGCAGCCCGCCGTCGATTCGGCGATAATCAAGGTCGCGCCGCGCAAGCCCGGTTACGAGGTCGCGGACGAGCGAGCGTTCGAAGCCATTGTGCGCGTGCTCTTCTCGCACAGGCGCAAGAAGATAAGGACGACGATGTGCCTGTGCTCGCGCGAGCTCAGGGTTTCAAAGGAGACGGCGGAGAGAGTGGCCGAGGAGTCTGGCTACGCCGACGCTCGGGTGGAAACGCTCGAGCCGTCCGAGCTGGCCGCGCTGTCAAACCTCCTGCACGAGGCGCGGTCGGGCTAGGCGCGCCGCTCGACTACTGCGCGGGCTGACCGGCCTTAGACCTCACGCCCATCCATGAAGATATCGCCAGCATCGCGAGCCAGATCATGGCACAGGCAACGGTCATGGCAACGCCTATGGTCGCCATCTCCTGCAGCATCACCATAGTTTCCGATGCGCTTCCCATTGCCGTCAGGAACGGGAAGTACGGCACAATCTCTTGATGCGCGATGTGTTCCAGTGCCAATCCAGCGGTCCCGCCCCATAGCAGCATGTTCAGCCAGTTGATGTGATACTTGGCCGGTATCTTGTTCCTCAGACCCGTCGTTCCTATCCCCAGTGCCATCGGCACCAGAAAGCATGCCATTTTTTTCACCCCTTCGCTAGATTCATTTTATACCTTGTGAATGCCAGATACGCGGCCCAAATCGCGATGACCGGAACGAGCATGAGAATCCCAAGCAGCACGCCGTTAGCGACGAGCCCGTCAGTCTCCATCTCCAGGAATGCGCCCCCCTCGTAGCCGAGGATGTGGTCCACCAGTATCATTGCCGTCAGCCCCCACAGCATCACGCCGAGCAGGTCCATCCTGTACTTCTTCGGGGCGAAACGCCACGCCGCCGTCGCCGCAACCGCGGCGACGAGAGAGGTCACGAGCCACATGAGCTTCACATCTTCTGGGCGGCAAATGGCCGGAGAGTATATGAAGCTGCCGTAGCAACTTTTTAATATTCGTAGCACGCTCGATGCCCGGGAGTGCTACCACGGCCATTGAAAGGGTGGGTATCTCGTTCGAGCCGGAGCTGCTGTCGAGGTTCGACGGGCTTGTTGAATCGCGGGGTTACGCGAGCAGGTCCGAAGCCATTCGCGACCTCGTGAGGGAGGAGCTCCTGCGCAGCGAGGTGAGCGCCGGGATAGGGGAAGTTGTCGGCACCCTCACGATACTCTACGACCACGAGCGCGGGGACGTCACCCACAGGCTCCTGCACATGCAGCACGACCACCACGCGCGGGTCCTCTCGACCCTGCACGTGCACGTGGACGAGCGCAACTGCCTCGAAGTGCTAGTCCTGCGCGGGGGCGCGAGGGAGGTCAAGAGGCTCGCGGAGGCCATAAGGGCGATAAAGGGCGTCCTTTACGGCCAGCTGGTGACGTCGAAGCCTTCCCTCTAAATGGTGGTCCCTGCACTCCAGAAAAGATTCCCAGCCTTACTTCCCGGTGCCGCTGTGGCATCTGCAAAGCTTCGACCTCGCCCTCTCGGACAGCATCGAGGGGGCCCATTCCCCGTCCCTATCGACATCTATCTCGACAGACTCGACCCCCGAAATAGCTATGACCGCGTCGTAGATGCCCTGGGCTATCGTCGGGTTGAATGGGCAGTGCCTCGATGCGAAAAGGACGCGCAGGCGGACGTTCCCGCCCTCAATCTCGACAGAGCGCACGATCCCCATGTCGGCGACGCTGAGCCCTACCTCCATGTCCCGGCACTCGCCGAGGGCGTCCATGACCTTCTTTTCCGTGGCCTTGCCAGGAGGCATGAATCCCTCAAGCGGGAGCATATAATAGGCATTGCCCCTAAAAGATTCGAAACGCCTATTCTGGCGTTTCGTTCTTCTCGAAGTACTTCTCTATGATCTTGCGCTGCCCGCGCCTTAGTATCTCGGAGAGCGTGGCTGTCGAGACCTGAAACATCTCGGACAGTTCTTTGATACCCACGCGCTTGGGGAAGTCGTAGTACCCGCGCTTGAAAGCCGTCTGGATCATCTGCTCCTGCTTCTCCGTGAGCATCTCCTCGTCCCTGATGTTCGCTATCCGGATGAGGTTCACCTCGTCCCACTCCTTCTTCATCGTCCAGACGAGGTCCTGCACGGCCTTCCTGTCGCTGAAGATGATCTTGATGTTCACGAAGCCTTCCTTGGTGCTCGTGCAGGAGACGGGGAAGCAGTCGCACGACTCCAGGGCCTTGCATCCCATGCACTCCCTCAGGGTGACTATGGCGAAGAGCCTGTCGCCGTCGAGCCCCTCGATCTCGACGTCCTTGACGTTCCTGTGGGCCTTGATTGCCGCGAGGACATCCTTCTGGTCGGCGCCATGCGTCTTTATCTCCACGAGCTCCTTCTCCGAATGGTCGGGGGCCTTTATCCGGTCGATCATCCGGATGCCGATGGGCATGGCCTTGGTGATCTGGCTCTTCCAGTTCTTGTCCGACCTCGCGGAGATAACGGCTTCCATTATCATTTGAACTTCAAAAGCCCATTTCCGTCTATATATATAATCTTGTTGTCCACCACCCCAGGCGCACGTCTGAAGCTGGCATACGAAAGGATTATCTATCCCGCGCCATCTTACCTCATTGTGCAGAAAAAGAAGCGCTCGGAGTCCGAAAGCGCGGAGCTGAGGTACCGCGGCATCCTGGACAAGAGGGACGAGTTCAACAACATCGCCGTCCAGTTCAGGGACGCTAGGAACCAGCTCAACGACCAGAGGCATGAGAGGCTCGACGAGCTGCGGAAGATGAAGGAGGAGCGCGGCGCCGTCGTCAAGAAGCTCCGCGAGCACAAGGCCAGGCGCGACGCGTACCAGAAGAAGTTCAAGGAGCTCCTGGCCTACAAGCGCAACAAGAGGAAGGACATCCGCACCGGGCTCCCTCACGAGATAAAGTCGATCAAGACCGAGGTCGAGAAGCTCGACATGAAGCAGCAGACCGTCCCCCTCCCGATCCCGGAGGAGAACAAGCTCATCGACGAGATAAGGCTGAAGGTCAAGGGCGTCAAGGAGCTGGAGAAGAAGGCCGCGCAGCAGGAGACCATCAAAATCCAGGTCGACGACATCGACAAGACGCTGACCGACCTGAAGGAGATGGCCGACGAGGAGCACAAGAAGGTCGTCGAGTTTTCCACCCAGGCGGACGAGCTGCGCTCCAGGCAGGACGAGGCCTTCAAGGAGATCACCCACCTCATCATCGAGGGCAAGAAGAACCACGAGTCGTACCTCGCGGCGCGGGAGAAGGCCAACGAATATCACACGAAGGCCATGGAGATGCGCGAGAAGATCATGGCTTCCAAGCGAGAGGCCCGCGACGAGGCGCGCGCCGCCCGCAGGGAGGTCGATGAAGCGAACAGGGCCGCGCGCAGGGCGCTGCTCGAGCCGAGCAAGCTCGACGAGGCCGCGGAGCAGTCGCTGAAAGAGCTACTCAAGAAAGGCAAGGTCGAGATCGGATGAACGAGGCGGTGATTCTCGCCGGCGGGGTCGGCAAGAGGCTCAAGCCGCTCACCGAGCACAGGCCCAAGCCGCTCATCCCCGTGGCCGGGAGGCCGTGCATCGATTATGTGATACGCTCCCTCGTCACCGCCAACGTCAAGAAGGTCATAATCACAACCAGCTACCTCTCGGACAAGGTCATAAAGCGCATCGGGGACGGCGCGCCATACGGCGCACACATCCTCTACTCCTTTGAGGGTACGCCCATGGGCACGGCCGGGGCGGTGAAGAAGGTCGAGGGGTTCATCACCGGCGTCTTCATAGTCGCGAGCGGCGACGTGCTTGCTGACGTGGATATCTCCCAGCTCATCGCGTTCCACCACGAGAAGGGCGCTGACGTGACGCTCGCGCTGACGAAGGTAGAAGACCCGACGCAGTTCGGCATCGTGGAGATGGACGAGAGCGGCAGGATAAAGCGCTTCGCCGAGAAGCCCAAGAAGGAGGATGTATTCTCGAACCTCATCAACGCCGGCATCTACGTGATTTCCCGGGGGGTGCTGGATGAGATACCGTCCAAGGAAACCTTCGACTTCTCCAAGAACCTCTTCCCGAAGCTGCTGGCCTCGGGCTTTGCCTTGTACGGTAAGGTGCTCGACGGCCTGTGGCGCGACATAGGGCACCCGCAAGACCTTTTACAGGCCAATCTCGACGTGGTGGAGCGCGAGGGCGCGCAGCTGAACATCGACGGCGTGAGGTGCACGGGGAAGGTCATACTCGGCAAGGAGGTGACGATAGAGCGCGGCGTGCGCATCGTCGGGCCCGCGTACATCGCGGACAAGGCGCACATCGGCCGCGGCTCGCTCATAGACCGCGCGTGCATCTACGACCGCGTCGTCGTGGACCGGGGGGCGACGGTGCGCAAGAGCATCATCCTCGACGGCACCAAGATAGGGTGGCAGAGCGAGGTCGACGAGAGCGTCGTGGGCTTCAACTGCACGATCGAGGAGGACGTGAGGCTCATGCGCAGCGTCCTGGGGGACAACATCCAGATAAACATACACTCAAGGCTGACGGACGCGAACATCGCGCCACCGGAGACGAACGGGGATAGATAGGTGAACCCCTGAGTGCAATAATTGCTATTTGAACATATGCTCGACATCTGCCGATTCTCGTCGCAAACCTTTTTATCAGCGCGGCAAATACGGCGTTGAGAGGTTGTCTCATGGCTCAAGGCTCCGGGTACGGCAAGGTCATCCTGTTCAACGAGCACTTCGTCGTCTACGGCATACCGTCCATCGCGTCGGCCATCGATTCCAGGACCATTGCGACAGTCGAGCACGTTCCGAAGGGGGAGCTCCCTGCGCCCTCCGGCAGGGAGGGCTCGATGGCCGGCGACGGCTGGGTGATGGAGGACGACAGGCCAGCGAACCCCGGCTACAAGGAGACCAAGAAGGAACAGCAGAAGAGATCCATCGAACTGGTCTTCGAGGCCGCGAGGTTCGACCCGCGCAAGCGCAATGTCAGAATCCACCTCGGCGGCGACCTCATCGCCGTCGGAGGGGTGGGCGCGAGCGCCGCCGTCTGCGTGTCGGTCGCACGGGCGCTAAATACGGAGTTCAAGCTCGGTTTCGACGACAAGAGGATCAACGAAATCGCGTTCATCGGCGACAGCGCCTACGCCGGCACGCCTTCGGGAATAGACAACACAGCATCGACCTTCGGCGGCCTGCTCTGGTTCGCCAAGAACCATCAGAAGGGGCCGAACACGATGGAGCAGCTGAAAATCAAAGCGCCGCTGAGAATTGTGATGGGGAACACCCTCCTGACGACGAACACGGAGGCGGCCGTCGCTGGAGTGCGGGAGCGCAAGGCCAAATTCCCCGAGAAGTACGACGCGATATTCGCGAAGTCGCGCGAGCTTGCGGACAGGGCGCGCGACGCCCTCTCGAAGTACGACATCGCCGAGGTCGGGCGCCTCATGGACGAGAACCATTCGCTCTTGCAGCAGATAGAGGTCTCGCACCCCAAGCTGGACGAGCTGGTGGGCATCGCACGGAGGAACGGGGCCGCCGGCGCGAAGATGACCGGCGGCGGGCTCGGCGGGTACATGGTTGCTCTGACGCCCGAGATGGCCGTTCAAGACAAGGTCGCAACAGCGATGGAGAAGGCGGGATTCAAGGCGCTGAAGACGACGATAGGAGTGTGATTGCATGAACCTTAGGGAATTCCTGGGTAAGCTGGAAGGGGAAGGGAAGCTCACGAGGGTGAAAAGGGAAGTGAGCCTTCAGTACGAACTGGCGAACGTCCTTAACTCGCTGGGCGAGCGCCCTGCCGTCTTCGAGAAGGTCAAGGGGAGCAGGTTCCCCGTCTTCGGCGGCATCACCTCCTCGAGGGACATCATCGCCGAGGGGCTCGGGACCACCAAGGACAAGATGCTCCTGCGGCTCGTGGAAGCCCTGCGCAAGCCCGTCCAGCCCGAAATCGTCGCGAAGGGGCCGTGCCAGGAAGTCGTGATCAAGAACCCCGACTTGTCCTTCTTACCGTTCCTCACCCACCTGCCGGGGGATGGAGGCCCGTACGCCACAGCGACGTGCTCGGTCATCAAGGACCCGGACACGGGCCGTAACATGGCCTACCACAGGCTCATGTTCCATGGGAAGAATAAATTCACTGCGCGGCTCATCCCCAAGAGGCAGACCAGGACGACCTACGACAAGCTCAAGGGCGACCTGGAGATGGCCGTCTGCATCGGCAATTCCGTGCCGGTGATGGTAGCTGCGTCGCTCGGGCCTCCGCCGGGAGTGGACGAGCTGGCGATTGCGAACGCGCTCGGGGAGACCAAGGTCGTCAAGTGCGTGACCAAAGACCTGGAAGTACCCGCCGAGTCAGAGTTCGTCCTCGAGGGGCGGCTCACGAAGGAGGTGGCGCAGGAAGGGCCGTTCGTGGACCTGACCGAGACGCGCGACTTCGAGCGGCAAGAGCCTGTATTCATCGTAGATTGCGTCACCCACAGGAAGGACGCGATGTACCAGTGCCTTTTACCTGGGAGGCTGGAGCACAAGATCCTCATGGGCATGCCCAAGGAGCCGACCATCTACGACGAAGTAAGCAAGGTCTGCAAGTGCAAGAACGTGCTCATAACGATAGGAGGGGGCTCGTGGCTCCACGGCATCGTGCAGATAAAGAAGGAAAGGCCCGAGGACGGGAGGAACACCATCGAGGCCGCGTTCAGGGGGCACAACTCCATGAAGCATGTCGTCATCATAGACGAGGACGTCGACATCTACGACATGAACGCCGTGGAATGGGCCATCGCCACGCGCTTCCAGGGGGACAAGGGCCTCGTCGTGAAATCCAAGGAGCCGGGCTCGTCCCTCGACCCATCCTCCGACCACTCAGGCAAAAAAACGCTGACGGCGAAGGTTGGCGTCGACGCGACCAGGCCGATGGAAGTCGGCCCCAAGAAGTACGACAAGGTAAAGTACTCGAGCGTGAACGTCGATGAATACCTACGGTGATGGCAAATACAAGGTCTGGATGAAGAAGGAGCTGGTAGGCGACGACCTTGTCTACCTTGTCGGCGGCGGGGAGAGGGCGCACGTCGGCGCTGCCGTCGTCAAGGAACCGGGCAAGAGGGCGCGCGTCGTAAGGCTGGGAGGCCACTACGACTACCAAGTGCTGAAGCCCATAGCGGAAGCGGCCTGCGAAAAGTACGGGCGCACGGCCGTCGCCGTCGGCGGCGTCCACGTGGACGACGCGAACGAGGACGAGATCGCATTGCTTGTTGCGAACTGCAGGGAGCTGGTGAAATGTATCTGACGAAAGAAGAGGAAAAGATTCTGGCAGGAGAGAAGGGCGAGGTGATGGAGAGGATGTTCCGACTCCTCGTTAGGCTAGGGGACATCTACGGCGCAGACCGGATGATTCCAGTGAGGTCGGTGCAGGTCGCCGGCGTGTCCTACAAGTCCATCGAGGACCCGGGGATGGAGTTCCTCGAGGACATCGCGAAGAAGGGCGCGAAGGTCCAGGCCATCACGTTCCTCAACCCAGCCGGGATGGACATGGAGGACTGGAAGAAGATGGGCATCCCCCCAGAGTTCGCCAAGAAGCAGATTCGCATAATGAACGCCTTCGCAGAGATGGGCATAGTCACGAGCGCGACCTGCACGCCTTACCTGGCCGGAAACCTGCCGCGCTTCGGCGAGCACATCGCGTGGTCCGAGTCCTCGGCAGTCTCGTTCGCGAACTCGGTCATCGGCGCCCGCACGAACCGCGAGGGTGGCCCGAGCGCGCTGGCGGCCGCGCTCTGCGGCGTCACGCCGCGATACGGCCTGCACGTCCCTGAGAACAGGAGGCCCGACTTCCACATCCACGTCACCGCCGAGCTGAAGGGGAGTTCCGATTTCGGCGCCCTCGGCTATCACGTCGGGAAGATCGTGAAGAACAAGGCGCCGTACTTCACCGGGCTGCCCGAGGCCGATACGGACCATCTGAAGGCGCTGGGGGCGGCGATGGCCGCGTCGGGCGCCGTCGCACTTTACCATGTCGAAGACCAGACGCCGGAGGCGCGCCTCCACGACCCGAAGGGACTGGAGAAGGTCGAGGTGTCCGTGAAGGACATCGCGGCCACGTACGAGAAGCTGAACACCGGGAAGAAGGCCGACATCGTCATCTTCGGCTGCCCGCACGCCTCGCTGCGCGAGATAACCGAGATTGCCGCGAAGCTCAAAGGGAAGAAGGTCAAGCGCCCGCTATGGGTCTGCACGTCGAGAATGGTGAAGGAGTGCGCGTCACGCATGGGGCTCGTTAAGGCAATAGAGGGCGCGGGCGCGACCGTCGTCGCCGACACGTGCATGGTCGTCTCGCCAATCGAGGACATCGGCTACAAGACCACCGGAACGAGCTCGGGGAAGGCGGCGAACTACTTGCCCGGGTTCTGCAAGCAGAGCGTGATGTTCAGGAGCGTCGACGACCTCATCCGGGAGGTGCTCCAATGAAGGAGCGGTGCCGCAGGGCGCGAAGCGACCGAGGACAGAGCCCCCACACCGACTGCAAAAGGGGGCGCTGTATCTGCCCCGGGAAGGCCGAGGGCGAGGCGCTCGTTTCCAAGGAGCCGCTGGGCTTCTACGGCTGCGTGAGCGCCAAGACCGGCGTCGTCATAGAGAAGGGGCACGAGCTCGAGGGGAAATGCGTGAAAGGCAAGATACTCGTCTTCCCCTGCGGCAAGGGCTCGACGGTCGGCTCCTATGTTATCTACGGCCTCGCGAAGAACAAGGTCGCGCCGAAGGCCATCGTCAACAAGGAGACCGAGACCATCGTGGCTACGGGCGTGATCCTAGCCGGGATACCCTGCGTCGATAAGATCGACCTAGAGGGCATCAAGTCCGGCGACAAGCTCAAGATCGATGCTGAACATGGAATCGTCGAGCTAGAGCAGGAACCATCAGTGACAAAGGCGGAAATCTCGGCGCAACGCGCTAAAGACATTGCAAAAGCAGAGAACGAAAAAAAGAAAGGGAATTGAATTGAAGAAAATCGAGTGCGACACGCTGCTGAAGAACATCGGACAGCTCGCCACGATGCGCGGCGGCCTGCGTAAAGGCAAGGCCATGGGCGACGCCGGCATCGTCAAGGATGGCGCCATCGCAATCAAAGGCGGTAAAATCCTTTGGGCAGGCGCGCCGAATGGCGCCAGTAAGTTCGACGCTCAGCAAGTAGTAGACGCCGGGGGCTTGCTCGTCGTGCCCGGATTCGTCGATGCGCACACGCACCTTGTCTTCGCGGGCTCGAGGGAGTTCGAGCTGCCGATGAAGCTGAAGGGGATGTCGTACATGGACATCATGGAGGCCGGCGGCGGCATAGGGCACACGATGGAGCGTACGCGCAAGGCCTCGTACGGCCAGCTCGTTGCAGAGTCGTCCGCGAGGGCGCAGAGGATGCTCGAGCACGGCACCACCACCTTGGAGGCGAAGAGCGGCTACTGCCTCGAGACTAAAGGCGAGCTGCGCATGCTCCAGGCCTCCATCGAGACTGGCAAGCTGGTCGGTATCGACGTCGTTCCGACATTTCTGGGCGCGCACGCCGTCCCGCTGGAATTCAGGGGCGCGGATGCCTACACCAAACATCTGCTAGACGAGATGATACCCGCAGTGGCAAAGGCCAAGGCTGCGAAGTATTGCGACGTCTTCTGCGAGGAGGGTGTCTTCGGCGTGGCGCAGTCGGAGAAGATACTCAAGGCGGCTGCGAAGAAAGGGATGAAATCGAAGCTCCACGCCGACGAGGTCGTCGCGCTCGGCGGCGGCAGGCTGGCCGCGAAGCTCGGCGCGACATCCGCAGACCACCTCTTGATGACCCCGAAGAAAGACTTCAAAGCGATGGCCAAGGCCAACGTCATAGGCGTCATGCTCCCTGGCACGCCCTATGTCCTGATGCAGGACAGGTACGCCGACGCGCGCGGCATGATGGCGGCGGGGATGGCTCTCGCGCTGGCCACGGACCTCAACCCCAATTGCTGGCTCGAGTCTATGCAGATGGCAATCTCCCTCGCGTGCTACAAGATGCGCATGACCCCCGCGGAAGCCCTGTGCGCGGCGACGATAAACGCCGCGCACGCAATCGGCATGGGCGACATAGTGGGGAGCATCGAGCCCGGTAAGCGGGCCGATCTCGTGGTCATGGGCGCGCGCACGATAGAGGAGATACCATACCGATGGGGGAGCAACCTCGCGCTCGAAGTGTGGAAAAGAGGTAAATGCGTCGCTGCGAGGGAGTGAACGCTATAGAAAAATAACACGCCGTAATTGCATCGGTTTACTTTCGCTTCCTGCCCTTCCTTCTCTTGCCCACCGTCTCTGCCGCAGCGACCACGCGGATTGGCGCGATGTGGTTGTGCTTGTTGATGTACTTCATTGCGATATACATGAATTAGCGATTAGATAAAGTTTGCCCAATTGTGAAATTGCCCACCCGATTCAATGACAAACGATGGGCGCGCCTTAGGCCTGAAGTATCCAACGATTCAATTTGATACAACGGATTGCCTATACAAAAAAGCGTACCAATCTTTTTAAATAATATACAAACTATTACTTAATTCGATGATGAAAAAAGTAGTTCATATAGCAATAGTTTCTTTATTCATCATTGTTATTTTTTCATCCATAAAAAGCCAGGCATCTGCCACACACTTGCCTATTAGAATAAACGGGAATATTGATTTTTCCGAGTATGCGACAAAAGGAGATGGAAGTTACAATAATCCATGGATCATTGAGAACCTAAACATCGATGGTTCTGATACGAGATATTGTATTTTTATCGGAAACACCACAGATTATTTCATAGTCATGAACTGTAATTTACACGATGCAGAGCTTTTTCGATATAGAATTGATTTTATTGAGGGTTCGGGAATTCAGCTATATAATGTCACAAATGGGAACATCTCAAAGAATGTCGTTATAGGCAATGGGTGGGGCATCTATCTTAACTATTCCGACGGTAATAAAATATCTGAGAACAATATATCAAATAATGTTGATGGCATCCATATATCGTCAGGCTCAGATAATATCCTTATTTACAATTCTGTACAAAGTAATGAAGATAATGGTATACGAATTGGGCAATCAGACAATATAAAAATATCAGACAATTACTTTTTAAATAACCGTTATGAGAGTATCCATCTCGAAAATTCAAATACCACTACAATTTCAAACAATCATGGGCAGTCTGTAAATCTTCTTAATTGTAACAGTAATTTCATTATCAACAATTCTCTAAGCGGTATAACATTACAAGCCTGCCTAAATATCAATATAAAAAACAACAATCTAAGTACGGGAGGAATTGGAATATACGGAGATAATGTAGAAAATTGGAATACACATTCTATTGATTCAACTAATCTAAGAAATGAAAGACCAATTTATTATTGGATTAATCAAAATGGAGGTACAATCCCATTAGGGGTTAGTCAAATTATTCTGGCCAACTGCACCAATGTAATTATAAAAAACCAGGATGTTAGTAGTAGTAATCATAGTGGTTTTGGAATCTCGGTCGCATTCTCAACTAAAATTATTGTAGAAAATAATATCGCTTCATATAACAGCTATGGAATTCACATTCAAAATTCCAGTAATAATGTTATTCAAAATAATACTATATCACATACTTATGATGGCATACAAGTTATAGGTTCAAACAATAATATAATAAATGGTAATATTGTTGATAACAACAACGAGGGGATTGGTTTAACCGATTCTAATGGTAATACCATTGTAAATAATATGGGCTCAAGCAACTGGGCAGCAATCTACCTTCACTCCTCATCTTACAACAATATCTCTTACAATACAGCATCGAATAGCCTTCGTAATAATGGTATTTTAATACAGTGGTCAAGTGACTACAATATGCTTTATAAAAATACTATCCTAGATAATTTTGAAGGCATTGCTATTTGGGGATCAAGCAACAACCTGGTATCCAATAATATGGTTTCCAATACTATAAGTTCAAACGACTCGGAATTGTACAGTAGTATCGGTATTTTCATATTCTATGACGAAAATACCACCGTACGCGAAAATACAGTGATAAGTACCGAGCGTGGTATTTATAACTGGAATTCCAATTACACCCTAATATCCGAAAATCATGTTTCGAAAAACATATACTATGGCGTTGGTCTAAGGACTTCAGAAAATATTACAATTGTCAATAACGATATATCGAGTAATGTAAAAGGCGTTTATCTCAACTATTCAAAAAATATTACTTTATCCAATAATGTTTTAAATTACAATGAATGTGATGTACTTCTCCAGGATTCTACAATAAAAACCTCAAATGGTTTAATTTCTGATACGTATTATGTCGAATCATATTCTAAATATTATATAGGAATATTAACATTAGTAATTATCATTTCACTAATGATTGTTCTAATCTCCAATAAACGAAAAAAAGAACCTGAATACAAAATGTAATATTAAGATGATATAATTTTTTCAGTCAGATGTGGCATTAATTACTCTATTTTCTTTAATTGCGCCCTGTACATCTCCACCATCTCGTCGGTGGTTGTGGCGTCCTCTGCCTTCTTGTCGCTGCGCACGTTGCCGGCGAACCTCGGGAACCTCACCGCCAGGCCGCTCCCCTTGCGCAGCCTGTCCCGTGCGCATGTGTGCACGGGGCTGAGGGTCAGCTCGGCGCCCACGACCTCCATCACCACCGCGGGCTCGAACCACGCGTCGGCCTTCATCTGCGAATCTACCGATTTGTCCCTTGATTTCAGCTTGTGCCCGTCCAGCAGCTTCGGCAGCTCGGCGAGGTTCGCGTCGTCGAAGCCCGAGCCGAGCTTCGTCACAGTCTCGTAGCGCCCGGTCGACGGGTTGCGCACGGCCATGAGCAGCGCGCCGTACGAGCCCGCCCTGCGACCCCGGCCGGCGAAGGCCCCGACCACGACCAAATCGACGGTGTCTATCATCTCCGAGCGGTAGTCGCGCTTGTACTTTATCCACAGCCAGCCGCGCGCCCCCGCGCGGTATACGGACTCGGGGGCGATGGACTTGGCGACGATGCCCTCGCCCCCCGAGGAGATGGACTGATCGAAGAAGCGCTCGGCCTCCGCTTCGTCGTCAGTGACGATGGACTGCGCGAAGGCCACGCCGTCCCCCCCCCGCACGGTGGACATGAGCGCCTTGCGCCTCTCGGGGAATGGCACGCTCGTGAAATCCTTGCCATCGAGGTAGAGGCAGTCGAAGAGGAAGACATGGACGGGGAAGTCCTTTACTGCCGCGTCCAGCCCGTACTTCCGACCGCGGCGGTGCGATACCGTCTGGAAGGGCAGGAGGTCGCCGGTGTCCTGGTCGACTGGCACGCACTCCCCCTCGACTATCGCATCATGCCCCTTCAGGGCGATGGAGAGCGATCCCACGACGTCGGGGAACTGCGCCGAGACCTCCTCCATCTGCCGTGTGTAGAGCGCCAGCTTGCCGCCAGAGGAGTGGGCCTGTATCCTGAGGCCGTCGTACTTGTACTCGAGCGCGCACTTGCCGAGCTTCTTCAGAATGTCAGGGATGCCTGGCAAGCGCTCGCAGAGCATCACCCTGATGGGCGTCCCCGGGGAAACCCTGATCGAAGCCAGGCCTGAGATGCCGTCCTTCGCCAGGGTGAAGGCCACGAGCCCGAGGTCGGAGCAGACGTTGTACGCGGCCTCGACCTCGTCCCGCTGCTCCTTCGTAACGTAGGCTTGCGCAAGGGCATCGATGATGCTCATGGCCGCGACGCCGAGGCGCAGCTTTCCGACGAGGGTGCGCACGATGTACTTCGCTTCGACAGGACTGGAATCGTGCAGCAGCTCGGCGATGAGCTTCGTGCGCAGGTCCTGCGAGCCCCCGCCGCCGGCCGAAGCCAGCCGTTGCAGGCTCTCGAATACGCGCGCGAGCGTCAAGGGCGTGGCGTAAAGGCTCGTCTGCCTCTTGCGGGACATCGCCTCGCTGGCGACGACGCCGAGGTCTCCGTTCCTCTTGTAATCCTCGAGCAGGCCGTCCTCGGGCAGGCGCGTGGCCTCGCCAATCGCCCTGAGCGCCATCTTCTCGGCGACGCCGAACTCCAGCCCTTTGAAGTCGGGCGCCACGCTCCCCTGCGTCAGGTAGGTGATCATGCGCGCCTCGTCGGGCGTTGCCTTCCTGAACAATGCCTCGAGAAGCGCTGCCATCTCCAGGCGCTTGGCTGTCGAGCCGATCGACTCGTACGCACACGCCAACTCGGAGTAGTCCATCGGCGACGGATTGCCCAGATAGTACATAAGGGTGCGCAGGCGGGGCGGTAACGTATATATAACCCGAACCCCATGTAAATTACACGACCGGAGGGAGAAAGCTGGCTGACGAGAAGGAACCGGGGGGCTCGGCCCTCTTCCTGTGCCCGGAGTGCGGGGCGTTCGTCAGCGAAGGCTCCGCCCGCTGCCCCAAGTGCGGAGCGGTTCTCAGCGCGGAACTGGAGCTCGACCTCATAGAGCAAGAGGCGTTCCCCGAAGTCAAGGAGGAGACGCCGTCGGAAGTGCTCTACCTATGCCCTTCCTGCGGCGCGTTCACGACCGAGAAGCAGGCCAAGTGCCCCAACTGCGGCGAGGACCTGGGAGGCGAGCCCGCGCCGGACGACCTGCCCGTCTTCGAGCCCATGCCCGCCGTAAGCGACACGCCCGAGTCGATAAGGCTCTGCGTCGTGTGCGGCGCCTTCGTGCCGGACGGGGTGGAGCGCTGCCCCAGGTGCAATTCCATTGTGTCGAAACCGGAAGAGAAGAAGCCCGCGACCCTCTCCTCCGAGGACGCCGCCCTGCTCGACATGATACTCGAGGCGAGCGGCGGGCAGCCCAGGTTCGTCAAGGCGATGAAGGACGCGAAGAAGGCCACCGAAAGCGCGGGCGAGGGCGGGCTCCTCGACATACTCGCCCCACCGGATGAGACCAGCGAGACGAAGGCCGACGTTATCGTCGAAAAGCTTGCAAAGGGAGGATCCCGCAAGCGGAGGAAGGGAAAGAAGGGGAAGGAGACGTGGAAGCTCGAAGGGACCACAAAAGAAGGGAAGAGCCTCCTCGTGTGCATCGAGTGCGGGGCGTTCCTCCCCGATGAGGCGTCGAAATGCGGCGTTTGCGGCGCAGACGTCGATTCCCGCACCGTCGTCCCGCTCGTGACGCAGGAGATAATACCCCCGGTCCAGGACGGGGACAGGGCCGGGAAGCTTCTGCGGAAGTTCCTAGGCATCTCTGACGACGCCACGCTCGATTCCGCAATAGAAAGCAGCGAGCAGTCGCTGCTGGTGTGCTCCTTCTGCGGCGCGTTCATGAAGGCCGGGGACGACGTATGCCCCGTCTGCAACACCAAGGTCAGCGAGCTTCCTCAGATAGAGCTCGAGATGCTGCCAGAGATCGAAAGCGCCGCAAGGAAGGGCCTGCTCGTGTGCAGGTCCTGCGGCAACTTCGTAAGGGCGGGAGAAAAATTCTGCGCCAAGTGCGGCACGGAAGTCGTACCTCAGAAGGAGGAGGTCCGCCCCGAAGGCGATCTCCTCGCCATGCAGGAGAAGAAGGCCGCTGAGACGCTGATGCGCGCCCTCGGAGTCACTGGCATCGCGCCGCCGGTGGAAGAGGATGGCGAGGGCGGCGAGCTCGTCATATGCCCCAAATGCGGCGCGTTCATGGCAGCCGGCACGACGAAGTGCCCGAAGTGCGGCTCCACGGACGACAGGAAGGAGGTCTCGGAGCTCATCTCGATGCTAGAGGGGACGGAGGCCGAGAGCGCGCCGGCGAGCGCGGGGGAACAGGAGTGCCCGCTCTGCGGCGAGCCGCTCCCCGCTGGCGCGGCCAACTGCACTTCCTGCGGCCTGGCCCTGGGCGCGAAGCCCGAGACTGAAATGTTCTACAAGATGGAGCTGGAAAGCCTCGAAAAGGACGTGCACATCGCCGTCCCGGAGTCAAGGACGACCGCCGAAGAGGACGAAGACATCCTCGACGGCATGGAGGCCCCCCCGCCGCCGAAAAGGGAGCATTTGTTGGAGAAGAAGGACGACGGCGAAATACTGCTCGACATGGCAATCAAGGCCGGTAGCGACGGCGCGGCCGTCGCGGAAGTGGTCGAAGAGATAGACGACACGCTGGCGAGGATGCCGGATAAAGCCAATCTGAAGGCCGCTGCCGTGAAGAGCGACGAGGAGGTCGGCCTGCTGCTGGACGATGCGATAAAGTTCGGCACCGGGGAGGCTACCCCCGAGGAAGCAGATGATGCAGCGCCGGAGGAGAGGAAAGCCCTGGATGACATCACCGGCCTCCTCGTGGAGAAGGACGAGGCAGAAAGGGAGATCGGCGAGCTTGAAACGCCTCCCACTCCCAGCGCTCAGCCTGAGGTCGAGGCCGAACCGGAGAGCTTGGAGGAGCTCGAGCCAGGCGTGCAGGAGATTGTCGAGGAAGTGGTGGAGGATATCCAGCCCGGGATCGTGCCTGGAGACGAGGATATCGAAGGAGCGGCTCCGCCCCCTATCGAGCCCGACGTCGAGGAGGAGGCCGAAGGGCTGGAAGGCGACCTGCTCGGGGCGGAGCGGCCGATGGCGCGCACCCGAGGCCGGCCCGTCCTCCCGGCATCGCAGTTCGAGCAATACAGGTCGATGCTCACCAGCCCCGGCGAGAGGTTCATAGTCCTCGCCCTCGGGGTCACCTTGTTCTACATCGCGCTCAGGGCCGCGTGGCCGCTGCAGACGGTAGAGCGCGAGGTGCTGCTTATAATGGTCCAGGGGGCGCTCCTCTTCTGGGCGCTGTTCAAAGCCAGGCACGCTGACAGGAGCAGGTTCGGGCCCATAGCCTGGGCCGGCGGAGCGATTGCAGTCAGCGGGGGGGCCGTCGGTGCAATAGCTGCAATTTACTGGGCATCGCCCCTTGGCGGCGTGCCCCTCGGAATGATATTGCTGGCCGCGGGCGCGGCTCTGTCCGCTCTCGGCACTCGCTGGGCCGGGGGCGGTATGAGGTGGCAGGCGGCATGGGTCGGCGGCGTCTCGGCCTGCACGCTCTCCGTCCTCTTCGCCACCGGCAACATGGTCGCCGGGCCCGTCGGGCTCTACGCCTCCCTCGGGCTCTCGGTTGGCCTCCTGTCCGCCGCAGCAATCATCTTCTGGAGGGAGATGCGCGCCGTCACTGACATCGAGCGCCACATCCTCGTCGGAGACGCCAGGTACATGCGCCGCGAGTTCAAGGACGCGGCAAGCTCCTACAACAGGGCCATCGACGGGATATGCAGGGCGCGCAGCCTGCCGAAGAACTTCGACATGCCCTGGTACAGCAAGGGCGCGGCGCTCGTCCTCATGGGCGAGTACGACGAGGGCTTGAAATGCCTCGATATGGCGCTAGAGATTAACCCGGACAACGAGATAACGTGGGTGAACAAGGGCAATGCCCTGGTGCGCATGGGCAGGCCCAGGGAGGCTATCAAGGCCTTCGAGCGCGCAATCGAGATCAACCCTGGCTGCGAGATAGCCTGGAACAACCTCGGCAACATGTATGCCAGGCAGGGGAAGCTCGTCGATGCGCTGCGCAACTACAACCACGCAATCAAGCTCAACGCCAGGTACAGGGACGTCTGGCTGAACAAGGGCTACGTCCTCGTCAAGATGGGCAAGTACGACGAGGCAAAGCGATGCATAGCCACCGGACAGAGTCACTAACACAAGGGGATTTCTCTGTTGGGTAACCGATATGATTCGAAATCCCCCTTGACCCCCTGGAAAGGATTTTCCTAGTCAAATCCCTTTTACGGGGTCCTAGGGGAATCCGACAATAAACAATATCCGTCATAGGATGCCCCTAGAGCGCAATTCTTTTAAATCTCGTAGCCCATATCCTAATGGTGCAGAGAAAAATGCGCACCGCCAAGCCTCGCTTGTTATGACGGGGTATTATAGCTAATATCAGTATATTATATGCTATTATAAAACGTGATTTGGGGCGAGCAGTTTCGTCGTAGGTTGGGGGGACGATTCGAGTGTGCGGCATCCAAATCCTTTGAAAAAGTAGATACTTACTTTCACTGACCCCAGACATACTATTATAATGCTACAATTGCTATTGATTAGCGATGAACGTAATAAATTTAAGGCACCAGACCATTAATGAATGGCGGTGATAAAATATGCCAAACGGCCGGTCGTTTAAATCCGACGAAAGCTTCCTTGAAAAGATTTCTATGGGAGCGATTGGCACACGTTTCGTTTATAGTAACTTAGCTTCAAATGGCCATCAACCTATTGAATTGGAGCGCGGGTCTAGAAATTTTAAAATCTGGAAGAGTATAAAAATAAAACGGGTTCGCGTACCAGACATATTATGTGTTAAATGTGGAACAAGAGTCGAATCCCGTGCTAAAACTAAAATGGAAATAAGCATGTCACATTCTACGGCAGATCCTAATCGAGGTTGGGATTTTGGGCTTGAAGATACTGATTATGTGGCTATAATTCGTTGCGTTAAGGGTAGTTTTACGCCAACTGACTGGCACGCTCAATCACCTATTCAATATATACAACTAGCCAATTTAAGAAAAGCGTATCGGCAACATAAGATTTTACAAGAGCGCCCTAAAGGTGCTGAAGAAGGGTTTGAGACGAGAATTATATGGCCAACCACAATTGCGAGTAGTAATGGTGTAGTTCATTCTCTTACAAGTGATAGGATACGATTTAAAAGAAAATCAGATGACCGTACCATTAGTGTTGGTTTAGAAAAGAAAAAGATTAAGGTAAATCCCCTAGTGAAAATTGGTGAAGAAGTAGTGGAAGGACAAATATTGGCATCAGTCGTGCACGTAGAAAAATGTTTTAAATGCGCTGGCGATAAAGATATTGAGAGTTATATTCGATTGTTAACCAGTAGTTCCATTAGTGACCGTTATGCAGCCATCAAAGCTATATCCAATCTTGATGTGAAAAAGGTTGTTGATGTACTAAAGAAACGTATGGTTGATTCAAAGGAGCATGTGTATGTACGTCTTGAAGCTGCGGCGGCATTAGCTAGAATAGAAGATACTGATGGCATCCAATATTTAACATCCATGATTAAGGATGAATATCTAGAAAACAGGCTTGAAACGGTAATTATTCTTGGTGAGATAAATACAGCTACTTCGATGAAATTACTTACAAATACGCTTGCTGATGAAACTCAGAATCCAGAAATAAGGGCGGCTTCTGCGTGGTCTATCGGTGAGTTAGGACATCCAGAGGCGATAAAAGTCTTGATTGGAGCCTTCAATGCAGTAGATAATATTGTAAAAATAGAAGCATCAAAGGCGCTCGCTAAATTTGCTAATTCTTACACCCCCCTGCTTCTAAATCAATTCAAATCAGCTTCAATTTCGCAACGGTCAGGTATCGCTTGGGCTTTGGGAAAAACTGGACGGTTCACAATTGATGATATACGCTCATGCCTTATCGATGGTGATGCACGTCAATGGGTATCGTATATTATCGGGACGCGAAATGAAGATGAATTCATAAAACAAATTGAAGAGATAAAGAAGCAAGACCCAGAAGTATATTTTGCGGTTACGGTTTTGTGGAAAATATTCTCTAGCTGGATAAATGAAATAGAGGAGTTTTCATAATGAAAGAAAATTTGATAGCTCAACCAATGTACTCTACGAATTATGGTAAGGCTTACCTTGGCGATTCCAACGATTTATTTAAAATTATACCAGATAGCTCAATCGATTTAGTAATAACATCTCCGCCCTTTGCGCTCCAGAGAAAAAAGGAATATGGTAATAAGGAACAAGATGAATATATTGACTGGCTGTTTCAGTTTTCAAAACCAATAATGCGAGTTTTAAAAGATACTGGTAGCTTTGTATTGGATATGGGCGGTGCCTATCAAAAAAACAAGCCTGTTAGATCATTGTACAACTATAGAGTTTTAATTAAATTCTGCGATGAAGCAGGTTTTAACCTTGCAGAAGAATTTTTCTGGCACAATCCTGCTAAACTACCTTCACCAATAGAATGGGTAAATAAGCGCAAAATCCGTGTAAAGGATTCCGTAAATACAGTTTGGTGGTTTTCCAAAACTGAAAACCCGAAAGCTAACGTAAGGAATGTTTTAGCTCCATATTCAAAAAGAATGAAGAAACTACTTAGCGATGCAGAAAACTACTACAAACCTAAACTTCGTCCATCTGGACACGATATTAGTGATAGATTCAACCACTCAAACGGTGGTGCGATTCCATCGAATCTATTGCAGATATCAAATACGGAGAGTAATTCACAATACCTACGAGCTTGTAAAGATGTAGGTGTAGATCCGCACCCAGCTAGGTTTCCTTCAAAGTTGCCAGAATTCTTTATCAAATTCTTAACAGATCCAAATGACGTCGTACTTGATTTCTTTGCAGGTTCAAATACAACTGGTGCCGTAGCTGAAAATCTCGAACGTAAATGGATTGCATTTGAAAAAGAACCATTATATCTGGCAGCATCATCTTTTAGGTTTATCGACATTTCAGAGAAAAATCAAGAGTCTGCTAAAATATTTAACGAATTACTTGATACAAAAAATGGAAATATTCTCCTTCCACAAATTAGACAGACTAAACTTTTAGAAGCTGAGCGCTCCGAGCAGGTAGGGGATGGCCAGCGGAGGAGCGCAAGGTTAGGGGAGGAAGAAAGCAAGGCAATTTGTTAGCCAGGATGCCGCACACGAAATCCTTTTCGTCAGAGTCCCCCAACCGATTCCGTCGTAGCTCAGACCTCCGCCGTGACCATCCTTTCATCGACGAGAGGCGCCGTTGATGCCTCGCCGGAGCATCTCCGTCCAGGATTTGACGGCGGGATAGGAGTGCGCACAGTTGGGTCGCTTCGGTCCGATGCCGACACAACCTACAGAACCAAGGCCGTCGGTCCCAATTACGTGATGAAAACGGAGAGGAATATTGGGTCTACGTTCCAGCGGATACGGTATGAATAGTGAACTCGTAAGCGCCAGCATATTGCGGCAAAAAGGGCATTCGATTCCAAACGAATTCCAACTTAGGATGCCCTGAAAAACAAACTTAGTCCGGGGTGATAGGGGAAATCGATTCCCAGTAATTTAAGATGAGAGATTGCCCCTATTTAGGCGAATTTTTGGCCGCACTCCGGGCACTCCTTCGCGTCCATGGGCACGGTCGCGCCGCAGGTCGGACACAGCGCCTCCGCCTCCGGTGGCACTAGCGTCTCGCCGCAGTTCTTGCACTCCTTGGCTCCCTTCGGCGGTATCGCCCCGCAGGTCTGGCAGTAGAGCTGCTCCGAGCCGCGACCGAGCTTCGGCGGCGCCTTGCCCTTGGCCTTCGAGCCGCACTCAGCGCATTCGAGCGATCCCTCGGCCATCGCCCCGCCGCAGTTCGCGCAGCGCGGCCCCTCGGGCTCCTTCGTTTCGAGCGTCGTGCCGCAATCGGGGCACGCCACCGCGTCGGGCGGGAGCTCGGCGCCGCAGTTCGCGCACGCCGCGCCCTTTAGTGCCTTGCCGCACTCAGGGCATGTGACGGTTGCCTTGCCGACCGTCTCGCCGCAGGACGGGCAGAGGAGGGCGTGCTCCCTCTCATCGCGCCATGACTTGAACCAGAATATGGCGCCCAGCGCCACCAGCACCCAGCCGGAGACGTTGATCACCCAGTCGAGGGGCATCGGGGCCATCCCCCGGGAGAGGTTCTCGGTCGTGACACCATGCGCCCAGACCGATGCCGAGGTCAGGAAGACCCCAGCGAAGATAGCGAGTATCGCCCTGAAGAACCATTTCTGCTGCGTGTGCTCCTGATCGAGCTCCTCGGTGTCGGTGACGAACGAGCTGCAGTTGGGGCACATCATGCGCTCGGCCTTGACCGTGATGCCCACCGTCTCCCACTCGTGCTCCTCCTCCGGGGGCTCCTCTATCTCGGTGCCGTACGGGATTCGGCATATCGGGCAATTCTCCTCCGTCTCCTCGATGAGTGCTCCGCAGACAAGGCATACTCTATCCTCGGGGCCCGCCTCGATCTTGGCATCCTCGGGGATCTCGCCCGATATCTGTATGGCCTCCGCCGGGAGCCGGATGACCTTGAGCCTGTTGAAGCACGACGGGCAGACCTCCATTTCCTCCGTGATGGGCTTCCCGCAGGCCGGGCACCTCGACCCCTCGACCGCAGGCTGGGCCTCGGAAACCGGCTCGGCCACTGGGAGGGGGGCCTTCACCGGAGGCTTTTTCTCTGCGGGCTTCTCGGCCTTTTTCTTCTTCGGGGCTGGCGCGGCCGATGCCGGGGTCGGTTTCTCGGGCGCGGGCTTGCGCGCTGGCGAAGCCTGACCGAGCGTTGCCGTTTTCTGCTGTGGCGCGGGCGCTTCCATCGGCGGCAGGCCTTCGTACTCGAGCTTGTAGCCGCATATCGGGCACTCAATCATGTCCGTCTCGACTTCGACGCCGCAAGAGGGGCAGAGCTTCGGCTCGGCCTTCGGGGCGGCGGGCGCGGCCTGGGGGGCAACGCCTTCGAACACGTAACCGCAGACCGGGCATTCGGCCGCATGCATTTCTACATCGACCGAGCATGAGGGGCATTCCTTGGTGGATTTGATTTCAGCCGCGGTGGCCAAAACCGGGGGTGCTGCCTGCGTAAGCTTCTCGCCGCATACCGCGCAACTCTCGCCCGGAGGAACGAGGGACATGCACGAGGGGCACTCCACCTCTTCCACGGGCGCCGGCGCCGTCGCCAGGTGCTCGCCGCAGACCGGGCAGGACGTGGCGTCGTCGCCTATCTCATTGCCGCAGGTCGGGCACTTCTGGGTCATCTCAGCTCCCTCCCAGCTTCGTTCCGCACACGGGGCATTCGCCCGCGTCCTTGCCGACCATGATGCCGCAGGACGGGCATTCCACGCCCTCGATGTCCTTGGGCTCGAGCGATTCGAGGGACTCAAGTATCTTCTCCTCCACGGCCGGCTCCTGCGTGGCGACCGTTTCATCGGCCGCAGACTCGATGTCCTTGATGAGCGCGTCCTCGAATGCCTTGTCCTTGGGCAGGGTGTCGTCCAGCCCGGGCTCGATGTCCCCGAGCTTCTCCTCCGCCGGGGACGCGCCCTCCTCCGATAGCGCCATGCCGCAGTTCGGGCATGACGTGTCGAAGAGGGTGCAGTTCTCGCCGCAATTCGGGCACTCGATGACCGACTCTATCTCCTCGAGCGCCTTGTCTATCTCGTCCTTGTCCGCCTCCCTTTCCTCCTCGACCTTCAGCTCATGTTCGAAGATGACCTCGCCGCAGCTCGGGCACTCGACCGTCTTCTCGCGCCTGAACGCCCAGCCGAAGAGAACGACGCCCAAGGCGAAGAGTGTAATACCGACCGCGCCCAGCAGCGTGTCAAGCCATCCGTAGCCCAGGTACATGTCGCCTATCGGCGACCATCGGGCCACATTGTGAAGGTAAGATGCGAGCGCGAAGCCGAAATCGCCTATCGCTATGAAAGCCAGGCCGAGCCAGAACTTCCACTTCCAGCCCTTGAGGATGCCTTCCTCGTCGTCGGCGCGGACGTAGACGTTGCCGCACTCGTTGCACTTCACGAGGTCCCCCGATTCCGGTGTGTACTTGTCCGAGCCGCAGACGGGGCAGACGTGTCCTGGCCTGTATTTGGGCTCGACTTTGGTTCCGCAGCCCGGGCATTCGGTGGTGTCCAGGGGCAGCTCCGCCTCGCACTTCGGGCATTTGTTGGGCTCTGCTTCGGTCGGGGCTTTCTCGCCGCATGACTGGCATTCCGCCGCGCCTTCCGCTAGGTCCGCGCCGCAGGCTGCGCACGCCGCGCCACCCGCTTCCCCTATTTCCTCGGTCTCCTCCATTGCCTCACCCCTCCTCCGAAGCCTCCTTAGCCTCCCTCGCCAGCGCCCACACGAGCAGCGCCATTCCGACGAGCATCATGATGAGCCCTACGGCCGCGACCAGGCGGTTCACCCATCCGAAGACTTCGAACGCGTCCCCCCATATCGGAATCCTCAGCAGGTCGTGGAGCCACGAGCCGAGCGCTATGCCTGGCCCGCCCATTATGATGAGAATCAGGCCGACCCAGAATGGGACGTTGGCCCTCTTCTTGCCTTTCGCCCCCGGAGCCTCGAGCGACTCGCCGCAGCTCGGGCATTCGGTGGCGTCATGCGGCACGGCCTCGTTGCACGTGGGGCAGAAATCCCCCTCGCCCTTCTCCTCGCCCTTCTTAGCCAAGCTCGCTCCCTCGCTTTTCCTCTACGCGATTGTATCCTGCTTCGCCCTTATATGGTTTTCGCACCCCCCTAAGGGGAAGGGTTTTAGTGCCTGACCTGCCCCGGAGTTCATCCAACAGACGTCTTTCATGCTCGTGGTTGACGCGCTCATCCCGTAAACTTCTTGATGTTCGCCTCGTAGAACTCCTTGGAAATCCTGCCCTCTTCGAGCGCCTTCTTCAGCCTGGCGATCCTGTCCTCGTTACTCATCTGGCCCGGCGCTGCCGGCGGTTGCGCCGCCTGTATGACTGGCGCTGGCGTCGAGGGCTTGGCTGCGGGGGCTGGAGCCGTTGGCTCGGCGGGCGCCACGGGCTGCGGCGTTGGCGTAGTGGTCGGCTCGGGCTCTCCCGGTTCCTTTGGCGCATCCTGCTGCCCCTTCGATCGCCTCCTCATGAGGATGACCAATATCCCTATCGCAACCATCACGACTACAATTATGAGGATTATCCAGAGCCAGTCGAAGGCTGGTTCGATATCGGCCGTCAGTTGCACGTTTGCCGTAGTGGTTTGGCCCGCGCTGACTGTTATTGGCGTGGTCTTCGTTACGTAGTTTGCGTGGCTGACCACCAAATCGTGGTTGCCCGCCGGGACATTCGCCAGGCTGAAGTAGCCGCTTTCGTTCGTCGATGTTTGCAGGTTTGTGCCCGAAATGCTCACGGCCGCGCTCGCGATGGGATTTCCGTTCGTGTCCGTCACCCTTCCCACAACCGTTCCTGGGATGGCTGTGCTCGCTGTCGTGAATGCCTTGTTCGCATCGCCGCTTAACGCATTCCCGGCCAGGTCGGTGTATCCCGTGAGGTTCACGTAGTACGTCGTGCTGGCTTGCAACGTCGTGTATGTTCCGTTGTACCACATCTTGTCAGCGCTCCATGCCCATGAAACGCCAGGCAGGTTCGTCTCTACTGTCCCTGCGCTCGTGTTCATGGCTTCGCTGAAGTGGATGACGCACGTTCCTGCGCTGGTGGCAATGCCTGTTGCGCTGTCGCTCGGAGTTGTCGATATGATTGTTGGCGCCGTCGTGTCTGTGGGTCCGCCACTGATCGCTGTCGTGAATGCCTTGTTCGCATCGCCGCTTAACGCATTCCCGGCCAGGTCGGTGTGTCCCGTGAGGTTCACGTAGTACATCGTGCTGGCTTGCAACGTCGTGTATGTTCCGTTGTACCACATCTTGTCAGCGCTCCATGCCCATGAAATGCCAGGCAGGTTCGTCTGCACCGTCCCGGCGCTCGTGTTCATGGCTTCGCTGAAGTGGATGACGTACGTTCCCGCATCGGTAGAAATGTTAATACCATCGTCCGCGGGAGTGGTAGTCACAATTGTTGGTGCTGTAGAATCGTACATTGCTTTTGTGTCAGCGCTCGTCGGTGCGGACTCGATGTTGCCCGCATTGTCGATTGCAACGCTGTAGAACTCATAGTACCCCGAGCCGCTCGGCCAGTTGAAACTGTATGAGTAGGGCGCGCTCGCGTCTGCGCTAAACCAAGTCCATGCGCCCCACGTCGCGTTGTTCGCGCTGAACCTATAGTACAATGAGACGTTTTGTATTCCGGAGCCGCCTGCGTCACTCGCTGTCGCATCGATCGTCATCGAAGCCGTATTGAATAAATAGGGCGCAATCATGTTCACGTTGCTCACCGGCGTCGTTGCTTCACAGCCGCAGAGCGCATCGTGCACAACTGGGACAGCTTCCTGGTTGCTCGCGTTGTCAGATGCCAGCGTGTAGAACCTGTACCATCCAGCACCGTTCGGGAAGTTGAAGCTCCATGACCACGGCCCTCCCACAAGCGCTGAGAAC